>CAXAFJ010000067.1:0-10928 GCA_963968025.1 uncultured Pseudomonadales bacterium | reverse complement strand
TAACTGTCATCCTGACGCCCTAACTGTCATCCTGACGCCCTAACTGTCATCCTGACGCCCTAACTGTCATCCTGAGCGCAGCCGAAGGATCTCATGCAGACGGCCGTAGACTATAACCCTGCTGACAGACTGATGCCTTAACTGACAGACTGACGCCTTAACTGTCATCCTGAGCGCAGCCGAAGGATCTCTTTGAGATCTCTCACATTCGTCCGAGACAGCACTAGATAGGTGGCTCTAAATGGCCGGAGATGGTTCGAGAGCACAGCTAGATTATTTAAAATGACCGATGAATGGCTCGGCATAACATATTTCTGATATTTGGAGTGACCTGAATGAGACCCTTCGGCTGCGCTCAGGGTGACATAGACGTTTTAAACCCAGCCCCACCCAAACTGTTCATCCCGACAGAGTGTAACGACGAGGGATCTCAAAACCCTTTGATTCCAACCTGACTAATATCGAATCTCCCGCTCAAAAAATTTAGACTTTCTCATAAAAAATTCCTCTCTATATCTTAGTGGAATTTTCTCCGTTTTGTGCCTTTGGTTTATTGGGGGGATTACACTTAAAGAGTTACGATATGCAACCAATAAAGGTTGGGCTGTTGGAAGTGAAAAGTTTATTAAAGAAGTTCAGTTAGCATGTGGCAGAGCTGCCAGAAAGAGAAAGCGTAGTGGGGATAGGCGGTCAATAATTGGGATCAATGACTCTGACCCCATTGATTGGATTGCCATTGATTCTGGCCCCATTGATTCGAGTTCCGCTAAACGCCGAAAGCATGCCAGACCGGTTAGGCCCGCACCGACTACAACCCAGGGCACCTGAACAGTCCCCTGGATCGATTTATGTGCTTGTCGTGTTGGTAAAAGCTCAGCCAAACCAAGCTGGTCAGAAGCTGGTCAGTAAGGGAGTCCCTCGATGACCGTGTTATGGTTTACCTATCTTCCTGGGGCTGAGCTGCTTCGGCAGCCTGAGCGGCCATTAGAGCCGCCACCTCGGCCTCCAGTGCGGCACCATCATGGGCCTGCTTAATAACATAGGCACGCACAGCCTCAGCATCGGTTGGACTGAGGGCGTCGGAAAAAGACACCATGCCGTTATCTGCTAGAACTCCGTCAATCACTATGGCTTGCCATGCCTCGGCACTTGCTGAAATAGATGACCAGCGTAAGTCAGGTAATACGCCAGAGCTTATCGCCAGAGGACCGTGACAAACACGGCAGTTAAAGTGGTATTGCTCAAAGCCGAGTTGAATCATCTCTGCATCACCAAATCTTTCTGCTTTAGGTGTGCGCGGGGCCATGACCAAATTTGGATCTGGAATCGTTTCCGTTGCACCCAACTTAAAGGTTACCACTTTGCCAACAATAGGAGGCACAGGTTGATCATAAGCTGATCCGCCCGCCAGAGCATAGGCAGAGCCCCAACCGGTAGTTATAGTCACGTATTGGTCACCATCAATTTGGTAGGTGCCGGGCCCTGAGGCCGCACCAGATTTAACATTTTGGTGCCACAACTTCTCACCCGTTGCCGCATTATAGGCAGCAAATTCTCCCTCTAAACGCCCCTGAAACACCAAACCACCCGCGGTGGAAAGAACGCCACCATTCCAAGCATTACTGTGCTCCACACTCCAGCGAGCGCTCTGAGTGATAGGATCCCAAGCAATCAAGCGTCCCTTGAGCGTTGCTCTAAGGGCCATGGCTGTAGCAAGATCGAGATCCATGGGTATACCCGCCGCGAGATTTGTGCCGGTGTTCCAGCTCTGTGAGCGCGCGTTGAATAAATGGTCACTCGCATAAAAATCAGGCACTTCTTGTGCAGGTATGTAGGCAAGGTTTAAGTCTGGGTTAAACGCCATTGGCTGCCAATTGTGCGCGCCCAAAGGACCCGGGTTTTGCATAAACGGTGTTTCGCCATAACGGGCCTGTGGGTTTTCTATCGGACGTCCATTGGCATCTAAGCCCTCCGCCCAGTTCTGAGGCACAAAGGATTCACCAGAAATGAACTCGCCTGTGGCAGCATCTAAGAGGTAATAAAAACCATTCTTGGGCGCTTGCATGGCAACTCGCCGAGTGGCGCCGTCTACACCGATTGGCAGATCGGCCAAAATAATAGTTTGGGTGGCTGTGTAGTCCCAGTTGTCACCGGGAGTGGTTTGAAAGTGCCACTTATAGGCACCCGTTGCAGCATCGACGGCAACAATCGACGATAAGAATAAATTATCGCCTTTCCCGGCATCTCGAACATCACGGTTCCAGGGCGAGCCGTTTCCAACACCAAAAATAACATTATCGTTCACATCGTCATAGATAATTGAATCCCAAACAGTACCGCCACCGCCGTCGGTGGTCCAGGCACCTTCATCGCCCCAGGTTAGGTTGCCGATGTCTTTAAGCGCGCTATCAGAGATCGCGCCATCAGGCTGTTTATTGGGGTTTGGCACGGTATAAAAACGCCACACCAGATCACCTGTCGCCGCAGCGTAAGCAGATACATAGCCTCTGACACCCAGTTCTGCGCCACCGTTACCAATCAGTACCTTACCTTTAACGACACGCGGCGCGCCGGTTATGGTGTATGGCTTAGACTGGTCAACGGTAACTGTGCTCCAAACCCTTTCGCCGGTGGCAGCATTTAAAGCTTCAAGTCGCCCATCAATAACACCGACATAAACATTACCCTTCCATACCGCTACTCCGCGGTTAACCACATCACAACAGGCTTTAGCGCCCACCGCTCGATCAACCTTAGGGTCATAAACCCAGAGTTCACTACCGGTTTTAGCGTCAAGGGCATAAACCACCGACCAGGCAGAAGTTACATACATAACACCGTCTACGACAATCGGAGTGGATTCAACACCACGCTCTGTGGCTAGATTATAGGTCCAAGCGACACCTAGCTCACTGACGTTGGACCTGTCGATTTGTTTCAGACCAGAGTGACGCTGTTCATCATAGGTACCGCCATAGGTGAGCCATTCTTCAGGAGTTGCGGCGGCATTAAGTAAGCGCTGCGAATCAACCTCGGCAAATTTTGCTGGGTCACTGCCGCAGGCTGTCATTAGCAAAGCGGACAATAAATAAGCCGGAAAAGTAACGAACTTCATTGAACTCATGGTTGATACTCTCTTTATTTTTTTATTATTTTCTCGAAGTATACACCGGAAATAACCACCAAACGATAGGGATAATAGGGTTGTTTTATAGGCATCTTACTATCCGACAGAACTTGTCGGATCGGGACACCGGCATGCAGGGAAGAACCCGCATGGTTGGCCGCGCGACTGCTGGTCGTTGCCTGATCTTCTCGCCCAGGCAACGCTTACAAGGTAAATGCCTTGCGGCCCTGCTGAGGACCAGTAGCAATCCGGTAAGTAACAGAGTGGCCCTGTAACTGAGTTAACACCTCGTCTTCAGCCTGCCCCAATGTTAATCAGGCATTCTCTACATCGCGTTCCAACAGACTACGCTTTTCCAGACAGTGAGCGACCCGGTGGCTGAGGCTGTTAACGAGCGCATTGAGCTCCTGGTGGGATCAATGGGGTCAGAGTCATTGAAAAGGACCGGAACTGAAGAAATAACGAAGATACACTTAAAGTAACTAAATAGTCGAAAAAAAAACAAGGATGTTTTGATGGCAAGATTAAAAAGGCTTTATAAGCCGGGCTGTGCCCAGCATCTCATTCAGAGAGGGAATAACAGGAATGCCTGCAGGTCTTTCTTGTTCATAACGTCTATCCTCACCCATGTTTGGGTTTAATGATAGACAGTTACACAGTTTTTTTTACAGTCTCCACTATTCAATACACTATGGGCTCTCTACTAGGTGCTCTAGTCGAGAATGCCTCAACCTTATCCATATGCCCGCGCATCCGCGAGATCAACTCCGGCAAAACATTCTCCGGCATGTTGTGGCCCATCTCCTCAAGTAGCACAAATTCCGAGCCCTGAATTAACTCAGCGGTATGCACACCATGTGGTGGCGGCACCAGAGTGTCATCAACACCGTGCATCACCAGAGTGCTGGCTTGAATACTGGCCACATCGTCAGAGCGATCACCTGACTTAAAAATCGCCATCAGTTGGCGCGGCATGGATTCAGGAAAGAAACCTCGGGCGCGCATCATCGCGTCCCGTTCAGCAGCAGCATCACCCACCGCAAGCTCACGTAAATTGCCCTCGGCCCGCCGTGTCGGCCAGGGCAAATGGCGCGCCCCAGTGGAAGACATAATAGAAACCAAACTGCGGGTGCGCTGAGGATATTGCGCGGCGATAACTTGGCCAATCATGCCGCCCATTGAGGTGCCAATAATATGCGCATCCCGATAACCCAGATGATCCATTAGCGCCACCGTATCCGCCGCCATATCATCCAGGGTATAGGGAGCATTGACGGGTAAGCCGATCTTTTGCTTAATCAGCTGCAACCAGAGGGTCGGCTGTCCCCAGTCATCAAAACGAGTAGAGCCACCGACATCGCGATTATCAAACATCAGCAGTTCATAGCCACCCTCAACAAGGCCTTCCACCAGGGTATCTCCCCAGACTAAATTGGAGCCCCCAAGGCCCATAATAATCACTACCTTAGGACTATCTGGGTTCTGCCCAACTATTCGGTAGGCCATTTCAAGGCCATTCACCGAGGCCATCTGCAGTGGATAAGACTCGATATAGGTGCGGGAATACTCGGCACTTACTAGGGGTGCGGCCAGTGTTAAGAGCAGACCTAAAAAAATCGTTTTCATCACTCTTTCCTTATTAAGCTTTTTATTACGCGATCAGTGAGGCCAATACAGCGCGCTTCCCCTGGAAGGGACGCCGCCCATGCATAACCAAAAAATTATCCAAGATGGCAACATCGCCAGACTGCCATGGAATATCAAAAGTCAGCTTGTCAGCCAGCTCAATGGCCAGAGCCATATGATTGCTATTTATAGCCGAACCATCACCAAAACAGATCGATTTTTCGCCGCTATTACGGGCATCTTTCCAACCGCGAAAGGCCGCGATCAGCTGATTAAAAAACACCGTTCGGCCATCATCGAGCTGACGCACCGCTGGCAGCACAGGCGTAGTCACACTCAAAGAACCATCTTGCTGCCACTGCCAGTCGTAATTCAGATTATCAAGCTTGCCCTCAGCCTGCTCGCGGTTCTCGGCACTCAGCGTGCTCTGCCAACTGCGGCCCTGACCTGAGGCCAAATCCTCTTCCAGGGGCATGGTCTGAGAATAACGCACGCCCTTGTTTTCACAGTCCCGAACAAAGTCCGGCAGCTGTTCTCTAAGCTGCTGCAGCAAGATATCCGAACGGCAGATTGGTGTAGCGCCGCCCTCATCCGCCCCGCGCTCACAGAAAAACAGTAGCTTCGAGGGATAGATCGGCGTCTGGGCCATCTCGTGATGCAAAAAGATCGATACCGTTGGCGGCGCTTCATTGGCGGTAAACACCAACTCCGTGCGATTGCGTCTCACGGCATTAGAGAGAGACTCGGCATAGGTAAAGTTGGGCCAGTCAAAGGCGCGAATAAAATTGTCAAAATCGCCATCGTCTTTAAGACCAAAACCGCGAAATAAAATCGCCCCGCTGAGCGCCAGCTGTTCTTCAATGCGATCGCGGTTCGCAAAGATCCACTCGGCTATAACAGCCTTATTCGCCTGCTGATCTGAGCAGAATGCCAGTGGAAAGAGCGTCTCAGCATAATGCTGCTGCTCTGCTAGATTGATCTCTTCAACATTTAATTGTGTCATAACAGCCTAATCGTAAATCGAGTGAAAAGTATTAAACGCCGCTTCGCAGAACTGCGCCGGATCATTAAAGCGACGGTTCTGATTGAGCGCTGAAATAGCCTCCATCTCATCATCGTCTAAAGAAAATTCAGTCAGGGTTAAGTTTTCAATTAAACGCTGAGGATTACTGGTTTTGGGAATCACCGCCGTGCCTCGCTGGATACCCCAACGCAATACCACCTGTGCCGCAGTCACCCCATTTCGCTGGGCCGCTGCCAGCACTGAAGGATCGGTTAATACCGTGTCATTGGCACTGGCCATATTCAGTGCCACGTAGGACAGAGAGCCCAGGGGCGAAAATGCCGTGATGGCCATATTGTAGGATCGCGCGGTGCGCAACAAGGCTTCCTGAGTAAGGTAAGGATGAGATTCAATCTGCAACATAGCAGGTTTAATTCGGGCGTAACTCATCAGATCATGCAACAGAGCTGCAGTGTAATTACAGACCCCGATTTGACGCACTAGGCGATTTTCCACCAGCTGTTCCATAGCCCCCCAGGTTTCACTTAAGGGAACCTGATCAAGCTCCATACCCGGATTCTCGGCGCTGTGATCAAAGATCCACTCTGCTGGGTAGCGATGATTAAAATCCACATAGCGCAGGGCTATGGGGAAATGCACCAAATAGAGGTCGATATAATCTAAACCCAAATCATCCATTGATCGGCGACAGGCCGCCTCAACATGCTCGGCACGATGATAGGTATTCCACAGCTTGGTGGTGACCCACAGCTCTTCACGAGTACAGAGACCATCGGCAATGGCTCTGGCGATGCCCTCACCTACCTGCTGTTCGTTGCCATAATCCGCGGCGCTATCCAAGTGGCGATAGCCCACCTTGATTGCGTCATAAACTGCATCTGCAGCACTGTCCTGATCGATCTTCCACAGACCCAGACCCACAGCGGGCATGGACCTAGAAGAGACTTTTATCTCCGGCGTTTGAATAGCCGGTGCTTTAATAGCTTGAGACATAATATTCCTAATCGCTTGTGTAATGGGCCAAACCATTGGCCCTCATAAATTCATTGATATCCACGGCCTCGCCGCTAGCCATAGAGGCCTGCGCCGCACTGGCAACAATCATTGACCAGAGTCCCTGGAGTGGCGTCGCCGCCGACACCGACTTGTTTTCAAGCTGGTCGACAAAGGCAATATGTTCAAAATAGGTGGCGCCGTGATGACCGCTCTGTTCTATCAGTGCAGGGTAAGTCACATCCATGGTTTTCGACGGCCCCAGCTCACCGGCTTCAATCGCCAAAGTCGCTTTGGAACCCTGTTGTTGATGAAAGTTAAACACTTCCTTGGCGGTTAGACGACCGCGATCGCCACTGACAATCAGCTCCTCCCTAAAGTCATGACAAAACATATTCAGAGTAAAATTAGCCCCTGTGCCATTGGCGTAATCAATCATCACAAAGGCATGATCATCAATATCAGACTTTTTCCCATGGTGCTGTAAGTCGATAAAGTTAACCCCCTGCCCGCCACTGGCGTAGACCTTCGCTGGCTGCGACTGAGCCAGCAGATTAATCAGATCAAAATAATGGCAGCACTTTTCTACGAGGGTGCCACCGCTGGTAATATTAAATTTATTCCACTGTTCGACCTTATCCAAAAACGGCGGCCGGTATTCACTCAGGCTAATGGTTTTGATTTCACCCATAGAGCCCCTGTCCAACGCCTCATGGAATGCCTCTATGTACTGAGCCTTGTAGCGGTACTGCAAACCGATCTGGATAAACGAAGAGTAGGCACGCGCCATGGCCTCTATGGCCGCAGCATCTTGCAGGTCCGTGGCCATGGGCTTTTCTAAAAAAATCGCCTTGCCCGAGTTAATCGCGGTTTGCAGAATCTCGAAATGGGTATAGTTGGGCGTACAGATAAACAAAGCATCCACAGCGGGATCATTGCAGGCAGACTCTAGATCCGGGTAACGGAGCAGCGACTTATCCGAGTAGCTGGCAAAATTCGCCTCGGCAATATCCATGCTGTGTTTTTGAGTATCGTAGATACCATGGATTTGTGCGCGACCCAGAAGCGTCGCCACACGCATATGCTCTTGCCCAATAGTGCCAGTGCCAATGACCGCCAGATTATGGCTCGGTATTGGGCGCTGATAGAGGTATTGATCACCCTCGGCTATATGTTGCTGACCCGCCGCGTCTTCAAAGAAGCGGAGCCTTGGCTTAGGCTTATTAGCTTTAGAGTTATTCAATATGGAGTCCACATTTATTGTTCTGCTTTTTGTTCTTATTCTTATTGCGCCTTTTATTCTGTTGGTGCGAATTCCTGTCCGCCAGCATTCCACCACATCAGTATATTAAAGCTAATCAGCGCCAATATCAGTGGCCAAAATGCCACGCTAATACCATCGACCAAACCGATCGGTGAAAACAGCAGATACAGCCACACCACCGACGAAGCCAGTGTCACTGCGCAGGGAATAGCATAGCGCCAGCTCCGTAAGTCTATTTTGTCACTGCGCTTAAAGGTCCAATCCTTATCTCGGGGATACAGTTTTCCAATCACCAGCATCATCGCCACTTCAATCACAAACAGGATCGAGTATAGATGGAGGAAGTGAATTGTCACCCAATCGTCGAAAACAAACTTCAGTAACCCATAGGCGATCACATGAAAAACGATAACTAGCTTCGCCGCCAGAGCCGGAACTCGACGGGAAAACAACCCGACAATCACAATCGTGATCACCGGAATGTTATAAAAGCCGGTAAAAATACGAATTATCTGCCACAGCCCCTCCGGAGCGAACTGCAACATCGGCGCCACCACAAAGGAGAACAGAGCAATCATCACCGAGGCGCGCTTGGCCACCTTGACCAACTGTTTATCGTCCACTGCTGGGGCACCCTGCCGCTCTTTCAATGGTAGATAGATATCCAAGCAAAACAGTGTCGCAGCACTATTGAGCAGAGAGTTGAACGAGCTAAATACCGCTCCCAGCAAGACCGCCAAAAAGAAGCCCATGGCATAGGTCGGCAGCACATCGCGGATCAGTTGTGGGTAGGCCAGATCAATGGATGGCAGACCGCCCTCCGAGCCAACCGGGCCGTAGAGATGAAAGGCAATCACCCCGGGAATCATCATCATAAACGGCACTAGGACTTTAAAGAAGCCAGAGAACAGTACGCCCTTTTGTCCCTCAGCGAGATTTTTAGCCGCCAGAGTGCGCTGAATTACATATTGATTGGTGCACCAATAAAATAGGTTGGCAAAGATCATCCCGGTAAACAACGTGCCAAAAGGTGTTGGGTCGCTGGGTCCACCAATGGCATTGAGTTTCTCAGTGTGAGTATTGGCCACTATATGCAGCCCATCACCAACACTGCCATCACCCAGGGCAGCGAGCCCCAACAGAGGCACGGCAAGACCGACTAGCAGCAAGCCGATACCATTTAAGGTGTCTGACACCGCAACCGCTTTAAGTCCGCCAAACACTGCATATAGAGCACCAGTGCTACCGATCATTACAATAGTCAGGGTTAGCGCCTGAGTGTAAGGCAGGTTAAACAGTTCGGGGACATCGAATAGACGCAGCACGGCAATGGAACCGGAGTAGAGCACCGAGGGAATAGTCACCAAACCGTAGCCGAGCATAAAAAGCAGCACCGTTAGGCGTCGCACATCGTCGTCAAAACGACTATTAAGGAACTCGGGTAAAGTGGAGAATGCTCCTGCCAGATAGCGTGGTAAAAAAATAAATGCCATGCAGATCGTGGAGATTGCGGCGGTGACTTCCCAAGCCATACTAGTGAGATTAAAGCCATAGGCCGAGCCATTGAGGCCGATTAGCTGTTCCGCAGAGAGATTGGTCAGTAGCAGTGAACCGGCGATAAATACCGCGGTCAGTCCGCGACCGGCGAGAAAATAGCCGTCCCGGGTGGCCACCTCTCCCCTGCTTTTACGATAGGAAATCCATGCCACCATCAGCATAAAAAAAAGGCAACTGAGTAGCGTTGCGCTCAGGTCGGTTGTATTGATAAATTCCCCAATGGCCAACTTATTGGCCTAGTACTGATTATTATAATTGTGTCGCTATTCTAGCTTAATTTGTGCTCTATGAAATATTGGGATGGATAGACAAATAGTTAACGACTGCGGGAGATCTCGCCACTGCCTAGAAAAATGGCACTGATATTTGTTGTTAAGCTTTGATGCTAGATTAGTTAGTAACTTTCAATTATCTAATTGAACGACCCAGAGACTCTTTTTCTAGCAGTTTGTTAGTGAAAATCCCAAGTAGGGAACATTTTTCTCGATTAAATGATCCTCGTTATTCTCTTTATAAGTATTCTGAGTTAACATCATGGTCCGACCAAGAGGCCCAGAAAATGAAAAATCTATCCACCCTAATTACACTAGCATTACTGACTATTTCTCTATCTGGATGCAGTATGTTTTCGGATTCTGATCAGTCCGGTTCTTACCAGGAAGATTCACGTAAGATCATTAGCTACTTGCTGGCCGATATGCCGCTGCCTGAAGATGCAGAGATTCAAAAAGCGCCAACCGTTATCCTCGGAACAGGCTCCGGCATCGCCGGTCGCATTGTCCTTACCTCTCCGGTTAGCCCAGCATCCAACCTGATTTTCTTTAGTGATGCGACACTAGGCACTGGCTGGTCACTGATTTCATCAACCGTTGCTGAGCAGATTGTGTTGATCTATACCAAAGATGGTCGCTATGCCACTATCGAAATCGTCAAGACTGGCGAATCAACAGGTTGGTTTGGCGCCGAGAGCAACAGCCAGATTAATATCTCAGTTGTTCACCCAGGTGCGATTCAACAGCAAAACCCGTACATGAGTCTAAAGCCTGTTAGTGCCTCAGATAGCTTTGTAGTTCAGGGCGACTGATCCCCTGACGTAGCTGTTGCTAGACTTTTAAGAAGCCTCGATTTATCGGGGCTTTTTTTTGCCTGTTGTTTTTACCTTCGTTTCACAGGCTTGTTATCCTGCGCCCACCTAACTTGTCATCCCGACAGAGCCCCTTTATGTCATCCCGACAGAACCCCTTTATGTCATCCCGGCAGAGCCCCTTTATGTCATCCCGATAGAGCCCCTTTAAGTCATCCCGGCAGAGCCCCTTTAAGTCATCCCGGCAGAGCGA
>CAXAFJ010000066.1:0-11122 GCA_963968025.1 uncultured Pseudomonadales bacterium | reverse complement strand
TTAAAGAGCTAGTTAAAGAGCTGAATCAAGTTCCGGTAAAGCAGTAAACAGATCTGCAACCAGACCATAATCCGCAACCGAAAAGATCGGTGCTTCTTCGTCCTTATTGATCGCAACAATCACCTTGCTATCTTTCATACCTGCCAGATGCTGAATCGCACCAGAGATACCCACAGCAACATAGAGATCAGGTGCAACGATTTTACCCGTTTGGCCGACCTGCATATCATTGGGTACAAAACCTGCGTCAACCGCAGCGCGAGAAGCACCGACGCCAGCGCCGAGCTTATCGGCAATGCTGTAGATCATGCTGAAGTTGTCGCCGTTGCCCATACCGCGGCCACCGGATACAACAATTTTTGCGGCAGTCAATTCAGGACGATCTGACTTGGCGACTTCTTCGCCTTTAAACTCAGACTTGCCGGCATCGTGCGCCGAGGCAACGGCTTCGATAGTCGCGGAGCCACCTTCAGCAGGCGCCGCATCAAAAGCTGTGCCACGAACGGTGAGGACTTTAATTGCGTCGCTGCTCTGCACTGTGGCAATCACGTTGCCCGCATAGATTGGACGCTTGAATATGTCGGCACTGACCACAGCGCTGATTTCAGAGATAGCCTGAACATCCATCAGTGCAGCGGCGCGAGGCAGTATGTTTTTCGCGGTTGTCGTGGCAGTCGCCAGCACGTGGCTATACGCGGCACCCACCTCAGCGATCAGTGGCGCAACATTCTCTGCCAGTTGATGGCCGTAGGCTGCGTTATCTGCGACCAAAACCTTGCTGATACCAGCTACCTGAGCGGCCTGCTCAGCGGCACCCTGGCAATCACTACCAATAACCAGAATATCAATATCACCACCGATAGCTTGCGCTGCGGTAACAGAGTTCAAAGTAGCAGGCTTAAGGCTGCTGTTGTGGTGTTCAGCGATAACTAAAATACTCATGAGATCACCTTCGCTTCGTTTTTAAGTTTGTCTACTAACATGGCTACATCTTCAACCTTGATACCGGCTTGTCGCTCGGCGGGCAATTCAACACCCAACAAGGTGACACGAGGAGCAATATTGACGCCCAAGTCATCGGGCGTTTTAACATCCAATGGCTTGCGTTTGGCTTTCATAATATTCGGCAGTGACGCATAGCGCGGCTCATTCAAGCGCAGGTCAGAGGTCACAATCGCAGGAAGAGTCAGGGCAAGAGTTTGCAAGCCGCCATCTACTTCGCGAATAACCTCGGCCTTGCCTTCGTCTAAGCTCAGCTCTGAGGCAAAGGTCGCCTGTGAGCAATCCAAAAGCGCTGCGAGCATTTGACCGGTTTGATTGTTATCACCGTCAATCGCCTGCTTGCCCATTAAGATAAGATCTGGAGATTCTGCGTCGCAGACTGCTTTTAAGCATTTTGCGATGGCCAGTGGCTCGAGAGACTCATCGGTCTCAACCAGAATGGCGCGGTCTGCACCCAGAGCCAGCGCTGTGCGCAACTGCTCTTGGCACTGCTTAGCACCGACTGAAACAGCAATCACTTCAGTGGCTATACCCTTCTCTGCCAGACGCACTGCTTCTTCAACAGCAATCTCACAGAATGGGTTAATCGACATTTTGACATTGGCCAGATCAACATCTGAGCCGTCAGACTTGGGTCTTACTTTGACGTTGTAATCAACAACGCGCTTTACAGCGACCAGTACTTTCATGGTTTTCCTTCCATATAGCTGAATAAAAAGGGGGTTTTTAAGCGCCACGCAACAGTGCTGCAAGGAGCCAGATTTCGAGTCGAGTATGATGCCTAGCTACGGCCGATAAATCAAGCAACCGCGCGGCCTAACGCGACCAGTGAGTCAGCTCGGACCGCCCGTCATTGTTATAAATTATGGTTATCAATAATCGCTATAGCTATGGCCATATGATGGTTGTAACATGACGACTGTCGATATAAATGCTTTGGGGAGAATAAGTTTGGAACGAGAATATATGGATTACGACGTCGTCATCGTCGGCGCCGGCCCTTCAGGCCTGGCTGCTGCTTGTCGGCTAAAGCAGGTAAATGCAGATATCACAGTCTGTGTGGTAGAGAAAGGCTCGGAAGTGGGAGCCCATATTCTATCCGGTGCTGTCTTCGAACCCACGCCCCTCAATGAGCTGTTCCCCGAGTGGAAAGAGATGGGCGCCCCGCTACTGACCCCGGTCGTTGAAGACGATATCTTTGTCTTTACCGGTGCGACCAAGCGCATCAAGGTACCGAATCTGTTTGCACCCAAAACCATGCACAACCATGGCAACTATATTATCAGCCTCGGCAAACTCTGCCGTTGGTTGGCCGAACAGGCCGAGAACCTTGGGGTTGAGGTCTTTCCTGGCTTTGCCGCTGCAGAGATACTCTACGGCGAAAACAATGAAGTTCTGGGCATTGCCACCGGTGATATGGGTGTAGGTCACAATGGTGAGCAGAAAGGCTCTTATATGCAGGGCATGGAATTGCGCGGCAAGTACACGCTCTTTTCCGAAGGCTGTCGCGGTAGCTTGGGCAAGCAGTTAATTGCCAAGTACCAGCTCGACGCCGGCAAAGATCCTCAGCACTACGGTCTCGGTATTAAAGAGCTCTGGACTATTCCAGCGGATCAACACAAGCCCGGCTTGGTCGTTCACTCGGCGGGCTGGCCCCTAGATGAAAGCAAGTCTCTGGGTGGCGGCTTCTTATACCACCTGGAAGACAATCAGGTTGCCGTAGGTTTGATTACTAACCTGTCCTACACCAACCCCCATCTCAGCCCTTACGATGAGTTCCAGCGTTACAAGCACCATCCTGAGATCGCAAAGTACCTTGAGGGCGGCACGCGCATCACCTATGGCGCCCGTGCACTGTTAAAGGGCGGCCTGCAGTCCCAGCCAAAGATGTCATTCCCTGGTGGAATACTGATTGGTGACGATGCTGGCACCCTGAACTTTGCCAAGATTAAAGGCAGCCACACCGCCATGAAGTCGGGCATGGTTGCAGCTGAAACCGTTGCCGAAGCTCTGGCAGCTGAGAAGTCTAATACCGATCTTCTAGAATATGCGCTAGCTTACAAAAACTCTTGGGCCTACAAAGAGCTGCATATGCAGCGTAACTTCGGTCCAGCTCAGCACAAGTTCGGCAATATTATTGGCTCGGCTTATGCCTTTATCGACATCAATATCTTTAATGGCATGCTGCCCTGGACACTGTCGGACAAGGTTGCCGATCACGAGACCTTAAAGCCGGCCAGTGAATGCGCCAAAATCGACTATCCCAAGTACGATGGCAAGCTGAGCTTTGATAAGGCTTCATCGGTATTTATGTCGAATACCAATCATGAGGAAGATCAGCCCTGTCATCTGGTATTAGCTGATCCGGATCTGCCGATCAGTAAAAACCTTGAGCTCTACGATGAACCGGCGCAGCGCTACTGCCCTGCAGGTGTCTATGAGGTGGTGGCCAATGACGATGGCAGTCAACGCTTCCAGATCAATGCCCAGAACTGCGTACACTGTAAAACCTGTGATATTAAAGAACCCAGTCAGAATATTAACTGGGTAGTACCTGAGGGCGCTGGCGGGCCTAATTACCCGAATATGTAAGCTTTAAACGCTCTGCAACTAGATCAATGCCCGTATCAATGATGCGGGCATTTTTTTATTCAGGGCTTTTAGTTCCAAGCTGTTTATTAAGAGCTGTTTATTGAGAGCTTTTTTATTGGGAGCTTTTAGACGACTTAGAATCTGCCCAAAACAAAGACGTCGCCCATGCTGCTAATGCTCAATTCATCGGTCTCGCTTGGATTCTGGCCATCGGATATCTCCGCCGCCCACTCAACGATCTGATAGAACACGTTGCGACTTAACAGTGCCTGTAAATTGCGGCGTATCAACACCAGTGGCAGAGGCTCTTGGGAACCGGGAAACGGCTGCATGGATAGCGGATGCTGACTGTCGACAACGACAATATCACCGGTGTGGGTAGTGAGCTTGATGGCCTGACAGCCATCGCGGGTTTCACGCTTGGCCGCAATCACGAACAGAGGGGCTACCTCGACCTTAATACGCCACTTCTCTACCGGCGTAATAAGGAAATAGTCACCCTCTTCATAGACCAGAATTGATGCGAACAGTTTGACCATCGCGGGACGTTTGATTTCACCGCCCTCGTGAATCCAGCGACCTTCGCGATCAATCAACAGATCCATATCGCCGCTAAGTGGCGGTTTCCATAGGTGCACAGGGGGCATTGATGCGGATGATTTCTCTTGAGTTGCCAGAAGGTCGGCAAACAGGCTGTCGAGTTCGATAGACAACGGGGCTGGCCTAGTGCTTACCGGGTGCTGCGGGCTTGTCTGCTACAGGCTTGTCTACTACAAGCTTTGACGCGGTCGATTTAGACAATGAAGGGTCTCGGTACTGACCGCTATTGCCAATGGTGACGCCGACGCCGGTGATAAACTTCATCAGATCGGCACTGTCGAGGCGATAGTTCCAGCTGCGACTAAAGCACAGCTCTACGGCACCCTGAGCCAAGGCCCAGCAAGCCAGATAATGATAATGTGGTGGCACATCTTCGAGCACGCCGCGTTCTATTAAACGGGTGATCATGCTATTCAGGGAATCTTCATTAGAACGGCGCATGGCGTGCAGTTGATCCAGCTGCCCTGCCACATCTTCAGCATCGATCAAGCGTACTTCTAGGTGCTGTACCAGTCGATCCAATTCTGGGCGCGCCAGACGCGACTCAAAATAGGCTTTTGCCGCTGCACCGGATTCCCCGGCCTCAGCCTTGGCAATACCATCAGCTAAACGCTGCGTAATGCTCTCTTCGTAATCGAGCATAATCCGCACAAGAATTTCGTTTTTGGTGAGGAAGTGCTTGTAGACAGTGCCCTTGCCGATGCCGGCCTTGCCAGCAATGCTGGACACGGTCACCCTGTCTATACCATCGGATAAAAATAGCGACAGTGCAGCATCGATAATCTTTTGTTCACGATTGAGAAAGATCTTTTTCTTCTCGCGAATTCTATCTGCACTGGAGGTTTTGCTATTCATATAAAAGACAATTCTTAGTCAACCTGTGGAATACCATTAGAAACCTAAAGACTGCCAAAGACAATATCTAAAGGCTCAACTCTCTGTTACTGGCGCGAATAAATTCACTCTTCAAATCGGCAAAGCTCTGTACGGCAGGAAACTGCGGAAATTCAGCAATCACATTTTCAGGCGCATGGAACAGGATACCCGCATCAGCCTCAGCAAGCATCGTCGTGTCATTATACGAATCTCCAGCGGCAATGGTTCTGTAATACATGCTTTTAAAGCCAACTACGGCTTGGCGCTTAGGGTTGGCTTGGCGCAAGTGATAGTCGATCACTGTGCCATCTTCCGCTGTCTCTAATTTGTGACACAGCAGTGTCGGATAACCCAGCTGCTTCATTAGCGGGCTGGCAAACTCATAAAAGGTATCTGAGAGGATAACCACTTGAAAACGCTCACGCAGCCAATCGACAAATTCGATGGCTCCTGGCAGTGGTTCGAGGGTCGCAATTACCTCTTGAATTTCATTCAACCCGAGACCATGTTCACGGAGTATATCCAGGCGATAGCGCATCAATACATCGTAGTCCGGCTCATCGCGCGTGGTCTTTTTTAACGCTTCTATACCGGTTTTTTCGGCAAAGGCAATCCAAATTTCCGGGACCAGAACGCCCTCCAGATCAAGGCATGCAATTTCCACAGATAGTACTCCTGACAATTCGATTTTGACTGCACTTTACGTGGTTCCAGAGACCGGTGCAATTGCCAACAGGGTAGATAAAAAGTTATAAGGCTATAGCTGCTTATTATTTTTACTAATTAGGCGATTTTGCTATAGTGCGCGGCTAAATAGGGCTGGGTTAATTCCCCCTGTACTCTCCAACAAACTTATCGGATAAAGACAAATGAGCTCGATCACCAACATCGTTGATATAGACAGTGAACTGGCAACCCAGTCACCACAAGAAATCCTCCGCTACGCTCTCGAGAACTTTGATAATATTGCGATCTCCTTTAGCGGCGCCGAAGATGTGGTGTTGATCGATATGGCTTACAAAATTCGCAAAGATATACAGGTCTTCTCTCTGGATACCGGCCGACTCCATGCCCAGACCTATAGCTTTATTGAAGCGGTGCGCAACCATTACGACATTAAGATCGATCTGGTGATGCCCGAAGCCGCCAAAGTGGAAAAATTAGTCAAAGAAAAAGGCCTCTTTAGCTTCTACCAAGACGATCACAAAGAGTGCTGTGGCGTGCGTAAGATTGCCCCCCTGCGCAAGCAGCTGCTGACCGTAGATGCTTGGATCACTGGCCAGCGAAAAGATCAGAGCCCTGGCACACGTGCTGCAGTGCCGGCAATGCAAGACGATAAAGCCTTTGCCCGCCCAGACGACAGCCTGACCAAGTTCAACCCACTGGCCAACTGGACGTCAAAGCAGGTCTGGGACTATATCCGTGAAAACAATGTTCCCTACAACGAACTCCATGACGAAGGCTATGTGAGCATTGGCTGTGAGCCCTGCACCCGTCCTACTGGACCGGGCCAGCATGAGCGCGAAGGCCGCTGGTGGTGGGAAGAAGCAACCATGAAAGAATGTGGTCTGCACGCGGTTAATATCAGCAAATAACGGTCACTAACAACAGCAAAGGGAGATAAGTATGAACATCACCATGGTCAAAAAGATCTTTGCCGATGGCTCTCCCTGCAAGAAATGTGCGGAAGTTGAAGAAAAGATGCGCGCGGCGGGACAGCTCGAGCGTATTGATCAGACAATTGTTGCCGACGAGTCGAATCCTCAATCGCCGGGTATGGTGCTGGCCACAGAGCACGGCGTTGATCGCGCCCCGTTCTTTGTGGTTGAACGGGATGGCGAGCCAGCACAGATTTACACGGTGTACTTTAAGTTTGTCAAAGAAGTGCTCGACGCTGAGACCAGCGAAGAGGAAGAGATTGCCGAAATAATGAATGATGTGGATCTGGACTTCCTATAGAGCCAACCCTGCTTGCGCAGTTTGTCTCTTGCCGCTGCCTTTTAACAGAGCCAACTCTGTTTGTAATCATAAAGTGCTTTTTTCTAGCACACCGGCAATTTGATATTGGCGAAGTACTCCAGCTGGGCTTCCTTGCTCGGCAGTGCCATGGCTTCATCCACCACAGTGCGTGTCAGGTGCGGTGCAAAAGCATGAATAAAATCATACATATAGCCTCTCAAATAAGTCCCTTTGCGAAAGCCAATGCTGGTGACACTGGATTGGAATAGGTGCCCTACTTCGATGGCCACCAGATCAGTATCCACCACTGGGTCATAGGCCATATGGGCGACAATGCCGATACCCAATCCCAGGCGCACATAGGTTTTGATCACATCAGCGTCAGTGGCGGTAAACACCACTTTTGGCTCCAGGTGCTTTTCACTAAAGGCATCATCGAGTCGCGAGCGGCCGGTAAAACCAAACACATAGGTAACAATCGGATGTGCCGCAACATCTTCAATGGTCAGTTCTGCAAGCTGCGCTAGAGGATGATCTTTGGGTACCAGAATGCAGCGATTCCAGCGATAACAGGGCATCATCAGCAGGTCGTTGTAGAGCTCCATGGCTTCAGTTGCAATGGCAAAGTCAACGGTACCATCTGCGGCTTTCTCGGAAATCTGCACCGGTGTACCCTGGTGCATATGCAGGGATACCTCTGGATACTTATTAATAAAACCCTGAATCACCGTGGGCAGCGCGTAGCGGGCCTGAGTATGTGTGGTGGCAATCGACAGACTGCCTTTATTGGGGCTGTTATGTTGCTGGGTCAACTGTTTGATGCTCTCAACCTGACGTAGAATATCCCCGGCGATTTTAAGAATGTCCTCACCGGTGGGGGTCACTCGGGTCAGGTGCTTGCCGCTGCGGGAAAATATTTCAACACCCAGTTCATCTTCAAGCAAACGAATCTGTTTGCTGATACCTGGCTGAGAGGTGTAGAGGCTTTTGGCGGTGGCTGAAACATTGAGGTCGTGGTGGGCGACTTCCCATATATAGCGCAGTTGTTGCAGTTTCATAGGGTTTCCTCGACGATCTTAAGCTGGCTAACCGGGATATTAGCTGCCACTTTGATATTTAATCTATCTGAAACATACGCTTATCTATACGATAAAGCTATAAAAATATACAAAACTATTCCTTCATAGAATAGCCTCTGGTTGCTAAAGTGGCGCCTCTATTTTGCTTGTAAGTGACCGCCCCACTCAATGATTGATCTTCTACTCTACATTGCCTCTGGCGCCGCTGTCGGTCTTGCCATCGGACTCACCGGTGTCGGTGGTGGTTCGCTGATGACGCCGCTGCTGATTCTGTTTGGCTTTCCCTATAACGTTGCCATCGGCACCGACCTGCTCTATGCGGCGATTACCAAGGCTGGCGGGGTGGTAAGCCATCAGAAGCAAAAAACCATCCAGTGGCACACTGTGCGTATGCTGGCTCTCGGCAGTGTACCGGCATCGATTATCACCGCCCTGTTCCTCAGCCAGTTGTTTAGCGACTCGTCGGAATATGAGGGTATCCTGACCCGCAGCCTGGGGGTTATGTTGGTATTGACCGCCACGGTTATATTATTAAACGGGCGCTTGCGGCAGACAGTTAAAGTAAAACATGAAGAATCTGATGGTTTTTTCGTCCGTCATAACGACGCAGTGATCTTCTTGGTGGGCCTCTTTTTGGGGGTTTTTGTCACCCTTTCATCGGTGGGTGCCGGCGCTTTTTGTGCCGCTGTGTTGATAGTTCTCTATCCCCATATGCCGGCGCTAAAGATTGTCGGAACCGATATCGCCCACGCTGTGCCGTTAACCTTGGTGGCAGGTCTTGGACATCTGGTCTGGTTGGGCAACGTAGACTTTATGTTGCTGGGCTGTCTGTTGATTGGTTCGCTGCCGGCGATACATCTGGGAACCAGGCTGGCTCGCAGAATTCCGAGCAATATACTGCAGACCACCATCGCTACCCTGCTGCTGGCTATAGGTATTAAATTTGCGGTTTTTTAACCTGAGAGCTGTTGATGTGGCTAATGGCTTTGAATGTTCGGTGGTAAAACAGCCCTAGATAAAATCTTTACCGAATCGAACCACAAAAAAGCCAAACATTAGCGCATAGAACAGATAGTAGAGTACCGAA
Source organism: uncultured Pseudomonadales bacterium (assembly GCA_963968025.1). Classification (GTDB taxonomy): domain Bacteria; phylum Pseudomonadota; class Gammaproteobacteria; order Pseudomonadales; family Porticoccaceae; genus HTCC2207. The sequence goes on along the minus strand of CAXAFJ010000066.1, from coordinate 1,927 downwards.
TGGCGCGCCTTTTTACGGACTTCTTTTAACGCTTCAGCGGCCTCTGCAGCTAGATTGCGCTGCTCTATTTCAATTTGTAGGAAGTGCAGAGCCTCACCGCTGGGCTGGTCTTTATACAGTTTGAGTATCTCTGTATCTGACCATTTTAAATACTTCCGTGAGCGTAAAACCGCCATAGTCTATTGCCCTGTCAGCCAGCTCTATTTTTTGAGCTCATTGGCAACACCATGTGGTACATGACCTGTGGCCACGTGTTGGCTCGCGGAACTACAGTGATCCTGCTGATCGTCAAAAAATACATCTGCACCAAAAGACTTGAGAAAGTCCCCCTTGCTGAGACCGCCAAGAAATAGGCTTTCATCGATACGAATGCCCCACTCTCTCAGTGTTCGCACAACACGTTCGTGAGCTGGCGCAGCTCTTGCAGTGACCAGCGCGGTGCGAATGGGGCACTCGTCTATGGGGAATTCAGCTTGCAGTGAATGCAGCGTCTGTAAGAATTTTTTAAACGGCCCTGCATCCAATGGCATACGGGCTTCGGCCTTTTCGTTAGCGGTAAAGGCATCTAGACCGCGTTCCTTAAAGATCCGCTCAGAGGCATCTGAAAACAGTACCGCGTCTCCATCAAAGGCAAAGCGCAGCTCATCAGACTCGCTGATACTCTTCTGGGATGGCAATAGAGTCGCCGCTGCCATACCACTATCGAGAGCACTGCGCACATCTTGAGCATTGGTACTTAAAAACAGATGACAGGCAAAGGCAGAGACATACCTGTAGGGTGAATTGCCCCCAGAAAAGGCTGCACGGGTAATATTTAGTCCATGGTGAGCAATCGAGTTAAATACTCGCAGGCCAGTATCCGCGGAGTTGCGGGACAGTAGAATCACTTCCACTCGGGGTTCGCCGCCGAGCTTTTCATTGATGCGCAACAGTTTGGTAACCAGAGGAAAGGCCTCTCCCGGCTCAAGAACATCATCTTCATGTTCGCGCTGATATTTAGAATAGGCGGCCACACCCTGGCTTTCATAGATCTCATGGCTCTCTTTCATATCAAAGAGCGCGGTGGAGGAAATCGCGATAACCAGTTTAGGGCCGTTTAATTCTGACATAAAATATCCATTATAAAGTGCTTTCTAGTTTGCTCTTTTTAAGCGGCTCTTTAAGAGGCTTTTTGAGCCGCAGCGCCGCTCTCAGTTTGCTCTTCTTCAGCAAAATACTCTTTGGACAGGCGAAATACAACCGGCGCCAAGAACACCAGGGCGATTAGATTGGGAATTGCCATCATGCCATTGAGTACATCTGACATTTTCCACACCAGCTCTAAACTCATCTGAGTGCCAAGAAAAATACCCACTACCCAGAGTACCCGGAATGGCACAATCACCTTGGGACCGATCAAGAACTCAGCACAGCGCTCACCGTAATAGCTCCAACCAAGCATGGTGGTAAAGCCAAACAGAATAATGCAGAGGGTCAGGATAATATCGCCAAAGGGCAGCTCCGCGCTAAAGGCCGCAGAGGTCATAGCAGCGCCATGCAACTCACCATCCCAGACACCGGTAACAATCAGAACAAGACCGGTCATGGTGCAGATAATTAGCGTATCGATAAACGTCCCAAGCATGGCGATAGAGCCCTGACGCACCGGGCTATTGGTCTCAGCGGCAGCGTGGGCGATAGGGGCAGAACCGAGACCCGACTCATTGGAAAATACGCCTCGGGCAACACCACTTTGCAGGGCCAACATGATTGAGGCGCCGACAAAGCCACCCGTCGCTGCAGCACCGTTAAAGGCTGTATCGACGATCAAGAAAACCGCAGCCGGCACTTCAGCTGCATTGAGAATCAGAATGCTCATGGTTGCCAGCAGATAGATAACCGCCATTAAGGGGACCAGCTTGCCCGCCACTTCAGCAATGCGCTTAAT
>CAXAFJ010000065.1:0-11326 GCA_963968025.1 uncultured Pseudomonadales bacterium | reverse complement strand
CATAGTATTAACCCTACACTTTACCCCGCCGCCCTAGACGCCAAACTTGAGAACTTTAAAAGCACTCTCGATGGACTCAGCTTTCCCCAGGTCGAGGTATTTGACTCAGCCCCCAGCGGCTTCCGCATGCGCGCTGAATTTCGTATTTGGCATGAAGATGGTATCGCACATTACGCCATGAACCGCGCCGGTGAAAAACGTCCCTATATGATCAGCGAATTCCCCATTGCCGGTGAACTGATCGGTCAACTTATGGCGCCTTTGTTGGCCTCAATTAATGCCTCGGCGATACTTAGCCGCAAACTGTTTAGCCTGGAGTTTCTAACCACTCTCAGCGGCGAAGCACTGATTACGCTGATCTATCATCGCCCCGTGGATGAAGAGTGGCAGCTGGCTGCTAAGGCTCTGGAGACTGAACACAGCATTATGGTGATCGGCCGCAGCCGCAAACAGAAGACCGTGCTTACTCGGGACTATGTAACCGAGACTTTGAACGTAGATGAGGTGCAGTACCAATATCAGCAGATTGAATCCGGTTTTACCCAGCCCAATGCCAGGGTCAATGAGAAAATGCTCAGCTGGGCCAGCGGCTGCTGCAAGACAGTTGAAGATGTTAAGAGTGGCGATTTAGTCGAGCTCTACTGTGGCAATGGCAACTTTACCGCGGTATTAGCCCAACACTTTAGGTCAGTGCTGGCGACGGAAATATCCAAGATATCGGTGCGCTCAGCACAGACTAATTTCGCCCTTAATAATGTGGATAATGTGACTGTGGTGCGTATGTCTAGCGAGGAATTTACTCAGGCATTGAATGGCGAGCGGCCCTTTCGGCGGCTCAAGGAAGTTGATTTAGATAGCTACAACTTCTCGACCATTTTTGTCGATCCACCGCGAGCGGGTCTCGATGAAGACACGCTGCAACTGGCACAGCGCTTTGACAATATTCTCTATATTTCCTGCAATCCGGACACCTTGCGGGCTAATCTCGACGGTTTGACTAAAACCCATGAGATTGTGCGAACCGCGATATTTGATCAGTTTCCCTGGACCCACCACCTTGAAAGCGGTGTGCTATTGAAGCGACGTAGCGCCTAATGTCTGCTGGATTAGCCCCAATTAAATAGGCCCAGGCCTAGTTTAGACTAAACGTAGACTCACCAGCTCGACAGCACTGGCCTGAATAAATTCACGGTAGCTCACTTCTATACCTTCCCGCTCAGTGGTGAGACGACGCTTTTCAGCCTTACCCAGAGCTGCCCAGTCATCCAGTATCGGGATATGGGCTGTGGCTACAGAAAGCTGTTGGAACACACTGAAGTGCTGGGCTTCATCGGCACTGAGAACAATCTGCTGGGACAGCCAAGAGATACGCATGGCCGCTTCAGTCTCACTGAGGTCCCTCTGCACCAGCGCTCGAGCAATAATCTGCACCGACTGGCGGGCTTCCGCTTCCTTGACCTTAAGTTGATTCTCGAGCTCTTGTTTACCCTTCTCGAGCCGCTGCCGACGCCGGAACAGTTGCAGCGCTAAATAAGCCGCATAACCGCCCACACTCACTAGAACGATTGCAGCCAGCAGCAACACTAATGGGTTCGACAACATCTGAATCATTCCTTCTCTTGGGGTTTGTCGCTCTCTGCACTGCTCTCTGATTTGCTCTCTAATTGGCTATCAACACTACTACCAACCAAAGGCAACAACGGATCCGCGTCAAGCATATTGTCCGGCAGGCTCTTTTTCGCCTTGGCACCGAGCTTCTTCAGTTCTTCTGTACGGCGAACAAGGTTACCCCGACCACTTGAGAGACGTTTATGAGCTGTGTCCCACGCCTCCTGACTCTTTTCCAGATGCTTGCCAACCTCATCCAGGGATTCTATATAGAGTACAAACTGATCATAGAGGCCACCGGCCTTGTCCGCGATCAACTGGGCGTTACGATTTTGATCTGCGTAGCGCCAAAGGTTTTTAATCGTCCGCAAAGTCACCATCAGGGTGCTAGGGCTAACCAAAATAATGCCGCGATCATAGGCGTCGCGCATCATTTCCGGATCATGGTCCAGAGCCAACATAAAGGCCGATTCAATCGGCACAAAGATGAGCACGAAATCGAGGCTATTAACCCCCTCAAGCTTTTCATAGTCCTTGCTGCTGAGGCCTTTGATATGGGCACGCAGGGAACTCAGGTGTTGGCGCAGACAGAGTTTCTTAGACTCCTCGTCACCGGCGTGAAAATAGCGTTCGTAATCCACCAGGCTGACTTTGGCATCGATCACAATATCCCGACCTTCGGGAAGATGGACAATGACATCGGGATTGCGGCGCTTGCCAGTCTCGTCCTTTAGTGCCACCTGTGTGCTGTATTCGCGGCCGTTGGTCAGACCAGAATCTTCCAACAGCTTCTCGAGAATAAATTCGCCCCAGTTGCCCTGGGCTTTGTTGTCACCACGCAGTGCAGTGGCTAGTTGCAAGGCATCTGCAGAGACCTGCATGGTCTGCTTTTGCAACTCGCTGATCTGGCCGACAAGCTTATTGCGCTCGGCATTTTCCTTATCGTAAGAGGTCTCAACCTGCTTGCGGAAGTCGCCTATATCACGACGCAGTGGACTCAGAGTGACCTCCAAGGCCTCTTTGCTCTGCAGTGAAAACTTAGTCTGTTTTTCATCGAATATACGATTGGCAAGATTTTCAAACTCACTGCTCAGAGTCTTCTTGGCATCGGCCAATAGCGCGATCTGTTCTTGATAGTGCTTTTGCTGACTGAGCAGCTTCTGCTCAAGGCCGCTGTTAAGGGTCAATAACTCTCTGCGTACCACCTCTAGCTGCTCCTGCTCCACAGACAACTTGTCGAGCTGCTGCTGAGTCTGAAACTGCTCGCTCTGGAGACGCGCAGTCTTGCCACGGAGAATCGCCAGCGCCAAAATGCCACCGAGAATAAGCCCGCCAAGGCCCCAAAAAACTGAAATAATATTAATAGATAATTGCATGGGATTATTATATCAGTCCGCTGTCAATTGCACCGCTGTTTTGCGATTATAGAGACCTTAAAAGGCCAATTAAAAAATCACCCACTCAGGGAAATCAATAGCACCCATGCTGCCAGCACTTATCAATATCAGCCTCTTCCGTGATGCCATTGAGCGGGACTGTTTAATCCTGACCCCGAACCAACGATTGGCGGCAAAGATCATCCAAGCCTGGGGCGAACAGATCAGCGATGACCCAACTCAGAGCTGTGCGGCCTGGAAACAACCGCGAGTCTATTCCGTAGATCATTGGCTCAGAGCCTGCTGGGATGAGCTGCAAGATCAGAACCACGAATTGGTTCGCGGGCTGGCCATAGTCGGCACCCAACAGAGCCGCTATTACTGGGAACGGGCCATCGCCGATGACGGTCTCGAACAACCGGTTAATTTCGTCAAGCTAGCAGGGGACACATTAAAGACCCTCGAGAGCTGGAACCTCAGTGCCGATCAAGTGCCGGGAGAAAATCCCTCGGTAGAATATTTTAAACGCTGGTGCGGTCGCTTTGATGAACTACTGCGGCGCAATAAGTTGCTGACGACTCAGCGCAGTTGGCAGCTAGTGAAGCAGGGCTTTAACTCTGCGGCCCTCCCCGCCGAAGCTGAAATTATGGTTTATGGTTTTCAATCAACTCCTCCTCTGCAGGCCGCACTGATTGCCAGTGCCAGTCATCAGGTCACCAGTATAGATTCAGTCTCTGGTGATAATCAGGTGCTGCGTATTGAAGCCGAGGATTCCCAGCAAGAGTTGCGCCTAGCGGCCAGTTGGGCTGCTCAGGAATTACACCGCAATCCACAGCAGCGTATTGGTATTGTGGTGCCAGAGCTAAACAACTCACTGCAGCGCGTGGCACGGGTGGTCCATGAGGCACTGAATGCGGTCAGTCATAATACAAATAGCGAAACCTCAGGGGTCATTGCCAATATCTCAGCTGGCACCGCCCTGCGTGACACGCCCATGGTCAACAGTGCTCTGCTGATGATTGGCTTGCTAAAAGATAAACGTCCACTCAGTGAATGGCTGCACCTACTCTATTTACCCTATTCCGCCTTTGATCAGCTGCCCCTAACCTTTCGCGCTGACAGCGAAATACAGCTGCGCAAACGCAATCGTTTTGACTTTAGTCTCAGTCAATTTATTACTGCGGTGACGCCGCAAAATAATCAACAGCAGGACCAGGCCCATGGGGATGAAGCGGCGCAGGAAGCTCACAGCGATGCTGCACTGAAGCCCTTGCGCGCGCTGCGCGATTACGAACGCCGACAGATCAACAGCCAGCAGAGCTTTGCCGCCTGGGGTGACTTCTTTGTCAGCTACCTGACCGATCTTGGCTGGCCCGGCAAACGCGTGCTCAACAGTCCCGAGTACCAGCAGCGCCAACACTGGAATCGACTACTGGAACAGTTCACTGGGCTCGATAATCTAGGGATTGAAGTAGGCCTCTCCACAGCCTTTAAACACCTGCAACAGCTGGCTCAGGATTCCGTGTTTCATCCCCAGACCGCCGATGCGCCGCTGCAGATCCTTGGTCTGCTGGAAGGCTCGGGACTGCGTTTTGATCAGCTGTGGATTGTCGATATGCACAGCCAAAATTTCCCCGCCTCTGTGGCCATTAACCAGCTATTACCGGCAGACTTTCAACGTCTACATCAGATGCCCCACAGTCTCCCAGAGCGAGAGTTGGATATCGCCAACAGGCTATTGCAAGAATACAAAAATAACAGTGGCCGACTGATTGTCAGCTACCCCAAATTACGCGGTGAAGAGCAGCTCGACCCAAGCCCTTTAATTACCGCTATCGCCCTTAGTCCCCATCCATTAATTGACAGTCCTCAGGCCCATCCACCATGGCTCTATCAGAACTATCAGTGCCAACTGCTGGCGGACCAGGCACCAGCCTACCAAAAGAAATTTGAAACCATTCGCGGCGGCAGCACTCTGCTAAAAAACCAATCTATCTGCCCCTTTAATGCCTTTGTCACTCACAGACTAAAAGCTGAGCCACTAGAGGAACCCACTCAGGGATTGTCGGCCATGGATCGCGGTTCTCTATTACATGAAATTCTCTATCGCCTCTGGGGTATCTGGAAAAGCTCTGCTACCTTGCAGGCCCTGAGCCAGGAGCAGCTGGAGCAACAGCTGACAACCACCATAGGTGAGACTCTGACAGAATGGGCGCCACGCCACCCCATCCTTCGCGGCGATCGCTTCCGCGGTCTCGAGCAGCAGCGTTTAGAGAAACTGTTGGCTCAGTGGCTGGAAGAAGAGAAACTGCGCCCCCCCTTCGAAGTGGTCGAACTGGAAAGCAAAAACAGCGTTCGCTTCGGCGATCTCGAGATCAACTTGCGCCTTGATCGGGTGGACAAAATCGGCGATAAGCTGCTGGTTATTGACTACAAATCCGGTGAGGTAAAAGAATCCAGCTGGAGCGGTTCGCGGCCAGTGGATCCGCAATTGCCCCTCTATGTTCTGGCCAGTAATCCCCGCGCCAATGGCTGTGCCTTTGCTCAGATCAAAGGCGGCAAAATTAAGTTTGTTGGCAGCACCGACAGCAAGTTTTTAGCCAGCGAGAAACCGAGCCCTGAAGCCGACCTGTCACAGCAGTGGGCAGAGCAGATTAATCAATGGCAGAGCGCGCTGAATAATCTCGCCGATGAGTTTGTTCGTGGCCATGCCAGTGTTGAGGTTCACGACCAAACTCAGTTCGGTTATCAGAATTATCTGCTGCCGTTAAATCGCTGGTCTGAAGAAGCGGATATCAATGCCGAAGTGGCGGGCTCTATAAGCCGCGGCGGCACTACTGAGGAGCAGAGCCAATGACTCAGATTGCCGACCTGCAACAGCGCCGTCAGGCACTGGACCCCGCAAAGAGTTTTATTGTTTCAGCTCCAGCTGGCTCAGGAAAAACCGGACTGATCACTCAGCGTGTCTTGCGACTGCTGTGCACCGTGGACAATCCAGAAGAAATCCTCAGTATTACCTTTACCCGCAAGGCCGCTCGCGAGATGGCCAGCCGAATTCACAGTGCTCTGCGTCAGGCGGCTTATACGCCGCGACCAGAGCATGAGTATGAAGCCCAAACCTGGGATCTGGCCGCTGCAGCAGTCGAGCGCAATCGGCAGCTGGGTTGGAATCTGTTGGATATGCCGGGCCGCTTGAGAATTCAAACCATCGACGGTTTCTGTCGCTACATCGCCAGTCAGTTTGCCCTGGAAACTAAGTTTGGCCCCATCCCAGAACCCAGCGAGCAACCCCAGATTCACTATCAAAGCGCCGCAAGGGTATTGCTGGATAAGATCGAAGAAGCCGGACCGGTCGCGGAGCAGTTAGCCGTGCTGCTGGCTCATACCGGCAATGATATGGCGCGCTGTGAAACCCTACTCTCCGAGTTGCTGGGTAAACGCGAGCAGTGGCTGCCGCTGATCTATGATGCGGGTACCAACAGCCAATATTTTCAACAGGTCATAGAACAGGTAGTCGCAGACAATCTACTGCAATTGGATGAGGCATTGATGCCCATTGCCGGTGAGTTTGTTGAGCTGATCGATTTCGCCGCCCAGCATGTTGCGGCCAAGGATAATTTCGCCCTCAGCCAATTGGGAAGCCTTAGCCAATTAGGAAGCTTTAGCGAATTGCCCGAGATCGGTCTTGACGGCGTGGCCCAGTGGAAACTGATCCTCGGCCTGCTGGTGACCAAAGGCGGTGATCCGCGGAAAACCATCAATATTAAGCAGGGTTTCCCCAGCGATCAGAAAGAGGTCAAAGCACGGATTATGGTGCTGCTGGATTGGTGTCGCGAGCGCCCTGAACTAAATGAAATGATCGCCAATGTGATGTATCTGCCTGACGCGGAGATCAATCAAGCCCAGCAGAAAATGCTCGATGCCCTGGGCTTTTTACTGCCTCTGTTAGCCGCGCAGTTAGACGTTATTTTTCAGCAGCAGGGCCAGTGCGATTACCCGGCAATTACTCTAGCCGCATTAAACGCCCTAGAACCTGAAACCTCAGGTGGTGTGGTTTCCGATATCACCCTGCGCCTGGACTACCAGCTGCGGCATATTTTGGTCGATGAGTTTCAGGACACCTCCGCCGCACAGATTAATTTGCTCGAACAGCTGATTGGTGGCTGGCAGCCAGATGATGGTCGCACGCTATTTTTGGTTGGCGATGCCATGCAATCCCTCTATGGTTTTCGCAATGCCAATGTTGGACTGTTTCTCAATGCTCAGCGACATCCAGTTGGGCCAGTGCAATGCACGCCCCTGACACTGAGCTCTAACTTTCGCTCTCAGGAAGGCATTATTGAATGGGTTAACAGCGCTTTTAGTGACGCCTTTCCGGCCCACGCCGATATCAGTCGCGGCGCAATTCCCTACTCACCATCGGTGGCAGTTAAAGCAGCGGATGATGTCCAGGCTGTTCATTTCCAAGGGTTTGCCGGAGACCACCACAAAGTCGATGAAGCCAACTATATAGCGGAGCTGTGCAGCGGTTTACGGGATAACAATCCTGAGGAATCCATAGCCATCCTAGTTCGCGGACGCGGCCATCTGCGCAGTATTATTCCGGCCCTGCGAGAGGCCAAACTCTACTGGCAGGCAATAGATATCACGCCACTGGCCAGCAGAATGCCAGTGATTGATCTGCTGTCATTAACCCGCGCCCTGCTCTCGCCAGCGGATAAAATCGCTTGGCTGGCTGTGCTGCGAGCCCCCTTTTGTGGGCTCAGCCTCGGGGATTTGCTAGCAGTTGCCAACAGCGCCAAAAACGACAGTGGCAATCGCTACCAACAAAACAATGCCCTATTGGCCCCACTGATTGAATTGCTCGAAACTGCTGATACATCAATATCACTTAGCCAGCATGGAAAACACAGCCTACAGCGAATCATTCCCTTTTTAGAAGCGGCCTGGCAAAACCGTGGTCGAGCTAATTTGCGCGCCACCGTGGAACAGCTATGGATCGATTTGGGCGGTCCAGCTACCTTAGTCGACAGTGCTGATCTCAGTGATGCCCGCAGTTATTTGGATCTCTTGGAAAGCTGGCAAACGGGCGCAACCCTCAGCGACTGGAACAGCTTTAAACTGGCCGTCGACAAACTCTATGCAGCGCCTTCTCCGGATCAGGCCGATTCAGAGAATGGCGTTGGCAAGCAGTCGGTTATCCAGATTATGACGATCCACAAAGCCAAGGGTCTGGAATTTGACCATGTGATTTTGCCTGGCCTCAGCCGCGGCTCGGGGTCGGACAAGAAGCAACTTCTACGCTGGCAGCAGCATATAGATGAGCACAGCGAATCTTCGCTAATCATGGCGCCACTGGGCGCCCACGATGAAGAAGACGATAGCGTCTACAGCTATCTAAAGCGCGAAGACAGCCTCAAGACGCGCCTCGAGAGCACTAGAGTGCTCTATGTTGCCGCAACCCGTGCGGTGCGCCGACTCTATTTGTGCGGTGCGGTAAAGCAACTTAAAAATGGCCAGTGGCAGCCTACAGGCAAGACCACATTATTGACCCCTATCTGGAAAAGCATCGAGACTGGGCTAGACCTAGGCATTCACTCGGTGCAGCAGAGCGCCACTGAGTCAGCGGAGAATGGCGACAAAGAGGTTCCCAGCCTCAGCCATATTCGCCGTCTCGACCAAGAGTTTCAGGCTCCCCAACAGCCAGATAGCAGCGCCAACCTCGGCACCCCAGAAACGGCCGGCGAGTCCAGCGGTGAAACCGATAGCAGCCTGTCAAATCGCGCCCGCTCTATGGGTACCGTGCTCCACAGAACCCTGAAACAGTTGGCCAACGAGGGCCTGGAACAGTGGCCTGAGTCGCGTATCGCGCAGTTGCCGGCAACCTGGGTAGCGCAGCTTAAGGAACTGGGCATGCTCGCCAGACCGGATGAGGTAAAGAGCTTGATCGAGGCGCTTGATAGTATGCTTGCCGATCAACGTGGTCGCTGGATTTTACAGCATCATGATCAGGCTGAGTGCGAGCAGGCTCTGGGCTATAGATACAGCGACCGAGAACATCTCGGCACCTCGGTAATCGATAGAACCTTTGTCCATGAGGGCATCCGCTGGATTATTGATTACAAACTTTCACGACCTGTTGAGGGCGAGTCTGACGCACAATTTATTCAACGTCAGAGCCGTGCTTACCGCGCCCAATTAAGCCACTACGCAAAGCTCTATCGCAGCATGCAACCGAATCCTGTTCGCTGCGCTCTGTATTTTCCGCAAATCCCCATGTTTATTGAGCTAGAAGCCGAATAGCCTTCAAAAGTCAGTAGATTTAAGTACAATGGATGATCTTTTGAAAAACCACATTAGTTAGGAACTTAAGCATGGATTCACAGGCTGTAGAAAACATTAATATCGAACCACCGGTGGTTCTGATTACCCCAGCAGAATTGAAGCGTGAAATCCCGCTCACTGAAAAAGCCCGTGCAGTGATCTCTCAGGGTCGAAAAAATATCGAGAATATTCTCGAGCGCAAAGATCACCGCGTTATCGTGGTCGTCGGCCCCTGCTCGATTCACGACGTCAAAGCCGCCCACGACTATGCCAACCGACTTAAAGCGCTGGAAGAAAAAGTTGGCGACACATTATTAATTGTTATGCGGGTCTATTTTGAAAAGCCGCGTACCACTACCGGCTGGAAAGGGTTGATTAATGATCCGTTTATGAACGACTCATTTAAGATTACCGATGGTCTGCATATTGGTCGCCAGCTGCTCCATGATATTTCAGAAATTGGCCTGCCTACTGCAACTGAAGCACTGGATCCCATCTCGCCACAGTATCTGCAAGATCTGATTGCCTGGTCGGCAATTGGTGCACGCACCACTGAATCACAGACCCACCGTGAGATGGCCTCTGGCCTATCTTCGTCGATTGGTTTTAAAAACGGCACCGATGGCAGCCTCACCGTAGCCATTAATGCACTGCAGTCAGTGTCCAGCCCGCACCGCTTTTTGGGTATCAACTCCGATGGCAATGTGTCGATTGTGACCACCAAAGGCAACCCCTACGCACACGTTGTATTGCGCGGTGGCAATGGCAAGCCTAACTATGATTCAGTCAGCGTCTCTATCTGCGAACAGGAGCTGGTTGCTGCCGGTATCGACGCCAATATCATGGTCGATTGCAGTCACGCCAATTCCAATAAAGACCACAATCTCCAAACTCTGGTATTAGATAATGTTGCCAATCAAATTGTTGAAGGCAACAAGTCAATTATTGGTGTGATGATCGAAAGTAATATCAATGCTGGCAACCAGAAGCTTTCTAGCAACCCAGATGATATGGAATACGGCGTATCAGTGACCGATGCCTGTATCGATTGGGAAACCACTGAAAGCACATTGACCGCCATGGCCGACAAGCTTCGGGATGTTTTAAAAACCCGCTAAGCCGGTTTTAGCCAAGTATTAAAAAGCCCCTGATGCTGGATAGGTCTGGGGCTTTTTTTTAGCCGTAAAACTGTGGTCATTACAACTCGCTCTGCATTCCATAACAGAGTATTGTTAACCAAACTTTCAACCTGTAAGAGCCCTATGATTCGATTACTGTCACTCGTCGCGATTATCTTTTCAATCTGGTACTGGTGGACAACAGTAACCCGCCTACCCCAAGAAAAACGCCGTGCTTTTTTGTGGCGCAGCGCCTTTTGGCTGGTGCTTGGTGCATCGGTCATGCTGGTGGCAACCGGACGCATGCACTGGCTTGGAGCAGGTCTTGCCGTAATGGTGCCAGTGCTTAAAGGAGCCTTCGCAGTAGGACTGCGTGCCCTGCCTTTTCTACAGATCTTGAGTCGCTTTAAAACCAGTCCCTCGCAATTTCGTACAAAGTCTCTGGCCGTCGAAGTGAATTTCTCGACCCGTCAAATGGATGGCGATGTGCTCGATGGGGAATTTGCCGGGCGTCGCCTTTCGGACCTCAGTGCCGATGAAGCGAAAAAGCTCAGTGATAGCCTGCGTGAAACTGACCGGGAATCCTATGTGTTGATGCAGGCCTATATGATGCGCAATGGCCGAGGTGGTGATGAGCAGTCGCAACAGGACTCCACATCAAATAGCTTTTCTGACTTATCCAATGAAGAAGCGCTGAAGATTTTAGGCCTCGAAACCGGTGCATCTAAAGAAGATATAGGCAAAGCCCACAAGCGACTGATGCAGCGTCTGCATCCCGACCGCGGTGGTAGCGATTATCTGGCAGCTAAAATTAATGCAGCCAAAGATCAGCTGACCTAGAAGTCACCGGTCTAAGAGACACTCTATTAGAGATTCTATTAGAGATTCTATTAGAGATTC
>CAXAFJ010000064.1:0-11358 GCA_963968025.1 uncultured Pseudomonadales bacterium | reverse complement strand
TGACAAAAATTAAACATTCAAACCGCTTTGGGCTGATCCTTTGCAGGGCCCGCGCACTGACGCTTTTAGCTTGTATGATCGGCGCAGTCGATCTGGTCATGGCAGAGCCATGGCTGGATGTTGGCAATGCACCTTTGCGAGCAGACATAGAGCAGCTGTCCAGGGCAGGAATCATTAAGGTACCAATCAATACTTGGCCATTGATGTGGGCAGGTATTCTCAATGATCTGGAGCAGACTGAGAGTGCCGGTCGATCGCTACATCTGAAATTAGAAAATAGCTATGGTCGAGTACTGGCTGCCGGGCGCCGAGCTACCAGGACCTATCAGCCAGAGCACAGCCTAAGACTTTCTGTGGCAAATCAATCACAGCTGATCCGGGAGTTTGGTGATGACAACCGAGATAAAGCGCAGGTTACCCTGAGCCGCAGCGCTATGACCGAGCACCTTGCCTACAACCTCGAAGTCAGCAGAGTATTGAATCCCTGGGACGACGAGCAGATTCACTATGACAACAGCTACTTTGGCATCGTCTGGGGCAACTGGATCGGCATGATTGGCAACAGCGAAAAGTGGTGGGGCCCCGGTTGGAACAGTAATTTAATTCTCAGTAACAATGCTCGGCCAACGCCCGGCTTTACCCTACAGCGCAATTATTCTGAGGCTTCTGATTTTCCCATACTGAGGCATCTAGGGCCCTGGACCACCAATCTATTTATCTCCAAGCTCGACGATGAGCGGCATATTGATAACGCCAAGTTAGTGGGCATGACAGTGGGTTTTCGACCACTGCAAAGTCTCGAGATTAATCTTCGTCGCAGTGCACAGTGGGGCGGCGAAGGTCGGCCTCAGAGCGCAAAAAATTTCTTCGAGCTGGTCACCGGTCATGCCGACAATTGCGATACCGCCGACTGCAAGGTAAATGAGCCGGGCAATCAGCTGGGCGGCATCGATATTCGCTGGGACCTGCCCTGGCTTGATGCATCGCTTTATGGTCAACGGGTCGGTGAAGATGAAGCTGGTGGCCTGCCAGCCAAAAACGCCCACCAATTGGGGCTGCAGTTCAACCTGAACCATCGTTGGTTCCAGGGAATTGCCTTTGTCGAATACGATGATACCAGCACCAGCTCCTCGGCCAAGCCTTATAACGTGCTCTACAATCACGGCATTTACCGAACAGGTTACCGATATCAGGGTCGAGCTATTGGCGCCACATGGGACAACGATTCAACCGTAACCAGCATTGGCGCGGTGGGCTATTTAACCAATGGTGACAGCGTTGAAGCGCGCTATAGCAACGGCGAATTAAATACCGACAGTCTTGATAGTGGCGTTAGCTCAAGGCATTCAATTTCTCAGTTGGGCGGCCGCTTTAATTCACTCTCGGCAAAATGGCAGCGAGGCTTTGATTGGGGTGAACTGCAAATCGAAGGGCGCTACACCGATAGGCTAGTTGATGACTTTGGTCGTCAGCAGGACAAAGTCCGTTTAGCGGCATCCCTCAGTTATAGGTTTAACTGAGCAAAAGGCTAGCTAGGGCTTTAGATAAAAGCCTAACAACCACAAAGGATTTGTGACGAACATATGGATAGTGTTGAGGGTAAAGATAACCGCTCTGGACCTAAATGCACTAAGGGCATAGTGCTAGCTGGGGGCTCAGGCAACCGTTTTCACCCAATAACCTTAGCCGCATCCAAGCAACTGTTGCCGGTCTACGACAAGCCAATGATCTACTATCCACTATCGGTTTTAATGCTTGCCGGTATTCGCAATATCCTGATTATTTTTACACCAATCGATCTACCTGGCTTCCAGCGCATGCTTGGTGATGGCAGTCAGTTTGGCATTAATATCAGCTATGCCGAACAGCCGTCTCCCGATGGCCCAGCCCAGGCGTGTGTGATCGGCGAGGACTTTATTGGTGATGACAATGTCGCCCTAGTACTCGGCGACAATATTTTTTATGGCCAACACTTTACAGACAAGTTAGCCGCGGCCGCTGCGCAACAGCAGCGTGCCGCCATAAAGGTTGCTTGCAAAGTGTGTTGTGTTTGGATATTTCTACTGCAATGGCCTGAAGCCTTCCCCGGTAGTATAGGTGTGCCGCTTCTAGCTTGGTGCATGGCCGTGCTATCGTGCTTCGGATTTTTTATTGCCTTTAATATGTCTGAGGGCGCAAATGGGCTGATTCCTGGTGTCGCCTTCGCTTGGGCCATGATCTTCTTAGAGAACGGTCGTCCAATTGACACTGTTTTGCTGTTCTCTCTCAGTATATTTCTGATTTTTAATGTAATTTCGGGCTGGTTCTTTCTGGGTGGTGCTGGGAGTTACGGGCTTGGAACAATTATCGCACTGTCTGGGCTTCGCGGTGTTGCTGATGGTGACTTCTCCGCTTGGTTTATGGCTTCCTTATTGGTTGATCCCTGTCTGGACTTTGTTGCTAGTATATCAAGGCGGCTGAGAGATGGCCGCTCGCCATATTCGCCGGACACTGATCATTTGCCTAATTGGCTGTATAGATCCTTTTCGTCACGTTTTCGCTCGCAGCCGCTGGCTAATTCTCTTACAGGACTCTCTATTTCGACCGGCGCCATCAGGGATGGTTCTGTTTATCTATATGCAGGGCTGGTGGGTGATTAGCAGTCAAGATTGGGTTTATTTGTTCATTGCTCAATGTGTCACTTATGTCGTTCTACGCCAGGGTCTAAGACACTTTGGTTACTCACGATGATGAACTACGCTGCATAGCTAGGCTATTCTAGCTTTCAGGACAGTTTAGTTGGACTATCATCTTTCAAGTCATGTACCATACTTCCACGTTTTTTTGCTATGGCCGCTTAAATATCTTTAATAACATTCTCATTGTTTGTGTGGGTAATATCTGCCGAAGTCCCACAGCTGAGCGAATTTTAAGGCATAAATTGTCGGGAAGAAATATCTCATCGGCCGGCCTAGGCGCGCTTAAAGAAAGAGGCATTGACCCCAGTGCAGCAGCAGTGCTGGTCGAGAATAAATATGATGCATCTGGCCATAGTGCAAGGCAGATTAGCAGCAGTATGCTAGTCGAGGCCGATTTGGTGTTAGTGATGGAGAAAGCTCATCAGCAAAGTCTGATGGACCGCTATCCGTCACACTCCGGAAAGGTGATGCTCCTTGGCCATTGGTCGGGTGAAGAGATTGATGACCCTTATCGGAAAAGTGATGAGGCATTCAGGTTTATATTCGAACAGATCGAAGAGGGTTGCTCAGAGTGGGTTGCGCGCATTGGTGGCTAGCGGGCTAGTATTCGAAAGGTCGAGACAGAGCAGTTTTTGTCTGATGATTGTGAACAAAATATAAGAGTATCTTTTAGCTATGGTAGTACTGATTAAATTTAAACGAGCGAATAATGCGTTGTGCGCTGCTCTGCTATTACTGTTTTTACCTGCCTGTACAGTTGTTCCGGGCCTCCAGGTTGGTACAGCTGATGTGAGTGGCGGCGAGCGAATAGGCCTGGTAGATAAGTTTATTCGTTCAGATAATGTCTCAGCTGATTTTACGCAGCAGGTCAATGCTCGGCGTATTAGTCCTGAGCTTTTGGCGGAAATGCGCCCAGTGAAGCCCCAGGCTCAAGCCAACCCCGGCTTGCAAGTAGAGATGGATCAGTATTCCTACGTTATTGGTATTGGAGATGTGCTTAATATTATTGTTTGGGATCACCCTGAGTTAACTATCCCTGCCGGCCAGTTTAGATCTGCAGGTGAGTCCGGCAGTGTGGTGCATCCGGACGGGACTATTTTCTATCCCTATATCGGCAAGGTGAGCGTGGTGGGTAAGCTGGTCTCTGACGCGCGAGATCTTATTGCGCGGGATCTGGCAAACTACATTGAGTCACCTCAGGTCGAAGTCTCTGTGGCCGCCTATCGATCACAGCGTGTGTTTGTGACTGGCGCCGTTGCTCAGCCCGCAGTATTGCCGATCACCAATATACCGCTAACGGTCTTAGACGCTCTAAATGCGTCTGGTGGATTAGCCGACGATGCAGACTGGCGATCGGTGGTGGTGACCCCGGGTGATAGCAATGCGTCGGTAGGGACTGCACTGGACCTGTATGCGCTTTATCAGCATGGCGATATGAGTCAAAATCGATTGCTGGGCAACAACGATATTATCCATGTGCCTCGCAATGATGGCTTAAAGGTATTTGTCATGGGTGATGTGCTCAAACCTGAGACTCAGCGTATCGATCGCAGTGGTTTGACTCTAGCTGAAGCGCTCAATAATGTTGGGGGGTTAAATGAGCGCTCGGCAGATGCCCGCGGAATTTTTGTGCTCCGAGCGAGCCAGCAGCCTGACCAAGTGGTGGATGTCTTTCAGTTGGACGCCTCGGTTGGCAGTATGTTGATCTTAAGTACGCAGTTTCAGTTGGCGCCTATGGACGTTGTCTATGTGACGTCAGCGCCGATGGCGCGCTGGAATAAGGTTATCTCTCAACTCCTACCCAGTGTCAGGGGTCTCTATGATTTGGATAGGATCAACGGGCCCTGACGGTTCCCATGGCTAGAGGCTCGGCTCTCAGCAACCGTCAACGAGTCTGAGGGCGGGCTTAGAAACTACTTTGGGTATGGGTAAAGTACCTCGAACAACACAACTTAACGATTTTTAAAATATGTCTGATAATAGCTCAATGAATGCCGATACGAATGCGCGACAAAATCAATTTTCCGATGATGAGATTGACCTTGGCAAACTGCTCTCGATAATCCTCGAGGGCAGATTGATCATTGCCTTGACCGTCGCCCTGTTCGCAGCTGGTGGCTTGATTTACGGCCAACTGGCGACCCCAATCTACACAGCTGACGCGCTAATTCAGTACGAGGATAAGGCACCATCTCTTCCAGGTTTTGATGACATGTCAGAGATGTTCGCTGCGGAGAGTTCATCATCAGCAGAGATTGAGATTATAAAGTCTAGGCTAGTGATCGGTGCAGTGGTGGATGAGCTTGCTTTAACCAATGCATCTGAGCCGAATTATTTTCCGATTGTTGGTGCGACCATAGCGCGCGGTCACTCAGGGGGCGGTCTCTCCGGTGCAGGCTCGGGTAGCAGTTATGCCTGGGGTGGCGAGCAGATCGAGGTTTTGGAGTTTGATCCCGGTGAATTTGGCACTAGTGCAGAGTTCTTGCTGGTTGCTGAGGGCCAGGAGGCATACAGCCTATGGTTCGATGAGCAAAAGATTATTGACGGCGTGGTGGGCGAGGCCGCCTCCAGTCGAGATCAGGGTGTTGAGATTAAGCTGGCTAACTTGGTTGCCAATAAAGGCGCCGAATTTGAGATCCAAAAGCTCAGCCGTCAAGCCGTCATTTTAGATATACAGGAAAAGCTGCGAGTGTCAGAGAAGGGCAAAGACACGGGTATCATTGTGCTTTCCATCGAAGGGCCTGACGAGCGACGCATTTCGAATATTATCGACTCTGTCTCGGCTAACTATTACTTTCAGAATATTCAGAGAATGGCAGCTGAGGCAGAAAAGAGTCTGGCGTTTTTGAATCAACAAATTCCGCGTGTAAAAGACGAGCTCCTTGAGGCTGAAGAGGCGTTGCACGTCTACCGAATGCAGCGCTCATCGGTGGACTTGAGCCTGGAGACGGAATCGGCCCTGGAGAGTCTGGTCCAAATTGAGGCGGATATCAGCACCATGTCAATCAGTGAGGCAGAGATCTCAAGAAGCTTCACGCCGAGACATCCGAACTATATCTCCTTTAAGCGTCAGCAGGCCAACCTGTTGAGTCAAAAAGCGAAGCTTGTTAAAAAGCTCGAGTCACTGCCCGACACCCAGCAGGTGGTGTTGCGTCTGATGCGCGATTTCGAGGTCAATCAAGCGATTTATGTTGCACTGCAAAACAAGCGCCAAGAACTCTCCGTGATTAAGGCTGGCACCGTTGGCAGCGTCCGCATCCTCGATAATGCGCAGGTCAAGCCTGACGCCGTCTCTCCTAAAAAGGCCTTGATCTTAGTTCTCGCGTCCCTGCTCGGCGGGATGCTAGGTCTAGGCTTTGTGCTCTTAAAATCTGCGTTCAAGCCCGGTGTGACGGATCCCAAGGTTTTTGAAGAGATCGGGTTGAATGTGCAGGCGATTATTCCCCTGTCTGACTCGGAGCGAGCCCATGGAGAGGTAGTTAAAAAGCGCAGGCGCAGTCGCCTGAGTGTTGGGCAAGCGGCCAAGCCTGAAAAGGGTTTTCTGCTGGCGGAAAGCCACTCTGCCGATATGGCAGTAGAGGCGCTGAGAAGCCTGCGCACATCGCTGCACTTTGCCATGCTGGGGGCGACCAACAATGTGGTCATGATCAGTAGCGCGAATCCAGGTGTGGGTAAGTCATTTGTCACCTCAAACTTATCGATACTGCTCGCGTCGTTGGGTGATAAGCGGGTCCTGCTGGTTGATACCGATATGCGCAAGGGCTACATCCATAAGCGTTTTGGGTTTGAGCCCAAGGGCGGCCTGTCCGAGCTTTTATCTGGCGAGAGTCAGATGGTTGATGTCGCGAGGCATACCTCAATAGCGGGGCTCGATATGGTTACTCGCGGAGCCATCCCGACTAACCCATCAGAATTGCTGATGGGGCGTCTGTTTGGAGAATTTATAAGCCAGGCCTCCAGTGAGTATGATCTGGTGATCTTGGATACACCGCCCATTCTGGCGGTAACTGACCCCGCGGTGATTGGTTCCTACGCCGCCACATCATTATTGGTGGCGCGGTTTGAGGTCTGTTCCCTCAAGCAGATCGCCACTGCCGTTCAGCGATTCGAGCTAAATGGTGTAGATGTTAAAGGGCTGATCTTTAACGCCGTCGAGAGAAAGTCTGGCAGCTACTACTACGATTATGGCTACTACAATTATGAGTATAAGTCTGACAGCTAGGGCCCCGTCGCTCATGCTACCTAAGCAATGTTTCTGCAGATTGCGTGCGCTGATGACAGCGCGCTGCGCAGCGCTGTATCTGTAAGGAGCACTCCCGCCTATACCGAACGGCAATTCAGGGCATCAATCGGTTGCATGCACATTTAATCATTGATTGTAAATGTGCGGTAATCCTTCCTTCACGCTCCGGCGTCAACTCCGCGTTCATCAATTGAACTCCCTGTTTGAGCCGAGGCACTTATCCCCGAGTGCCAATGATGCTCATGGTCTGCGGTGATCTTCCTGATCTTAATTGAATTAATAGCCTAAAACGCCCCCCCCCCACACACAATGATTATGGGGGCTAACAAGGTCCAGTCTCGAGCGGGAGAGCGGCTTGAAAATAATCCCCAGATATGTCAGCGACAACCTATGGCCGAGTTGCGCGTTAGCCTGGGTAAGACGCGCTATGTTTTATAGGCGCGATTCAGCATGGGTTGATTAGAGTTGGGCAGCTGTCGCCGCAGTAATCATAAGTTTGGTTTCGCTTACAGTCTGACGCCGGGGGGTCTTGTGGAAGAGGGGTGCCCTGACCGTTCGGATCCTTACTCGCACCCACCCTAAGTATGGGGCGCTTCGTGGAGAGACTGAACTGTTGAAGAGTGAGCTGAATCTCAATGGCGCCGATCCTGCCCCGGGATAGCGGCGCTTAATCGCCAGCGCGCTTGCAGGTGTCACTGCGACTATTGCAGCCTCGGGGCTAACTGTGTTTCTATCCTAATTTGGTTTGCTGGGTGCGTTTGACGGACGCTTGATAAGTTTCGAAAATTATACTATTGTGAATAGATTGGTGAGGCGGTGGCTAGGATGGGTTGGGAGAGTAGCTTTAAAAGGAATTGTCATTCGGTTGATTGCTTTGTTTATCGTTGCCATAGGTCTTATGGGAAGGGACATACTTTTGTCGCTATATGATAAGTCCTGATCACTGGAGTTATATTATCTTGGCATCACTTTAAAGACCGCTGAAAATGGTAGCGCTATTTTTATTGCTACCCGAGCGAAGAGGATTTCAAGCAGTATTCCAGTATTCCAGTGTTGCATCAATGTTGCTTCTCGCAATCTTTGGTGTCGTAGGCCTTGGTGTTTTTGCGACTTTGCGGTGGGTGACTTGGGGCGGTTCTGAGCCTAAGGGTATCGTTATAATGATTGACTCTTTAGTGCCGTTCTGCTTAGAGTCGGTAGCGACCGCTGCGTTTGAGGGCACGGTAACGCCCAGTTCCGGTTCGGCGCGAGGTGATTATCCTGCCGGCAGCACTTATTGCCAAGGTTATCCTGAACGGTCATTGAGGCTCAGGGTGCCCATTATTAGGAGTGACATCTAGATGAGTAGCCTGATATTCAAAGAGCGCGAACTGGCCCGGCAGATCATTCTCGCGCTGATTGTCTCGCTTGTATATGGCTCCATGGGCCTGCTTGCGCTTGTTGGGATGGGTTGGGCTTTACGTGGCCGCTACGCGGTTGACTCCGCCGCTAAGCACGGCATTGGCCATCAGGAGTCGTCGCGACTGGGTGGTTTAGTGATTCTGTTGTCATCGATGGTGTGGGTGCTCTTCTCTATGGTGACTGAGGAGCGCTCGCTATGGGCTGGCAACGTGAGCTATGTTACCTTCGGTATTATCTGCGCGTTGCTCCTCACGGGTGTTGGCGCGGTTGAGGACGTTCAGAGCGACCTCCTGCCACCTCGGGTCAGGCTGCGAATATTGGTCTCAGTCTTTGCGGTGCTATTCTTGATGTTTCCTGATGTCGTGCCTAGCAACTTCGGTCTCGCTCCAATCGATGCTGTTATGGGGGTGCCCGTCCTCGGTGCGCTGCTAGCGGTTGTGTTCTGTGTGGGGTTCATTAATGCCGTGAATATAGCGGACGGTGCCAACGGGCTCATGTCGGGTATTGCCGCGCTGGCGTTCTATTCGTTCAGTCTGCTTAACGCACCGCTGGAGTGGATGTGGGTCATCCTGGGCTCGGTGGTTTCAATTTTCTTCCTCTACAATGTGGTGATCGGCCGACTCTTTTTGGGTGATGGCGGGGCCTACCTCGTCGGGTCTGTGTTTTTGGTGGCAAGTTTTTACGCCATCAATAAAAGCCTGGTATCTCTGGGTTACCTGGCGGCCCTGTTCAGTTATCCCTGTGTCGAGATGGTGCTCACCCTGCTCAGGCGCCTGCGCAATGGCCAAAGTCCACTGCTTCCGGACAACGACCACTACCACAACCGGCTCCATCACTTCATTAAGCCCCATGTCAAGTCTAGAGTGCTCGCCAATTCTGCGACGGGCATCTTGATCGCGTGCACGACTTCGGGCACCACGGTGGCATTGGTGTCCAATGGGCTGCTAAGCGTTACTGACAGTAGTTGGTGGTTTATATTTACTGGTATGGCCTCGTTGCAGGTTGCTTCGTACAGAGTGTTGGGCCGTATTTCTCAGGGGAGGCCCCAGCTCGATATGGACTCCAAGGTGGCCCATGAGGCCTGAAGCGCAGTGAATCGGTTCTCATTAACCCTTCTGGTTGGACTCCTGGTGATGCTTTGGGGCATCAACGGCGTGTCGAGTATGTCCACGCGTGCTGTTGTTGTTGGCTACGACGGGTCCGTGGTTGGTAACGTTTACAGCCCCAACCGAATAGTAATGCTTGGCTTTTTGGGGAGTAACCTCGCAAGCGAGCTCATTGATCGTGGTCAAGAGACGGTCATCCTGGACAAGCCCCACCGTGAGGGTGAGGGCTTGGATGCCCAAGGGCCAGCCTCTAATCCGGTGAGCCCTTAGATGCTTGGCCCTCTGCGCCAGCGGCTGTCTGACTCTCTGCTGCCAAGTAACAATGTCAGTCACAAGCTGATCGCCATGGCCGTGCTGGCTTTCCTGACATTTGGTGCCACAGGGCTTGGTGCGATCACGCTGATGTATGCGCTGTCGACGATGCAGGCCGGTCGCGACTCTGCTGCGTCTCATGGCATCAGCTCCATAAACTCATCCCGGCTGGGCGGGGTCGCCATCGTGATCACCTTCCTGCTCTTCCTTGTCGGTATGGTCATGCTCAGCCCCTACACGCCCGGCGTCGCAAGGGATACCACGTTTCTGCACCTCTGGTCGACGGTCTTTGTCTGCTGCATGCTGGGGGCGGCCGAGGACTTTAAGGCTGACCTTTTGACTCCGTACTTTCGGTTGGTCGCTAAGTTGCTGGCGTTTGGCATCTTCCTCTGGGCAACGCCGGGCGTGGTGCCTGATGCGATCGGTGTCCCCCTGCTCGATGAGCTCTTTGCTAGCCCGGTGTTGGCGTGGGGGATCTGCACCCTGTTCTGTGTTGGGTTTATTAATGCGTTTAACATGGCCGACGGCGCCAACGGGCTGGTGCCCGGCATTGCGACGGCCGCGTTCGGGATCCTGTTCCTTGAGTATGGCCGCCCGGCTGAGGGCGTGCTTTTCTTTGTGTGCCTGATGTTCCTTATCTTCAACGTGATATCGGGCTGGTTCTTTTTGGGTGACACCGGCAGCTACGGCCTAGGCGCTGCGCTGGTGTGCTACGGCCTTCTTGGAGTGGCGAATGGGGACTTCTCTGCTGGGTTTATGGCGTCACTCCTGGCCTACCCCTGTATTGATTTTTTGGTGAGCATTATCCGGCGGATAAGAGAGGGCAAGTCACCGCTGAGTCCCGACAATGGCCACTTGCATAACCGGCTTCACCGGTTCTACGACCCAAAGTTTAAGTCGCGCGTCATCCCCAACTCGCTCACGGGGCTCACCATAAGCGTCCTCTCATCGGGCGTGTGCCTTTTGATCTACCTTGCTGGCTGGCTGCCCATCGAGAGTGGCGCTTGGTTTGCTGTATTTGCGTTTCAGGCCACTGTCTACCTTACCGCACTGTGCTGGCTGAGAAGCGTTCAGATTCCAAAGGGTGCGTAGTCGGGCTTATTTATCAGCCTCAGCTTGATCTTGGTTGAGCTCTTAAAAAAACCTATCTCGAGAAGCCCTTTGGTCATCCTTGGCTTGACTTTTTATGCATAATCGCATAGTGTTCACGCCCTGAACGCTATGCTATAGTGCTACGGTATTGGACACGGCCCGGGCCATCCTGCTCGGCGCCGTGCGGTAGCCTGCCTGGACGCTTTGTAATGACACTCTCTGACGAAAACACACTCCAAGCGCTCAGGATTCTCGAGAAGAATCCTGAGCTGACCCAGCGTGGGCTTGCGAGGGAGCTTGGCATGAGCCTTGGCAAGACGCACTACATCCTAAGCTCGCTGATTGATGTGGGCCTGGTGAAGGCGGACAACTTCAGGCGCTCGGATAATAAGCTCGGCTACGCGTACCTCCTGACGCCTCAGGGCATTGCAGAGAAGGCGGCTGTCACTGCGAGGTTCCTTGCCCGAAAGAGGCATGAGTATCAGGAGCTTGAGCGGCAGATCGCTGAACTGAGCGGTGAGGTTGA
>CAXAFJ010000063.1:0-11581 GCA_963968025.1 uncultured Pseudomonadales bacterium | reverse complement strand
CACTCCGCATAGCCGCACTCCGCATAGCCGCACTCCGCATAGCCGCACTCTGCATCAGCCTATTAATATTAAAGGACTAACTCATGGATGAGATTAGGTTCGTACATCTCTCTGAAGTCAATCAACAGCAAATCATCGATCTGATGAATAATGAGCTGGTGGGCAAGCAGCTGCCACTGCTAGCGAGTGGTTTTTCTGCTGAGAACTGTCGCGCTTTTTTGAACGCCAAAAAGCAGCTTTGGGGGCAATATGGTTATGGCCCCTGGGCTTTTCTTATTAAAGGTGAGTTTGCGGGTTGGGGAGGATTACAACCAGAGAACGGCGACGCCGATTTTGCTCTGGTGCTTCACCCAAGGTTCTGGGGCTGGGGCCGACGAATTTTTAACAAAATCAAAGATCAGGCCTTTAATCAGATGCAGCTTGATTCAATCACTATCCTGTTACTCCCGAGCCGACCCAATGCCAAAGCAGTAACGCGCTTTGGTTTTATTGAGGAGGTTGACCTGACTGTCGATGGTTTTACCGTCGATTGCGAGCACTTAATTTTTATTGCCAAACAGCCCTTTCAGAGCACTGGCTTTTCCTTTCACCTGATCTTCCAGAGACTTGCCCATATCTTTAAGCGCTCCTGACTGACTGGCAGCCTTGCCCGCCGCGCCGACAATAGCCGTAATAATTTCTGCCGCGGCCTCAGCACCGGAGACACCGTCCCCTTCAGCAGAGGCTCCTATATCAGTTAGCAGCAAATCAGGAAGCTCTAGGTCGAGACCCTTGCCGCCGAGAATCGCATAGTGAACCACAGCGTCGGTAATTCTCAGGTCACGAATAATAAACTTTTTACCCTCGGCGTCAGCCCCCCCTGGGTCAGTTTCAGCACCCAGGTAGTCACCAATATTGGCCTGAATCTGATCGAGATTGCTGCGTCCATCTGCACGCTCCATAGTGATCTCTGGCGCCACAATACGCAGAGAGTCGACGACTATGGTGTCACTGGCCAAGGATTCGGCATCCATGGCAAAACTGATTAGACCCAATTTAAAGGCATCGGCGGCGGCAAAACCCTCAGGGTTGCCCACTCGCAGTCCTGAAAAACTGCCTTTGGCATCGGTGAGTCTTAGGTCAACCGAATTCAGGGTGACCTCTGAGCCGGTCAATTCAGGACCAATGGTTTCCACTGCGGTCTTGATGCCACGATCCAAGTTAGCCAGAACAACAATCACCAACACAATGGCTAACAGAATAATCGTCGCGGTAATCTTTCCAATTTTATTCATCTTCTCTCTCCTTGAGGCTCAATTCAATCTAATTAGATAAAGCATAGATGCTATTCTGCTAGCTGTAAAAGTCGCTATATCATCAAACTGGCATTACCCTTTTAAACCGAGGATCAAATCAACAATGACTGCAACAGTATCACCTATCACCAGCCCCTCGGTGATCCTTGAAGGATTTAAATTACTCTGGCACCGACGGATTCGCTGGCTGGTAATTATCCCAGCATTGATCAATCTTATTCTGTTCTCTGCAGCGACTTGGTTTGCTGCAGTCTGGGTTAATGATTGGCTGAGTTTTTTAATTGCCTCGGTGCCGCAATGGCTAGAGTGGCTGGTGTGGATTATCTGGTTATTGTTTGCGCTACTGGCGCTGGTTGTCTACGCCTTTACCTTCACCCTGCTTGCCAATCTGATTGGCTCACCCTTTTATGGGATTATCGCTGAACGAGTAATCGCTCTTGAGCGGGGCGACAGCGATGACACTCAAACATCTACTTCGGCACTTATGGCCACAGCCTGGGGCAGCTTTTGCCGCGAACTGCAGATCATTGCCTATATGCTGCCGCGAACCCTCGGCATCGCACTGGTTACAGTGGTGATTAGCTTTGTGCCGGTGATCAATATTTTGGCGCCGCTGATTGCTGGCAGCTGGGCGGCTTGGTCTCTGGCGCTGCAGTATATGGATTATCCCGGGGACAGCGACGGGCAGAGTTTTGCCGAGGTACGGCAACGGGCGGGGAAGCATAGATTATTGTCACTGAGCTTTGGCTTGTCAGCATTGGTGGCGGCGGCGATTCCGCTGGTCAACTTGTTGTTGCTGCCGGCCACTGTGGTTGGCGGCACGCTATTGTGGTGCCGCGAATACAGTGAGATGTAAACAATGAGCTGTAAAAAAAGGACTGGCACAGCAGGGCACTGTGCCATTTGAATTAGCCATTTGAGTTAGCCAGTGGTGTTTGGCTAAGCTTTATTGCCGTCTATATCGCCTTCGTTGGCTGAAGGCTCTTTACCCGCTGAAGGCTCTTCACCCGCTAAGGGCTCTTTACCCGCTGAGGGCTCTTCTTTCGCTGAGGGCTCTTTACCCGCTGAGGGCTCTACAATCTCCACCGCAACCACAGGCTCAACTTCTACTGGCGGCTCGAGAGAGATCTCGGCTTGCGCTGGCTCTTGTGCAACAGCTCCAGGCGTTTCTTTCACAGCAGGCGCTGTCTCAACAACAGGCGCTTTATTAGCCGCAGGCGCTTTTTTTGCAGCAGGCGCTTTGCGAGCTGGAGCAGGTGACTCGGTCAATAAGGCTTCATCTGGCATGGTGCAGGAGAGTTTCATATCCAGCAGCTTCTCGATGGGCTCGAGTAAGAATGCATCGTCTTCACAGGCAAAGCTTATGGAGATGCCAGTCTCGCCAGCACGACCGGTGCGACCAATACGGTGCACGTAGTCTTCAGGCTCTTCTGGAAGGGTAAAGTTAATCACGTGGCTAACGCCGTTGACGTGAATACCGCGACCCGCTACATCAGTGGCGACCATCACTTTTATCGCGCCACTCTTAAACCCTTCGAGAGTTTTCATGCGACGAGCCTGAGGAACATCACCGGCAATCAAGCCCACTTTGAAACCCTGCTTCTTTAAGCGCTCATACAGCGTGCGACAAATATCGCGACGGTTAGCAAACACCATGACGCTCTGCACATCATCGCTCTTAAGAATATTTTGCAGCAGGGCAAATTTTTCACTGGCGGTGGTGATAAAGATTTTCTGCTCGACGGTATCTGTAGCTACCCGCTCCGGCTCCATCTCAAGCCGTACTGGCTTATCAGTCCACTGCTCAGACAGACGCATAACGTCGTCAGTAAAAGTGGCTGAGAAAAGTAAGGTTTGACGATCTTCTTTTGGCGGCGTTGAACGCACCAGACGACGAACTTGGGGAATAAAGCCCATATCCAACATGCGGTCGGCTTCATCGATAACCAGCACTTCAACCTGATCTAGATGGACGTCTTTATTGCTGGCAAAATCCAACAGGCGTCCCGGAGTTCCCACTAAAATATCGCAGTGTGAACGTTTAATTTTATGCAGTTGCTTGGCGTAGTCCATACCACCGACCAGGGTGTGTACCTTGAGGTCTGTGTGCTGAACCAACTGTTCGGCATCTTCGCCAATCTGAATCGCCAGTTCGCGAGTCGGCGCCAGAATCAATGCGCGAGCTTCGCCAATATAGCGTTCGTCTTCGACCGGATACTTGAGTAGGTCGGTGATGATACTGATCAGAAAAGCTGCCGTTTTACCTGTACCTGTCTGTGCCTTACCGACCATGTCATGGCCGCGCAAAGTGTGGGGCAGCGAGGCACCCTGAATCGGTGTGGCATAGCTGAATCCAGCAGTCTGAATGGCTTGCAGCAGGGGCAGAGGAAGATCGAAATCGTGGAAGCGGGCTTTGCCCTCTTGCACTTCGACAACAAACTGATCGGCACTCCAGGCTTTGTCGGCGCTGTTAGTGTTGCGACCACGGCCGCGTCCGCGACGTCGGGGTCCTCGCACAGATGACTTTTTGGCTTCGTTGTCGGGAGTAGAATTTTCTGGGGCTGTAGTTTCAGTCAAGTTTGGGCACGCATATTTGGACAGTGATTAAACACCGGGTTCAATGCACGCTATACGTTTGAGGCAATCTTTTTGAAACGCTGTGTGCACATATTTGCGCCGCGAGTGTAGCAGAATTGTCGACGAGCCGTTTGCTTTAATGATCTGGCTCGCCGTGCCTCTGCCCCGGGCGCTATATCTTGGAGAGACCCATGCGCCGCGCAATCCAGTAGTCGAGGCTGAACCAGCGCCCGCCACCGCTAAATAAGAGCATCAACAGCATAATAAAATAGGTCGCCGCAAACTCGATACCATTATTCAGAATCACCAGACCGCCCTTCTCGGTCAGCCAGCTGTAGTTGCCATGGCGTTTTAACAGCGACTTTGCCGCCCCCAAGCGTTCACCCACCGCGACACTATTCTCAAGACTTCGCTCTGCCGCGGGTACCCCGACCATGGCCAAGACTTTGGCGGTGCTGGTGTGGGGATCTCCCGGAGCAATGGCAAACCAACCATTGTCCCAGTGAGCGCTACCCGCCGCGACCATCATTGTAATCATCAATGGAATGGCCACCAGTCGAGTCGCCAAACCGGCCAACAGGGCGAGGCCACCAATCAACTCGGCACTGGCCGCAAGCAGCGCCATTAGAGCCGGAGCAGGCAAACCCAACCCCCAGTCCGGGTTGCCAAACCAGGCCACCATATCGTCCCAGTTGGCGAACTTATGCAGGCCGACACCAATAAAAATCGGCGCAAGGTAAAGCCGCAGAGCGAGGGGCCCAAGCCAGTCGATATACTTTAGTTTTGAGAGGAACAGGTTGTACCAGATAACCAGCTGTTGCATATTCATCGCTCCTTGATTTTATTGTTACAGATTATGTCAGTGGCAGATTAGAGTGGCGCTTGGTAAAAAAATTCCAACCTCTATATCAGTTAGCATATATTCCTCGAATACGCCCTGTTTTCTCTCGCTTTGCACCGACCATTAACCGAGAATGAAGGCTTAAATTACCCTGTGTGAAAAATGCCTGCCGACAAGATCAATAAGTCCAATCAACTCAGCCATGCGAAGCAGCTCTGGTCCCTCGCCGGACCGCTGATTTTCGGGCAGGTGGCTGTGGTCGGCATGACCGTAACTGATATTTATATGGCCGGCCAGATCAGCGCCGACGAACTGGCTGCAGTGCAGTTGGGCGGCAGTATCTGGGCGGTGCTCAACCTTATTGTAATTGGCATTATGCTCGGCAATAGTCCGATTATTGGCAACCATTGGGGCGCGGGCAATAAGCATCTGGTGCGCTTCCAGTTTCAGCAGGCGCTATGGTTAGCTGTGCCTGTGGGCATGGCGGTGAACTGCGGCGTTTTGCTGGGAATTTATATTCTCGGGCAGCTTCAGATTCCTCCGGAAGTCTACGATGTCGGCCGCCGCTACATGCTGCCGTTTTTGATTACCGGGTTGATGTTTCCGGCATTTTTTGTCTACCGCACCACCTTCGAGGGCATGGGTGATATCCGCCCGGTGATGGTATTTAACGGCGCCGCATTTCTGCTCAATATTGTTCTCGACTATGTGCTGGTGTTCGGCAAATTTGGCGTACCGGCAATGGGCGGTGCGGGAGCTGGCTGGGCCACCGCCATCGTTATGACTTTTCTGCTGATCTGCATGGCGATCTATGCCCAGCGCTCTAGCACCATGCGCGCATTAAAGCTCTACAGTGATTTTGCCCGGGTCAATATTGCGGCGATCGTTAATATTTTGCGCCTCGGCGTGCCTATAGCGCTCAATATTGCCGCGGAAATTATGTTTTTCGCGATTATCCCGCTAATGATCGCCCACCTGGGTTCAGATGTGGTGGGCGCCCACGCCATCGCAATTAATATAGATTCACTGGCCTTTATGGTGCCCCTAGGTGTAGCTTCGGCGCTGACAATCAAGGTGGCTATGGCGGAAGGTGCGGGCGATCCGAAGCTCGCACGACGCTTCTGTATAGTCGGCTACAAAATGGTGTTTATGCTTGGCCTCACCACCGCAGTATTAAAGATCACTCTGCGCGACGATCTTGCCGCGCTGTTTAGTGCCGACCCCAATGTCCAGCTAATCGCCGCCAACTTATTCTTATTTGCCGCTGTTTTAGGCTCGGTGGATTCTCTACAGATGACCGCCAGCGGTGCGCTGCGTGGCTACAAAGATGTGCGTATACCCCTGTTGATTCAGGTGGTGGCGTTCTGGGGCATTGCCTTTCCCATCGCCTACACTCTGGCCCTGACCGATCTTTGGGGCGAGCCAATGGGCGTCTATGGTTTTTGGGTGGGAACTATTATTGGTGCATCCTGCGCCGGAATCGGCTTGATGACTCGATGGAATATTGTTTCTCGGCGCAGAATTCAGGCGCTGGGCCACTTATAGCGACCCTGGGTCAAACGTTCGAGATGGTTTAAGTCAGTATCGGTCTTTACCGATGTGAAGCCAGCCTGTTCAAGTACCTCACGCACGGCATCGCCCTGATCAAAACCATGCTCAAGCAACAGCCAACCGCCATCCGCTAAATAGTCGACACTCTGGGCGCAGACCAGCCGCAAATCATTTAAACCATCAGCACCAGAAACCAGTGCCGAGGCCGGTTCAAAACACACATCACCCTGATTCAAATGCGGATCATTGGCTTCAATATAAGGTGGGTTGCTGACAATCAAATCAAAGCGCTGCGCCGGAATAGCGGTAAACCAGTCGCTGGCAAACAGCCTGACATTGTCGAGCTGATAGCGCTGACGATTGCGCTCAGCCAGATCCACCGCCTGCTGCTGCAGATCCACAGCACAGATCTGCCAATGACTGCGCTCAGTGGCCAGAGCCAAAGCAATAGCACCAGTCCCGGTACCCAAGTCCAGCACAGCGGCCTCCCGGGGCAGCGGCAAATCCAATGCCACTTCCACCAACAGTTCAGTTTCTGGACGGGGAATCAATGTTGCAGGGGACACCTCAAGGTCGAGACTCCAGAATCCCTGAGAGCCAATTAAATAGGCCACAGGTTCTCCAGCCACACGGCGCTTCAGTAGAGCATTGAACTCTGCGCTGTGATCATCACTGACCTGACGCTCGGGCCAGGTTTTCGAATAGCTGGCAGACACCCCCAGCACAAAGCAGAGCAATAGTTCGCAATCTAATCCCGGGCTGTCGCTGACATGATTGGCCTGCGTCGCAGATTGAAGCAGTTCGGCAATGGTCATTATTCAGACAGACTGGCGAGCTGCTCCGCCTGGAACTCATTGACCAGTGGGCCAAGCACGTCGTCGAGGGAACCTTCCATTACTTCACCCAGCTTATACAGAGTCAGGTTAATACGGTGATCGGTGACCCGCCCCTGAGGAAAGTTGTAAGTGCGAATACGTTCCGAGCGATCGCCGCTGCCGACCAAACTTTTACGCTGATCAGACTGTTCTTTGGCCACCGCCTCATCCTGCACCGCGGTCAATCGCGCCTGCAATACCGACATCGCCTTGGCACGGTTTTTATGTTGCGAGCGCTCATCCTGACATTCCACCACCAAGCCGCTGGGCAGGTGAGTGAGACGAATCGCCGAGTCGGTTTTGTTAACGTGCTGACCACCGGAACCGGAGGCGCGGAACGTATCCACTCTCAGATCACCTTTGTTAATCTCAATAGCATCCTGCTCATCCGCCTCGGCCATCACCGCAACGGTGCAAGCGGAGGTATGGACACGACCTTGGGATTCTGTATCAGGCACTCGCTGCACTCGGTGTGCACCGGATTCAAATTTAAGTTTTGAGTAAACACCCTGACCAACAATACGCGCGATCACTTCTTTATACCCGCCGTGGTCACCACTGTTCTCACTGATAATCTCAACCTTCCAGCGCTTAGTCTCTGCGTATCTGCTGTACATACGGAATAAATCCCCTGAAAAAATCGCCGCTTCATCACCGCCGGTTCCCGCACGAATTTCAAGAAACACGTTTTTCGAATCCTTGGGGTCTTTTGGCAACAGCAGCTTTTGCATCTCTAACTCAAGCTCCTGACGCTGAGCCTCACCGCTGCGCATTTCCTCCTGGGCCATCTCGCGCATATCCGTGTCCGAGTCCTTTAATAACAGCTTGGCCTCTTCAATATTCTCCACCACATCTTTGTAACTGGCATAGGTTTTTACCAATGGCTCAAGCTCGGCATACTCTTTGGACAGAGCGCGAAAGCGATTTTGATCACTGATAATATCGCCGTCACTGAGCAGCGCGCCGACCTCTTCATAGCGTTCTGAAAGGTGATCTAACTTTGAGAGAATTGAAGCTTTCATTGAATATCCATGTCTGGTTTTGCGCGGTTAAAGCGCGGTTATAGCGCGGTACAAGGTGGCGATTTGAGATTAAACATTAAACCGGTATTGCAGAGAGCGGCGCTAACGCTTTTTATCCAGACCAAAAAGGTCCTGAGTGGCATTAATGGTGTCATCGCGTCCCTCTTCACTGGCCTGCTTGAGGATAGTGGTGGGCTTGTGCATCAGTTTATTGGTCAGATTGCGTGCCAGGGTTTCGATCACCGCCTCTGCATCCTGACCCCGCTGTAGCAACTGTAGCGCCTTGCCAACTTCTTCACCGCGAATTTTTTCAACACTGTCGCGAAAAGCGCGAATGGTATCCACCACGGCCAGTGAACGCTGCTGGCGAGACCAGCTATCGGCTTCCTGATCGATAATGCCCTGAGCCACATCAGCGGCAGTCTGACGGGCGCGCAAATTACCCTGAATCACTTCCTGCAAATCGTCCACGGTATAGAGGTAGACGTCGTCGAGGGTTTCCACCTCCGGCTCTATATCCCGGGGGACGGCAATATCCACCATAAACATGGGTTTGTGGCGACGTTTCTTCAACGCCGACTCCACCGCACCTTTACCCAACACCGGTAATTGGCTGGCAGTCGACGAGATAACAATATCCGCCTGGGGCAGATGATCGTGAATATCTGATAGCAGAATCGCATTGGCGGAAAAATCCGCGGCCAATTCCTGGGCGCGACTGAGGGTTCGGTTGGCAACGGTAATCGATCCCACCTGTTTGTCGCGCAAATGCCGGGCCACCAGCTCAATGGTTTCACCGGCACCAATTAACAGTGCATGAACATCTTTTAGATCGGCAAAAATTTGCTCTGCAAGACTCACCGAGGCATAGGCAACCGAGACCGGGTTTTGGCCAATGGCGGTTTCGGAACGCACCCGCTTGGCTGCGGCAAAGACACTTTGAAAAACCTGATTGAGATGTGTGCCAACCGTGCCTGCCTCGCGACCCACGGCATAAGCTGATTTAATCTGACCAAAAATTTGCGGCTCGCCGAGCACCAGAGAATCGAGGCCGCTGGCGACACACATAATATGTCGCACTGCCTGTTGATCTCGGTAACAGTAGTAGCAGTCGCGCAACTGCTCCAGGGCCACCCCTTTGCAATCTGACAGCCAGCTCAGCAACTGTTCGTCACTGGCCTCACCGTGAAAATATATCTCGCTGCGATTACAGGTCGATAGCAGCGCAATTTCGCCGCCGGGCAATTGCTCCAGAGCTTGCTGCAGAGACTCGACAACCATTTCTGGGGCGAAGGCAACGCGGCCGCGGAGATCCACAGAAGCGGTTGTATGATTGATGCCAAATGCCAGAATACCCATGATGAATGCGCTGTTTGTCTCTCTGCTACTTGCTTAATTATCTATCTATACTCAAAATCAAAGGCACTTAGATTTCGACGACTGATTTCGACGACTGTTTTAGGCGAGAGATTTTACACCAGTCTGGCCAGCATAATGACAAATACCATAAAAAAAGGATATTGTTGAAAGCCCCGCTAATCTTTCCCCTTAACAAAGGTCTTAATCAAGGTATCTGCAAAAAAAGAAAATGATGACATTATTCAAGTTGATCAGCAAAAGCGTCTTTACTGTCAGCCCCACAGCTCTGAGCTTGGTGGTGCTGCTAAGCGCCTGCTCCTCGCTGCCAGAAAATAGCAATCCTTCGCTATCTGTATCAGCCCCAAGCACCACAGAGTCAGCAGCCCCTGAATTAGCCCCCACCAAACCCTTTGATGAAGACTCGCTCTACCAAATTTTAGTTGCCGATGTGGCACTGACCCGCGGCCAGTTTAAGACGGCCCTGAAGAACTACCTCATACAGGCTCGCGAAACCCGAGATGCCGGCATTATCCGACTGACCCATAGTATTGCCGCTCATCAGGGCGATGCCAGAGCCATTTTGGAAAGCGCGCAACTCTGGATCGAAGTGGAACCCAACGAAGCCAACGCCCACCGCGCTGCTCTGCAAGCCTTTGCCCTGCACAAGCGGCCCTTTGAAGCACTGGAACAGGCCTCATGGCTGTATCGCAACAACAGTGATCTCGAGGCTTTTCTGGCAGTAACGGCAATCGATGAAGGCAACAAAGCAGCATTAATCCCCCGCTTGATGGAAGCCTATCGCGCACTGCCAATGGACCCCGACAAGCAAGCCACCGCAGAACTGGCGGTGGCGATTCTATTTCGTGAACTGGGTGAGCTCGACAGCGCCGTCACAACAGCGCGATATTTTTTAAGTTTGGCACCAGACAATCAGCGTGGCCTGCTTCTCTTAGCTCAGCTGTTGCATCAGCAAGACAAAATAGATGAAGCCTCGACGCTGCTTGCGGACGCCCTGCAGCGCAAACCCGGCGACCGCAATCTGCGCCTGCAATACGCGCGTTTTCTAACCCTGCTTGACCGCCCCCAAGCGATCCAGCAGTTCGAGCTATTAAGGGAGCAGAACGCCAATGATCAGCAGATAAACTTTTTGCTCGGTCTGCTCTATCTCAATCAGGGCAATCAAGATCTGGCCTCGACACTTTTCCAACAGGCCTCTCGCGACCCCAACATGAGAGCAGACGCCCAGTATCATCTCGCCACCATCGCCGAGCGCAATGGCGATCTGTCCACGGCACTGCAGCACTATCAGCGAGTAAAGTTTGGACGCAACTATCTCGGCGCGGCATCACGGGCCACTGTGCTGCTGGCACAGGGTTATGGTATGGATCGGGCCAGAGCCTACTTGCAGAGTCTGCGCCGCCAACAGCCCAATCAAGCCACGTCACTGATTCAGCTGGAGTCCAACCTGTTGATCAGCAGCAATCAAAGCGATCAGGCGATTGACCTGTTGAGCAGCGGTCTGCAGGCACACCCCAATGATCCAAAACTACTCTATGCACGGTCCATGGTGGCAGAGATGCAAAATAACTTTGCCCTCGCCGAGCGAGATCTGCGCGCCCTGCTGGCTCAGGACGTAGACAACCCTACCGCGCTCAATGCACTGGGTTATACGATGATCCTGCACACTGATCGCAGTGAAGAGGCCTATAGATTAATTAAACGGGCCTATCTGTTAAACCCGGGAGACCCTGCAATTATTGACAGCATGGGCTGGGTTTTATTTGTTATGGGCAAGGCCGAAGAGGCGCTGCCCTATCTGCAAAAAGCCATGGCGATTTTTCCCGACTCGGAAATTGCCGCTCATCTGGGCGAGGTACAGTGGTTTCTCGGTGACCGCCAGGCAGCACTGCAAACCTGGCAGCGCGGTCTTGCCCAGTCGCCAAATCATCCAACGATCAAAAATACCATGCAGCGCCTCGGTGCCGAAACGCTTGATCTGGACGCCCTCAATTTAGAGGCTATTGATCCAAACACTATTGATCCAAATACTATTGATCCAAA
>CAXAFJ010000062.1:0-11750 GCA_963968025.1 uncultured Pseudomonadales bacterium | reverse complement strand
CTCAACACTGCCAGTGTTGCGCTCTCCCAGCTGAGCTAAGGCCCCAAAAAGGAAGCAGCATAATAGGGATGACCTTGGATCAAGTCAAGCCTGTTTTCGCGGTATAAAGGGCTTTCAGCTAAGTTGCTGATATTCCTTTTCAAGCTTCTTGAGTTTCTTTTTGCCAATACCACCCAGCAGCTCTATAGCGTGACGCAGTCGGGCTCTGGACATGTCGGCGCCGAGTAGGTTCATGGAGTCCATTACGGAGATCGATGCGCTGCTGCCAGCGATGGCGATAAACAGTGGGGCCAAGAAGGGTTTGAGCTTAATGTCCATGGCGTCAGCCACTGCCTTGAGGGCATTAAAGATATTGTCTCGATTCCATTGCTGCACTGATTCAAGGCGCCAGAGGGCGTATTGCAACACTTCTATAAGGCGATCCTCTGCTATGCCAGCATTGCGCAGGTCCTCGGCGCTGATGGGCAGCATGCCGGAGACTAGGTAGCTGCCAAGGGGAGCTATATCGGAGAAGGTTTCCATGCGCTGTTTGGCGAAGGGCAGGAAGGCTTTTAATCTGTCGCGATTGAGGGCCCATTCCTGCAGCCGGTCGGCGAGTTGGTCATCGCTGAGCTCTTCGCGAATCCACATGCCGTTTAACCAGCTGAGTTTTTCCACATCGAATACGGGTCCGCCCAATGAAACGCGCTGAATATCAAACACGCCGAGCATTTCGGTAAGGGTGAATTTCTCGCGCTCGTCTGGCATGGACCAGCCCATGCGTCCAAGATAGTTAATTAGTGCTTCCGGCAGATAGCCCATGCGCTGATAGAAGAGGATGCTGGTGGGATTTTTACGCTTCGACAGTTTGCTCTTGTCGATATTGCGCAGCAGGGGCAGGTGACAGAACACTGGCGTTTCCCAACCAAAGTATTGATAGAGCAAGATATGCTTGGGGGCTGAGTTAATCCACTCTTCACCGCGAATCACATGGCTGATTTTCATCAGGTGATCGTCAACTACGTTGGCTAGGTGGTAGGTGGGCATACCGTCGGCTTTGAGCAATACCTGCAGGTCGATCTGAGTCCAGTCGATGCTGATCTCGCCGCGCAACATGTCGTTGAAGACACATTGACCTTCCCGAGGCACATTCATGCGCACTACATGGGATTCATTATTGGCCAGTCGCTGGTTGATGTCGTCTTGCTCTAAGTGCTGGCAGTGCCCGTCATAGCCGATTGACTGCTTCTCTTCCATTTGGGTTTTTCGCAGCTCATCAAGGCGCTCGGTGGTGCAGAAACAGAGAAAGGCGTGGCCGCTATCTAATAGCTGGTCGGCATGCTGGCGATAGATATCTGAGCGTTCGCTCTGTCGGTAGGGGCCGTGGGGGCCGCCATTGTCTGGACCTTCGTCCCATTCGAGGCCCAACCAATGCAGGGCGTCGAGTATGGATTTTTCTGATTCTGGGGTTGAGCGAACTTGGTCCGTGTCTTCAATGCGGAGTAAAAACTGGCCGCCCTGACTGTGGGCAAAGGCCATATTAAATAGGGCTACGTAGGCGGTTCCAACGTGGGGGTCGCCAGTGGGGGAGGGGGCAATACGGGTGCGAACGGTCATTTAGCAATCCAAGTAAAAATCAATGACGCATTATACGTTTTACAGGGGGGCCTCTGTCACTAGCTGTTGGCCGTCAGGGTTAAATAAACCTGAGGGCTGGTCTGGCTCTTTTTTAAGGGCCTTCATTGCTCGCCGCCCACTCCTAGCAGTCTTAGGCTACCGCGCCGCTACTCTGCAGTGTGGCGATGGCATCTGTGTCAAAACCTAGTTCAGCTAATATCTCAGCGGAGTGCTGGCCGATAGCGCCGCCAGATGTACCGTACTCAGGTACTGACTTAGACAGCTTTAACGCAGTGCCAACCTGACGTTGAGAGCCACCGCTAGGTGTTTTTACGTCGACGATCATCTCTCTCTGGGCGGCATCTTGATATTCACAGGCCTCTGCAAAGGTCAGCACCGGCTCGACACAGGCTTCTTTGTCTTTAAATATCTCTCGCCACTGGTCTAGGGTTTTGGTCGCAATAATAGTATCCAACTTCGCTCTGAGGGCCTGCTGAGCGTTGCTGTCTTGTTGGTTGCCCAGTGCAAGCAGCTCAACGTCCCCCAGGGTCTCGCAGAGCACTTGAAAAAACTGTGGCTCTAAACTGCCGATGGACAGATAGCGATTATCTGAAGTCTGATAATAATCGTAAAAACTGCCGCCATTTAATGACATGGATCCTGAGGTGGGTTCAACCCCGGCACTGAGATAGGTGGAGCCAAATAACGCATTAAGAGAGAACATAGCGTCGGTCATACTGATATCGATCTGCTGTCCCTCGCCACTGATATGGCGTTGATTGACCGCTGCCAGAATACCGATCACCGCATGCAGAGAACCACCGGCGATATCCGCCACCGGCATACCCATAATCGGGGTGCGATCCGCTTCGCGCCCGGAGTAGCCATTGAGCCCAGAGATGGAGAGATAATTATTATCGTGACCGGCGCGATCGCGATAGGGGCCGGTCTGACCGTAGCCAGTGATCGAGCAGTAAATCAGTTTAGGGTTGATTTCACGGAGCTGCTCATAGCCGAGACCTAGGCGCTGCATTACGCCGGGTCGGAACTGTTCAATCACAATGTCATAGTCCTGCACTAGGCGTTTGGCTATCTCTAGCGCCTCGGGATTTTTTAGGTCGAGAGCGATCGAGCGCTTATTGCGATTGAGTGTCCCATGGGCAGTCGACTGACCGTCGGCAAAGGGCGGCATGCTGCGCAGCAAATCGGGCCTAGTGGGGGATTCAATACGCAACACCTCGGCGCCCATATCGGCGAGCATCATGGTGGCAAAAGGGCCGGGCACCAATGTGGTGAAGTCGAGAATTTTAAGGTTTTCGAGGGCGCGCATAGTCTTAGTCCACGGGTCGATTATTATTAGAATTATGTCGTGTTTTAGCGGCTTACATTATTGTCACAATCGGCTGCTCAGTGCCAGTCATTAGTTAAGTGATCGGCAGGCTAGATTAGGCTAGATTGCTCTAGTCGAATTTAGACGGCGCGATTACATTCCTCTATCCACCAGTCAGTGGCTACGGTTTTATGGCGATTTTTCGGCAGGACAAAATAGAAGGTTCGGGTCATATCTCGCTTGGGTAACGTCAGCGGCACCAGCTCACCGCTCTTAAAATTATTTTGCAGCACAATCTCAGATAGGCAGCCAATACCCAATCCCGCTTCCACTGCTTTTTTAATCGCTTCGTTGTGCTTGAACTGTAAATAGATATCGAGCTTGGGCATCAGTCCAGCTAGAGCATTGTTAAAGGTATGGCGCGCCCCAGACTCTGGTTCTCGCAAGATCCACCTTGCCGCCACTATATCGGCATCGGTGAGACGCTGTTTTTTTGCCAGAGGGTGAGAGGGGCTGCAAAACACCACTAGCTGATCTTCCCGCCAGGGAATCAGCTCCAGATCTTTGTGCTGTATGGCTCCTTCAATCATGCCGATATCCACTTCATAGTTGGCTACCTGTGCCGCCACATCAGAGCTATTGGCGACATTGATATCCACCTGGGCTTCTGGGTGACGGGCGAGATAGCCGGCCAGATAGCTCACTGCCAGATGGTTGCCAATGGTAAAGCTGGCACCCACTTTTAGGTGGCCTATCTCACTGTGGCCTTGGAGTGCTTGTTCAAACTCCTCGGCCTGGGCAATTAATACCTGGGCTTTGTTGCGCAGGGTTTTGCCTACCTCGTTGAGTTCGAGCTTTTTACCGCTGCGATTAAATAGGCTGATATTAAAAGCTTGTTCGAGGGTTTGTAGAGCAGAGCTGGCTGCAGACTGGGACATATGCAGCTGATCGGCGGCTTTGGATATATTTTCATAGCGGGCAATACTGAGGAATATCTGCAGTTGCCGGAGGCTGTATTTCATTTCGGATACCTAGATCTCGTGATCGCTGTCGTTTCATTATCGTTATCGGTTAAATCGATTATGGTAAACATAATATCCTGTTTTACTTATATAGTTAAAGCCTCTAGTATCAAGCCTCATAAATTCCGCAAAGGAAACTTCTTGTGGCTGAGCAAAAAGCAACAAATGTAACCTGGCACGATGGCGATATTACGATTGATGATCGCAGCACACTGTTGGGGCAAAAGGGCGCAACCCTATGGTTTACAGGGCTCTCAGGTAGCGGTAAAAGTACCGTTGCTGTGGCGCTGGAAAAAGCACTGTTTAAACGGGGCAAGCTGAGCTATCGACTTGATGGAGACAATATCCGCCTCGGTATCAATAGAAATCTCGGCTTTTCGGCGGTCGATCGGACTGAAAATATTCGCCGTATTGGTGAAATCTCTAAGCTGTTTGTGGATTCCGGTGTGATTGCCCTGTCGAGTTTTATCAGCCCCTATCGCGCTGATCGAGATCAGGTTCGAGCGTTGCACCTTGAGTCAGACTTTGCCTTTATTGAGATCTTTGTCGACTGCGCGCTCTCAGAAGCCGAAAACCGCGATCCCAAGGGACTTTACAAAAAAGCCCGGGCTGGGGGAATTAAAAATTTTACCGGTATTGATGATCCCTACGAAGCGCCGAATAGCCCAGAGATCCACCTGCACACAGACCAGATGAGCCTTGAGCAAGAAGTGGCTCTGATTATGACTTACCTTGAAGAGCAGGGCTTTATTGCCTAAGTTTTTCTATTAGCTACTGTTACTTATTATTTTTAACCCGCATTCACTAAGAAAATAACGGAGAACCACCTTTTGATTAAGCCCCATGGATCAGACCATCTAAACCCTCTTTTAGTCGACGACGCTCAGCGCCAGGCGCTTTTGCAGGAAGCCGAGTCGCTGCCTTCACTGCTGCTCAACTCCGCGGCCGCAGCCAATGCAGTGATGCTCGGTGCCGGCTACTTTAATCCCCTGACCGGTTATATGAATCTTGCCGATGCCCTGAGTGTTGCCGCATCTCTGCACACCACTGAAGGCCTGTTCTGGCCGGTGCCTGTGATCAATTTGACCAAGGATATTTCGGGTATTAGCGGCGCTAGCCGGATTGCCTTGAGAGATCCCAACACTGAAGGTCATCCGGTTATTGCAGTGATGGATGTGGCGGCAATTGAAGAGGTTAGCCCTGAGCAGATTCAATCTATGTTGGCGGATATCTTTGGTACTCAGGATCCTCAGCACCCAGGTGTTGCTACCTTTAATGATTTGGGTAATCACCTGGTGTCTGGTGATATTCAGGTGTTAAACCTGAGCTACTTCCAGGCAGATTTTCCCGATACCTTCCGCACAGCGACTGAGATTCGCGATGAGATTGCTCAGCGCGGCTGGAACAAGGTTGTGGCCTTCCAGACTCGCAACCCGATGCACCGTGCTCACGAAGAGCTCTGCCATATGGCGATGGAGCGCTTGGGCGCTGACGGCATTGTTGTGCATATGTTGCTGGGTAAACTCAAACAGGGGGATATCCCCGCCTCTGTGCGCGACGACTGTATCCGCAAGATGGTCGAGCTGTACTTCCCCGAGAACACAGTGATGGTTACAGGTTACGGCTTCGATATGCTCTATGCCGGACCCCGTGAAGCAGTGCTGCACGCGGTGTTCCGTCAGAATATGGGCTGTACCCACCTGATTGTGGGTCGCGATCACGCTGGTGTTGGCGACTACTATGGTGCTTTTGATGCTCAAACTATCTTTGCAGAAAAGGTTCGTGCCGGCTCATTGGAGATCGAAATTTTTAATGCAGATCACACGGCATTTTCCAAGAAGCTTGAGCGCGTTGTGATGATGAACGAAGCCGAAGGTCATACGAAAGACGATTTTATTCTGTTGTCGGGCACCAAGGTTCGTCAGATGTTGGGTGATGGTATAGCGCCACCGCCTGAGTTCTCTCGTCCAGAAGTGGCGAAGATTTTGATGGATTATTATCAGCTTGAAAATGCCTAAAAATTGATAGGCTATTACTGCTAAGTTACTGCTGCTAAGTTACTGCTGCCAAGCTATTGTTGCTAAGTACTAGATTTTTAAGTGCTAAGAAAAACCCCGTTGTTGATTTTAACAGCGGGGTTTTTTTAATTTTTAGAGGCTGAGAAACAGGCAATTTCCTGTTGCTGTTCTCGGATAAGTTCAAAGTATTCGTAGTATTTTTTCTGCGTGCAGTAATTATAGGCAAGTGCCTTCACTGCTGCCCTAAAGTCCTCGCTGTCTCTACCTAGAACCCGCTCTGCAAGACTCATCACCTCAGTCAACGCGGCTTCCTCTGCGGGCCAGTTTTCGGTCAAACCCTCCAGAGCATAGAGCTGCTTGTAGCGCTCCATAAGCTGATAGGCATCGTTGGTGCGGCTCTTTTCAAGACCCATGATTTCCATCAGCAGGGGAATGGCTTCGGCATAGCGCTCATTAAAAATCAGATATTTATAGTAGTAATCCCGGGCACTGTTGGTGGTGGAATGAACTGGGCCCAATATTTCGGAAGACAGCCTATAGGCGCCTTCAATCTGTGTTTTATCTGGATTAAATGCGCGGGTTTTTTCGTAACTTTGATTAATCTTTTTCAGGATCAGAATACAGCTTGTCGCCTGCTCTGAATAAAGCGCGCGACACTGAGGTAGAGCTTTTTGACTGCGCTCTATGGCCTTTTTCCAGCGCTTGCGACGGATATCTTTATCAATACTGAGAATGGTTTTATCAAATTTTCTTTCAGACCATTGTTTCACCTCTGCTTGAACTGGAAGGCCCAGGGCAAGCAGCACGAGAATAATCGTTGCCGATACAGCTTTAAAAAAAGAATGATTAATACGGAAGCAAAAGTTCATGGTTTAGCCCCCCAACTAAAAATACCATATACCTCAGTATAGATTATGATTATAACTTTGCAGGGGAATAGACCTAGTCAGCCCCCAATCCCATTGGGGGCTGTGATGATGCAGGGCTTAAAGCGTCATACCGCCGTCCACAACAATGCATTCACCGTTGGTATAGCTGGATGCATCAGAGACTAAATAGAGCACGGTACCAGCCATTTCACTGGGCTCTGCATGGCGTTTCATAGGGATCTGCGCGATGGCTGACTGATAGATCGCATCGTCGGTAAACAGCGCACCGGCAAACTGGGTTTTGGTGAAACCCGGGAGCAGGGCATTGACGCGAATACCCAGACCACCACATTCCTTGGCGAATGATTTAGTCATATTCACTACTGCGGCTTTGGTGATCGAGTAAATACCCTGCATAGCACCAGGCTGCAGTGCATTAATAGATGCGGTGTTAACAATCGAACCGCCGCCATTGTCACGCATCAGTTTGCCAGCTTCGATCGACATAAAGAAATAGCCGCGAATATTCACATCAACTGTCTTGGTATAAGCGCCGAGATCAGTGTCGAGAATATGCCCAAAATAGGGGTTGGTGGCCGCGTTATTCACCAGAATATCGAGTTTGCCGAACTTACTTTTGATCGTCGCAAAGGCCTCTTCAATCTGTTCCATGCTGCCCACATGACAGGCCAATGCTTCGGCACTGCCGCCGTCGGCGATAATCTGATCAGCAACCGCTTGGCAGCCATCCAGTTTCCGGCTCGAGACAATAACATGGGCCCCCTGTTCTGCGAGTAGCTTGGCAATTGCTTCGCCAATACCACGGCTGGCACCAGTGACTAGCGCGATTTTTCCGGTTAGATCAAAAATATTTGTAGCCATGTTTAACTCCTAAAATAAGTGTTTCAAAAAGCTGTTATTGTGAAAAAACCTTTTATAAAAAGTTCTTCAGACGCTCAGAGATCAGACTGTCCGCCTCTGCCATAATACGATCGATCAATTCTTGCACTGTGGGCTTATCATAAATTAAGCCTGCCACCATGCCGCAGGACCAAGCGCCGGCATCCATATCACCGTTCTTCATTATTTTCGGGTAAACACCAGCAACTTCTGGGGCTATATCTTCAAATTTAATATCACTGCCAAGGGCTGCTTCTTTTTCCAGCAGACGCTCAACACCTGGGTTGATAAGCACTCGCTCAGTGTTGCGCAAGGGGCGCATTACTAAGCGGGTATCCAGTTCACTGGCGGCCAAAATAGCCTGCTTAACTTTTTCATGAACCGGGGCTTCTTCAGTGACAATAAAACGTGTACCCATGTTCATGCCTTCAGCACCCATGGCGAGGGCAGCAACCAGACTGCGACCATCGGCCATACCACCGGAAGCGACGAAGGGGATCGTCAGTTCATCGGCGGCCCGAGGCAGCAGAATAAAGTTTGGGATATCGTCTTCGCCTGGGTGACCGCCGCACTCGAAGCCATCAACAGAAACCGCATCGCAGCCAATTGCCTGTGCTTTTAGGGCGTGGCGCACAGAGGTGCACTTGTGGATGACTTTGATATTATTTTCTTTGAGAATTGGCAGCCACTGGGCAGGATTGTTGCCCGCAGTTTCAACCACTTTGACGCCACCATCAATAATCGCCTGAATCAGACCCGGGTAATCCGGAGGTGTGACCGACGGTAAAAAGGTCAGATTGACGCCAAAAGGCTTGTCAGTCATGGTGCGACAGCGGGCAATCTCATTGGCAAGTTTTTCAGGGGTACCCTG
Organism: uncultured Pseudomonadales bacterium; assembly: GCA_963968025.1. Classification (GTDB taxonomy): domain Bacteria; phylum Pseudomonadota; class Gammaproteobacteria; order Pseudomonadales; family Porticoccaceae; genus HTCC2207. The sequence goes on along the minus strand of CAXAFJ010000062.1, from coordinate 3,144 downwards.
AGTCAGACCGGTGATAATGCCGAGGCCACCGGCATTGGACACGGCAGCGGCGAGCTCTGCTAGACCGACATAGTGCATGCCGCCCTGGATAATTGGATGTTCGATGCCGAGCATCTCGGTAATTTTGGTTTTCATGTTGGCTTCCCTTTGTCGTGGTTTAGAGCTGTTAGAGGATTTAGGTAGCTTGAACACTGTTTGGCGGGCAGGGCCTGCTAACTTTCTATGCGCCTATTCTTCAGCTCAAGACTATATAAATTGGCATAATAAACGTCAATACTCGTTGCGCTTATAGCGGTTATAGCTGGGCTATTATTAAGAACAGTTAAGAACAGCTCAGTGCCATTTAGGCTTGCCGGCGGCGGTAAACTGATCGAATGAGCATTGTGAACAACAGGGTAATCAGTGTGCCCAGAGCCAATCCCCGCCAATTACTGTGCAATAGTTTTTTAACAGAATTGCGTCTGGTCTGGGCAATGAAGTCAAATCCGGCAGTCGGAGCAATAACCCCAAACTCGCTTTCATAGGCCCTGTAGTGCTCCATCAGCTGATTAAAGCGCACTGGTTGCAGTGCGCGCAGATCATTGCTCTCGCCTGGGTCAAGCGCCAGATTATAGAGACGCCAAATATTGTCGCCGTGAGGTGGACTGTTGCGGCTGAGCTTATAATCCCCTTTGATCAGGGCAGAATTGCCTGACACTTCCATACCGATCGCTTCATCCTCACTGTAGATAGCGCTGGCTGAGCCTTCGAGCAGTGGCATCATGCTGCGCCCGGTAATGGTAACCGCAGCTGCCGGTTGCTCTGAAATATTGAGATAGTCCAATACCGTGGGTGCGATATCAGTGACCATTGTTATGGCCGATTGCCAGCTCTGCTCGGCTATTTCGGGACCGGCGATAATTAAAGGCACGCGAATACCGCCCTCTGCGGCATAAAACTTAAACATATTCAGCGGTGAGGCGCTGGCACTGGCCCACTCTGGGCCTATGGCCACCATACTGCCTCGCTCGCCGAGGTTGTCCAGTCGACGGTTGTAGCCATTGAAATTCATCCATGTCTGCATGCCACTGACAGCCAGGGGATCACTGGGCTCGGGTCCATTGTCTGAGGTCACAATAAATAGCGTATTAGCGAGTTCGCCACGGGCCTTTAAGTAGGCAATAAAGCGCCCAATATGGCTATCCATCGACTCGAGCATCGCCGCTTGCACTTGCATGGAGCGGGCATAGAGCGCTCTATCCTCTGGGGATAGGCTCTGCCAGTCCTTGCTGCCGGCGGGCATTTCAGCCAATGGCGCATCTGCTGAAATCAAACCCAACTCAATGGCTCGCTGCTGACGCCGCTCTCGAAGTCTATGCCAGCCCTGATCGTACACTCCATTGTAACTATCGGTTATCTCCCGCGGTGCCTGCACCGGTATATGGATTGCCTGAAAGGCCAGGTAGGAGAAGAAAGGTTGCCGCGGGCTTGGCTGCTGATCGCTGTCGAGATAGCTGATCATGCGGTCGACAATAAATTTAGAGCTGTAAAAGTCTTCAGGCAGATTGGCTGCTTTACCATCTTCATACCAGGGGGCGAAATCGTAATAGCCCATATAGGGTTTCTGCTCCCAATTATCGGCTCCTGAGGCATCCAGGGCGAAGGATCGATCGAAACCATGGCCATTGGGCAGGTCCTGTTCGCGACCTCCCAGATGCCACTTGCCGGTCATATAGGTGCTGTAGCCCGCCGCTTTAAGTCGCTCAGCCAAGGTTGTCACGCCGGGTTCTAAAAACATTGAATAGCCGGGCTGGCCAGCTTGGTTGTCAGTCAGCACCTCGGGAATGGTCGCAATTCCGGTGCGGTGGTTATCGATACCCGTGAGCAGCATGGCCCGGGAGGGCGCGCAGAGGGGGGAGGTATGATAGTTGCTAAATTTGGTGCCGCGATCGGCCAGAGTTTGAATGTGGGGCATCTGTGCTTCGCCGCCAAAGGGCGCGAAATCGGTTAGACCTGCATCGTCCACGAGAATCACCACCACGTTGGGACGTTGATCGTCGGCAGGGTTCTTAGCCTCTGTAATACCCGGCATCATTAGAACGGCTGCAATAAAAGCCAGCGACACTGAGAGGCGCTGACTTTGCCTAATTGAGGAGGGTGAGGAGGGTGAAGAGGGTGAGGGCATAGGGTCGATTCTTTTCCGATTATTGTTTTAATAGTATTTCGGGCTGATCACGATATTGGAAACAGCCGAGCAAGTCTAACCCAGTGAATTTTTGAATGCTCTTTGATCAGAGTATAAAGTGGCATATCATGTGCCAATTATAAAAAGAATCGAGGAAGAGTTCAGTGATCAGGTTAAGTAGAGAGGGGCCAATTTATACGGTTACCATGCACAATGGTGACAATATGATCTGCTTGGATTGGCAGCAGAGCATGTTAGACATTCTTGATGAGCTTGAAGCGAATCCGGTTGCAGGCACTGCAATGGTGCTGATTGGTGAGGCGAAGTTTTTCAGCAATGGCCTCAATCTTGAGGTATTAAACAAGCTCGACGGCGCTGACTGGACGCTATTTGCCGCGCAGATGAATGAGATTCATCGCCGTATGCTGATGTTACCTTTTCCCACTGTGGCTGCGGTTAATGGCCATGCCTTTGCCGGTGGTGCCTTTGTGGCGCTGTCCTGTGACTATCGAATTATGCGCGAAGACCGCGGCTGGATCTGTATTTCCGAGGTTGATGCCGGGGTACCTCTGCCCCAGGGGATGATGGAATTTTTGCGCCTTAGATTGCCCGCCAATACAGTCCGCGACGCAGTGCTCACAGGCAAGCGTTACAACGCTGACGAAGCTATGGCTGCCGGCTTTGCCGACGGCAAGGCCCCGCAAGAACAGCTGCTGAATAGGGCTACACAACTGGCGACGGATCTCGCTTGTAAAGAGCCGAGTATTTTTAAAGCCATAAAGCAAGCCTATTACGCTCCGATAGTTGAGGGTTTAAAATGAAAAAGGTGGTGGTTTGAATGCTACTTATAAAGCCCTCTATGCCCCTAGGATCAGTACGCCGGTCATGATTGTTAGATGATCGGCAATTCGTCAGAGTTTTCGTGTCAGAGCCGCGGAAAATAATCATAACTAAAACACTAAAACACTAAAACACTAAAA
>CAXAFJ010000061.1:0-12032 GCA_963968025.1 uncultured Pseudomonadales bacterium | reverse complement strand
CTCGCCCAAGACTGTCATCCCGACCGTAGTGGAGGGATCTCAATCAGTGGGCACCAAACTTTTCAACTGCGCCCGCGCAGCATAGTTACACTACCAACGGCGGCTTTTTAGCTTTTCTACGCAACCAATTGAGGCTATTCAAAATCGCCGGTGTTTTAACTAACTTGCGCTCCAACCTAAACTTACCCGGGTAGTCCACCAGAAGAAGCCCCATCACCAGTGTCAGAATTCCCTGGCCGGGCAAAAACAGCATTAATAATCCCGCCACTATTAAACCGCAACCAATCAAATTCTTGCCCACTAACGCGAGCAATCGAATAACCGGATGCAGACGTTTCCAATCTGCAGGCTGACGCTTTTTCGGCAAAAAATAATCTTCGGGGATCTGCGACACTAGCCAGGGTAGTGACAGCAGACTGAGGATAAAGACTATAAGCGAGATAACGCCTGCCCAGACCAGCAGTTGCTGATTATCAGTTACCCAGCCGAATAATTCGTTCACGGGCTGGCTGGAATCTCGTAGGGTAGGGGCAGGTGGGTGACGGCAGTTAGCGCTTGCTCGCCAATCTGCATTTCAATGGCGTCGCTGTATTTGTCGTTGAGTACTGCCAGTATTTCTACCTTGGCATCATCTGTTCTCAGGGCGCTGGCAATATTGCCGATGCTCTTGCCGTCGCTGTTTTTGATCTCATTGCCGGGACTGGGGACTATGTCAGTGGACAGCGCCAGGTGGTGCATACGGCGTTTCACGGCACCGCGATAGTGGGCGCGGGCAATAATTTCCTGGCCGGTGTAACAGCCTTTCTTAAAGTTGATATAGCCGAGGGCATCGAGATTTAGCATCTGTGGAATAAACATTTCGACCGTTTCGGCGACTACTTCGGCGCGGCCTGAGCGCAATCGCTCTAGATCGGACACTTCAGGCTGATTGTTTGAATAACTGTCACTGACATGAGTGATCTCAGTTTTGAAGAATACGCCATACTTGTTAAGGCTGGCGAGGGCGCTACCAATAATCGAGGGATGAACTTCTAAGATAATGCTGCCATCACCGTCATCGTGGGCGGTAAACAAAAATACCATGCGGCCCTTGGGGGTGCAGTGTGCACCGTCAATGCTTTTTGATGGGCTGAGGCTGTCCATATCGCAGCTGACCTGGCCCTGCAAAAACTTGCCGCTGTCGGGGCCAGATAATTTGATGTAGCTGCGCGCTGCTGAGTTGTTCCCAGACCCGTCACTGGAAGAAGTTTGCTGAGTCATGGCCAATCCTTTGTCGACTGTATAGGTTATTGCTTGATTGTCTCTTATAATGCCGCTTTAAAACAATGATTGATTAGCTATGAATAAAAATCGTCTGCGCTGGGCTTGTCGCCGCGGCATGTTAGAGCTCGACCTGATTCTTGAGCCTTTTGTTGAGAATTTTTACGAGACCTTGGAAGAACCTGATCAGCTGCGCTTTGAGGTCTTGCTTGAGAGTGAGGATCAGTCTCTCTTTATGTGGCTGATGAAACGTCAGTCGCCAGATAGCCCGGATATGCAAAGGATAGTGCAGATCATTCATGAGTCCCGTCCCCAACTCGGCTGAGTTTCAGCTTCGGCCTTCATTCTATTATCTCTGCGCGCGGCTTGGTCTAGTTGCCATAGCCAGTGCGCTGATCACTGTGCTGCCGATATTAATCTGGGCCAAACTGGGGGCGCTGCTGTGTCTCGGTTTGGCTGGCTGTTGGTTTGTTGTGGATTATCGCGGTCAGGGTGCTGAGAAATTGATTTTGCTGGATGCTAGTGAAGACCGATGGCGTCTGGTGTCTGCATAGAAAACTAGGGAGTTAGTGCTGGCGCCAACCCAGTTTGTCACCCGCCATTTGGTGATCGCGTATTTTAAGTTGCCCCAGGGGCGGCAGCTTGTTCGTGTACTACCAAGAGATAGCCTGTTAGCACCAGAGCATCGACTGTTGCGTATGGTGCTGATCGGGCGGGCTTCTAAATAAGAGCCTAATCGAGATTGATAATCACATCCTGACCGGCAAAGTTGATCGGCACTAAAATCGTATCTTTGGCGATCGGCGCCAGATTGGGATAGTCGAGGGTGTAGTGCAGGCCGCGACTCTCTTTGCGTTGCAGGGCGCAGCTAATAATCAGTTCAGCCACTGTGACCAGATTGCGTAGCTCAAGCAGATCACGGCCAACCTTATAGTTGCTGTAGTATTCCTGTATCTCTTTTCGTAGCAAATTAATGCGGTGCTGAGCGCGCTGCAGGCGTTTATCGGTGCGTACAATGCCGACGTAATCCCACATAAAGCGGCGCAACTCATCCCAGTTGTGGGAGATCACTACATTCTCGTCTGAGTACTCAACCTGTGATTCATCCCAGGGGCGAACATAGTCGGGCTGGGAAATCTTGTCATTAAGCTGATTTATTTCACTGGCGGCGGCCTGGGCATAGACCAAACATTCCAATAGAGAATTGCTGGCCATGCGGTTGGCGCCATGAAGGCCGGTAAAGGCACTCTCGCCAATGGCGTAGAGGTTGCGCAGATCGGTTTGGCCTTTGGTATTCACCACAATGCCACCACAGGTGTAGTGTGCGGCGGGCACTATGGGAATGGGTGTGGTAGTGATGTCGATGCCAAATTCAAGGCAGCGTTTATAGACTGTAGGGAAGTGCTCGATAATGAAATCAGCGGGCTTGTGGCTGATATCCAAATACAGGCAGTCACTGCCGAGGCGTTTCATCTCATGGTCAATGGCCCGGGCTACCACATCTCGTGGAGCTAGTTCGGCATCGGCATGAAAGTTCTGCATAAACGGCGTGCCGTCTGGCAGCTTGAGAATAGCGCCTTCACCACGCAGTGCTTCAGTGATCAAAAAGGACTTGGCCTTGGGATGATAGAGGCAAGTGGGGTGAAATTGATTGAATTCGAGATTGCCGACTCGACAGCCACGCCGCCAGGCCATAGCGATACCGTCACCGCTGGCACCGTCTGGATTGCTGGTATAAAGGTAGGTTTTGCTGGCGCCACCGGAGGCCAAGACAACGCTTTTGGCTTGCAGCAGTTCAACATCGCCGCTCTCAATATCAAGAATATAGGCGCCGGTGCAGCGAATTTTGCGTGAGCTTTTGTCGGCCTGAGTTACTAGGTCGACGGCACAGTGATGCTCAAAGATCTGTACGTTTTCGGCGGCCAGTGCGCGCTCGACTAGGGTGCCGGTGATTTCCTTACCGGTGGCATCTGCTGTATGCAGGATACGGCGGTGGCTGTGACCGCCTTCCTGGGTGAGGTGATAGCTTGCCTCTCCCTTTCCCTCTCCATTTTCCTCTCCATTTCCCTCGGCCTCTTCCTTGGTAAAATCGACACCACTGTCAATTAGCCAGTTCACTGCAGCGGGTCCGTTTTCGACCACAAAGCGCACGGCGTCTTCGCGGCAGAGGCCGGCACCTGCAGCTAGAGTGTCGGCGATATGTGCCTCGGTGCTGTCATCTTTGTCAATAACAGCGGCGATACCACCCTGGGCGAGCCACGAGGCTCCACCCTGCAGAGTGGCTTTACTTATTAGTGCAACGCGCAGATTTCGGTCTAGCTGTAGTGCGACGGTTAGGCCTGCCGCGCCACTGCCAATAATCAGCACATCATATAAACTGGTCGGTTTCATTTGCTGGCCACAATAGGTTGACGCGGCATGATAGTATAAGCCAGAGTCGCAAGCGAACTAAATTGACCCCCAGCGGTCTGTCTATGATTGGGGTTAACTTTTAGCGCATTACGAATGTGGCGAATAAAGATAATAAACTGGATTTGTAGGATAAATGGATTGCTAGATGACAGAACAAAAAACAGAACCCACTGACCAGCAATTGGTTGTCAGAGTTCAGAAAGGCGATAAACGCGCCTTTGATCTACTGGTTCTAAAATATCAATATAAAGTACATGCCATCGTGGCGCGGTTTATCCGCGACAGTGATGAGGTGCGAGATGTAGTTCAGGAAGCTTTTATCAAGGCCTACCGCGCACTGCCCAAGTTCCGTGGCGACAGCCAGTTTTATACCTGGCTCTACCGTATCGCCGTGAATACCGCAAAAAACTATTTGGTCGCACGCAGCAGAAGACCGCCATCCTCAGATGTTGATCTCGATGATGCAGAGTATTACTCTGGTAGCGATCAGCTGAAAGATCACAGTTCACCTGAGAATCAGCTGTTTCGCGATCAGCTTGAAGTGGCGATCAATCAGGCTATTGTCGAATTGCCAGAGGATCTGCGTACCGCGGTGACGCTGCGGGAATATGAAGGCCTGAGCTATGAAGATATCGCTGCGGTGATGGACTGCCCTGTGGGTACCATTCGGTCGCGTATTTTTCGTGGCAGAGAGGCGATCGATGCCCGTTTAGTTGAGTTAGTTGAAGGTCATTAAAAGAATGATGAACCTTTTATATAAACGTGGGTCTTACCCTCACTATGTACATAACAGTGCCAGTTCCAAGGCAATTAACGTTAGTGTTTACGAGGTAAATTAATGAGCGATCACAAAGAACGCTTAGAACAGTCACTCTCCGCTCTAATGGATGGAGAGGCTACCGATATTGAGATGCATCGCCTGCTTAAAGAGGTCTCTGAAGACTCGGAGCTGCGCGACAAGTGGAAACGCTACCATATGGTTTCTTCCGCTATTAAAGGTGATGCAGCTATTGCCTCAATTGATTATTCTGCCGCTATTTCCGCCGCCATCGACGAGGAGCCTGCTCACCGTCAAAGTGGTCTTGCGGTCTTTGCCGGATCTGCTGGCCGTTTTGCTATTGCCGCCTCGGTTGCCCTGGTCGCTGTGTTTGGTGTTCAGCAGCTCAACAGCCCCTTAGACAGTATTGCTCCAGTATCCGAGTTTGCCGGTGTTGAGCAGGTCAATGAAGAGAACACTGGTCCAGCCATACAGTTTCCTTCAGGTTTTCAGCCAATTATTAACGCTCGCACAGTCAGTGCCGGCGGCAACAATAAGAGCTCACAGTTTGTCACTCCGGTTATTGAGGTTCGCCAAAAGGCTGAGCGCAATTATTCTGAAGCTCAACTGCGCGCTTATATGAATGATGTGATGGCTAAGCACTCCAATCATGCAGCCTTAAACAGCAATCAGGGAATGTTGCCATTTGCGCGCTTAAATGAAGCCGAGGCAGCAGCAAAAAAGGAATAAATCGCAACGATGGTGTTTTTAAGATTAGTTAGAACAATCAAAGTGGCGGCTCTAGTAGCCGCCGTTTTGCTACATGGGCCACTATTTGCGGCGCAGATGGAATCGGCTCATGACCTGATGTCGAAAATGGCCAAAGCCTCACGAGAGCTAAACTATCAGGGTTTGTTTACCTACGAGTACCGCGGTAATTTAACCAGCGTTAAACTGACTCATGCGGTTCAAGATGGTCAGATCTACGAGCGTATTCAGCATATGGATGGTGCTCAGCGCCACGCCCTGCACCGTTCCGATAAAGTTGACTGTCTGCGCACTGGGGATATGCTGCTGCGTGGCAGCGCCTACCGCTTAAACGATCAGAGTTACGCCCGCCTAGAAGATTTCTACGAGTTCCATATCAAGGGTCAGGGGCGCATTGCCAATCGCCAGGTGGTAATGGTTCATGTACTGCCCAAAGACAAGCATCGCTACGGCTATGTTGTGGCCATCGATAAAGAGTCCGGTCTGCTGTTGCAGTCAGTATTGATGAGCCATACCGGCAAACCCCTAGAGCGTTTTCAGTTTGTCGATATCAGTATTGGCGGATCTCTGGCCGATCTAGGATTCGATTTAGAGGCTAGCGACTTTGCTGATGTTGCTCTGGATCAAAGTAACTGTATCGACGGCAACCGTCAAATTACCACCTCGGCGCCCAATTGGAGCACCCAGTGGCTACCCCCTGGATTTGTTATGGCCTCCCATAAAATTGCCGATGGGGATGGTCAGGAGTCGATGATGTTTACCGATGGTCTGGCGGTTTTTTCAGTGTTTATCGACATCGATAAAGGACGCTCCCTACCGGCTATAGATGCCAATTTGGGTGCCACTGTGGCGGTGCTAACTAAGGCGGATATCAACAATCAGGAATATGCCATCTGTGTGGTGGGTGAAATTCCTCGAGCCACGGCAAACCAAATTGCCAATGCTATCTCACTCGCTCCCCCTGCCTCCCCCTCAATGTCACCTCTACCCTAGGGCGGCGCGTTTCTATGATTCTTGAAACTGGCGTTGTTGTTGCGGTTGAGTCCGACGGACTCTGGGTTGAGACGATTCAAAAGTCTGCCTGTGAAGTCTGTGTGGCGGAGAAAGGCTGTGGGCAAAAGTTCCTCTCCAAGTTGGCGGGCAAGACCGTTAGCATCCGTGTGTTGCGCAACAAGCAGTCTTCAGAGGAGTTCTCTGTTGGCCAGTCAGTGACCATAGGTATTCCCGAAGATATTATTGTGATGGCCTCGCTGTTGGTTTATTTACTGCCAATTTTTGCTGCTATAGGCGGCGCCTGGCTGTTTTCTGGCAGTGACTGGCAGGCGGTTGGGGGTGCCCTTGGCGGCCTTGTATTGGGTGGCATGCTGGTTAATCTTCACAGTGTGAGAAAGCGTGATGATGTGCGTTTTAATCCTGTTCTTATGGAAGAGCAGGTCCAAACCAGTGTTCTCAATTTTCAACATTGAGCTAATTATTCGATAGCTCTTATTGAAAAGAAGAGTTAAAAAAGTGCTAACTATTTTTTAACCCTGAGGTCTTATTTATTCAGGCTGCAAAAGTCATCTCACTTTAATCGGCTAAAACCTTGCCCAAGAACTGCTGTTTAAAAATCGAAATTCCAATTACTGCCGGACTTTAAGTTGACTATGCTATTTGAGAAAGACTGTTGTTAAGACCTGTTGTGGATACCTTTTGTGAATAACAGCGAAATATTAAATTAATTTTTGGAGAACACTTCGTGCTTAAAAGACTTTTGCTTGTGACTTCCTTTGTCTGTCTTGTTTTTAACCCGCTTGGTGCCCTAGCTCAGCTTCCGGACTTCACCCAGTTGGTTGAACAGACCTCCGCCGCAGTGGTAAAAATCAATACGGTGCAAAAGGCCCGCAAAGGTAAATCGAGACAGATGGCACCAGGCCAGATTCCGGAGATTTTTCGCGATCTATTTCAGCAGCGCCAGCGGCCGCAAACCCAGCGCCCAGTAATGGCCATGGGGTCGGGCTTTGTGATCTCCGAAGATGGCTACATTATTACCAATCATCATGTGATCGACGGTGCCGACGAGATTGTTGTGCGCTTTTCTGATCGACGTGAATTTACCGCTACAGTAGTGGGCAAAGACCGTCGCTCGGACCTCGCCCTACTCAAGGTTGAGGCGGATAATCTGCCCACCCTCAAGCTCGCTGCTCCAGACCAGCTTAAGGTCGGCGAATGGGTACTTGCTATAGGCTCTCCCTTTGGTCTCGATTATTCCGCCAGTGTCGGAATTGTCAGTGCCATAGGGCGCAGTATTCCCACCGAGAAAGGCGAAAATTATGTGCCCTTTATTCAGACCGACGTGGCGATTAATCCCGGCAATTCCGGTGGGCCGCTATTTAACTTGGACGGCGAAGTGGTGGGTATCAACTCGCAGATCTATTCACGCTCAGGGGGCTCTATTGGTCTTTCCTTTGCGATCCCTACCAGTGTTGCCGTAGGGGTTATCGAGCAGCTCAAGGAAAATGGCGAGGTCCAGCGCGGCTGGCTCGGCGTGGTAATTCAAGATGTAGATAAAGACTTAGCTCGATCACTGGATCTGGATCGACCCCAAGGAGCACTAATCAATGCCGTTGAGCCAGACAGTCCAGCAGACAAAGGCGGTATCAAGCCGGGAGATGTGATTGTGCGATTTAACCGGCAGTCGATTGTTGATTCCGGTGATTTGCCTCATGTTGTAGGTATGCTGGCGCCAGAAAAAAAGGCCCCGGTTGAACTTTATCGCAAGGGAAAGTTGAAGAAATTGACCCTTGAAATCGGCAGTCTCAAGGGCGATGATTCCAGTGTTGCCGGCCGCAGTGATGGCAGTGATCGCCTGGGTTTGGTGGTTGCCGACCTCAGTGATCGTGAGATGAGCTCTCTGGGTATTCGCGGCGGTGTGGTTATCGAGCAGGTGTCCCCAGATTCAGCTGGCTCAGAGTCAGGGCTAAGTCGTGGTGATGTGATTTTGCAATTGGGCTACAGCCGTATTGATGACAGTGATGAGTATGATCAGGTGGTGCGCGAACTGCCAATAGACACGCCAGTATTAATCCGTTTCTATCGACAGGGCAGAGCGATTTCTCGGACTATTATTTTGAAAAAGTAATCGAGAAGAAGTAATCGAAAGTAAGCAATTAAGAGTCGGTAAGAAACAAATTGCCGAAAAATATTAGAACTCAAACCCCAGCAGGGAAACGCAACATGAAAGAAAATAGAACCTCGAGTATTTTAACTGCGCTGTTAGTGATGTGCTTTTCATTCTTATCGCTCACTGCTAATGCGGACAGTGGTGCTGAATCAGCAACCGGCGCTGTACTTGACCAGGCCATTGCCGGCAAGCACCGCAGTGCAAAAAATAAGGCTCGTGATAGCCAGCGTCACCCCAAAGAGACCCTAATGTTTTTCGGTATAAAGCCGGACATGCAAGTGCTTGAAATACTCCCCGGCGGCGGTTGGTACAGCGAAATTCTCGCGCCGGCCTTAAAAAACCACGGCGAGTTAACCGTGGCCAGCTTTGGTGCCGAGAATCCCTCTGACTATATGCGCAATGTGCACAACAGATATATCGCCAAGTTGGAGAGCAATCCCGATGTCTATGGCCAGGTTAAAGCTGAAGTTTTTGAAGATGAGGGATATTTAACCCAGGTTGCCAGCGGCTCCCAAGATATGGTCCTGACCTTCAGAAACAGCCATAACTGGATACGCTACGGCGGTATAGAGCAGGCCTATAAATCATTTAGCCGTGTTTTGAAAAAAGGCGGCGTGCTGGGTGTTGTGCAACATCGGGCTGCAGCGGGCAGCGATATTAAGCAGGCTGCTGAAAAGGGTTATGTACCAGAAGCCTATTTGATTGAGCTGGCTGAGAGCATGGGCTTTAAGCTGGTGGCCCAGTCTGACATTAATGCTAATGCTAAAGATACCAAGGATCACGCTAAGGGTGTTTGGTCTCTGCCCCCCAGTTATCGTGAGAAAGACAACAACAGAGAAAAGTATCGTGCTATGGGCGAAAGCGATCGCATGACATTGCGCTTTGTTAAGCTCTGAATTCGGTGACAAGCCGGTCAGATTGAGATCTGGATGCAGTCAGCAACAAGTCTAAATAACTAAGCTCTCTTTAAACTGCGCCCCCTGACTAATAGGGCGCGCAGCCGATAGCGCAGGGGCCGGGAATAGGCTAAACTGCGGTCGCATTTTCTACTGGCAGAACAAACCCTTGTCCGATTTAAGTCATATCCGAAATTTTTCCATTATTGCCCATATTGACCACGGCAAATCGACCATCGCTGACCGCTTTATTCAGGTCTGTGGAGGCTTGGCCGATCGTGAAATGGCCGCTCAGGTTCTCGATTCCATGGATATTGAGCGCGAGCGCGGCATTACCATCAAAGCCCAGAGCGTGACTCTTCCGTTTACGGCGAAGGATGGTAAAACCTACCAGCTGAACTTTATCGATACGCCGGGGCACGTAGATTTTTCCTACGAAGTCTCGCGCTCACTGGCTGCCTGTGAAGGCGCACTGTTGATCGTTGATGCGGCCCAGGGCGTTGAAGCTCAGTCCGTGGCCAATTGCTACACGGCGATTGCTCAGGGTCTGGAGGTGCTTCCGGTATTGAATAAAATGGATCTGCCCCAGGCTGAGCCAGAAAAAGTGATCAATGAAATTGAAAATATTATCGGTATTGAAGCCACTGACGCGGTTCGCTGCAGTGCCAAAACCGGCGAAGGTATCAATGACATACTCGAAGAGCTGGTGCGCCAGGTACCGCCGCCAGTCGGTGATGTGGATGCACCGCTGCAGGCGCTGATTATTGATTCCTGGTTTGATAACTACCTTGGCGTTGTCTCCCTGGTACGGGTTATGCAGGGTACTTTGACTACCAAGAGCAAAATCATTGCCAAGACCATCGGCAAGGGCCATGTGGTCGACAGTGTTGGTGTATTTACGCCAAAGCGCAAAGAGACTGGCGTTTTGAGAGCCGGTGAAGTGGGCTTTATGGTGGCCGGCATTAAAGATATTTTAGGTGCGCCTGTGGGCGACACCATTACTAATCTGAGCACCTCAGATACTGAAGCGCTGCCCGGATTTCAGCGGGTTAAGCCTCAGGTCTACGCCGGTATGTTCCCGGTGGACTCCGACGACTTTGAAGATTTCCGCGAAGCCCTATCCAAGTTGGCAGTCAACGATGCCTCACTATTCTATGAACCCGAGAGTTCCGATGCCCTGGGTTTCGGCTTTCGCTGTGGCTTCCTCGGCATGCTACATATGGAGATTATCCAAGAGCGCCTCGAACGTGAGTACGATCTCAATCTGATCACCACGGCCCCTACAGTAGTCTACGAAATTCTCACCAACAGTGGCGATATAATGCATATGTCTAATCCCTCTGCGCTGCCAGATCCGGCTCAGATCGATGAAATGCGCGAGCCAATCTGTGAAGCCAATATTCTGGTACCAAAAGACTATGTGGGTAACGTGATCTCGCTCTGTGTTGAAAAGCGCGGCGTGCAAAAAGATATGCAGTTTGTCGGCGGTCAGGTATCCATCAGCTATGAGTTGCCCATGAGTGAAGTGGTTATGGACTTCTTTGACCGACTCAAATCTGTTAGTCGGGGTTTTGCTTCACTGGATTACACCTTTGTGCGTTTTCAGGCAGCCTCACTGGTAAGGCTGGATGTCTTGATCAACGGCGACCGCGTCGATGCTCTAGCAGCCATTGTTCACCGTGATACCTCACAGAACAAAGGCCGTACTCTTGCCGATAAAATGAAAGAGCTGATTCCACGGCAGATGTTTGATGTTGCCATTCAGGCGGCAATCGGCGGCAGTGTAGTGGCTCGAACCACGGTTAAAGCACTGCGCAAAAATGTGACCGCAAAATGCTACGGTGGCGATGTATCGCGGAAGAAGAAACTGCTCGAGAAGCAGAAAGCCGGTAAGAAACGCATGAAGCAGGTGGGCAATGTTGAAATTCCCCAGGATGCTTTCCTCGCCGTTTTAAAAAGTTGATCAGTAGAATGACTGTTCATCAAAAAGGAGCAAGACCGCTATGGATTTAAATTTCGAACTAATCTTAACCGTTATTTTTCTGGTCTCAGCAGCATTTTGGTTGCTGAATAGATTTGTTACGCGCCAGACTGAAGGCGTCGTTGAGTTTGTTGCTTCACTGGCCCCGGTTTTAGGTTTGGTCTTGGTGTTGCGCTCCTTTGTGGTCGAGCCATTTCAGATTCCTTCATCATCAATGGTGCCAACATTAAAAGTTGGCGACTTTATTCTGGTGAACAAATGGACCTATGGTATAAGACTGCCGGTATTGCGCACTAAAATTATCGAGTTCAATTCACCGCAGCGCGGCGATGTGATGGTGTTCTTTCCGCCCCATGAAGAGCGCTATTTTATTAAGCGTGTGATTGGTTTGCCCGGTGATGAGATTCACCTGTTAGACGGTGTGCTATATATTAATGGCGACAAGATGAGTCAGAAGATGTTGGGCGGTGAAGATCCTGCGCCACGGTCAGTGGTTATGACCGAAGACCTCTACGGCCTAGAGCACGCCATGCAGAGGCGTATATTGCCGACCCGTTTGAGCCAAAATTTTACCGCCGTCGTGCCAGAAGGGCATTACTTTATGATGGGCGATAATCGTGATAACTCAAGTGACAGCCGTGTCTGGGGTCCAGTTCCTGAACAGCGCATTGTCGGCAGAGCCTTCGCTCGCTGGATGTTTTGGAATGAATTTATGAGTCTGCCAAGTTTTGGTCGGGCTGGAAAGATAGATTGAGTCTGCTTACTTAAGGTTAAAAGCTAAGATTACAAGCTAAG
>CAXAFJ010000060.1:0-12451 GCA_963968025.1 uncultured Pseudomonadales bacterium | reverse complement strand
AGATACGGTTGTCGCCTGCGCCTGCGTTAATAATGTCGCGCCCCGTGTTGGCCACTTCATCATCATTACTGCTTAAGCGAATCGCGCTGCCATCAACATATTCGATAACGCCGTTGTCACCGAGGATTGCGTCATTGCCGTTAGTGGTAGTGATTGTGTCGCCACCAAAGCCGCCAACAATTGTGTTGTCGCCGCCAAGAGCAGTGATTATGTCATCGCCGCCTTGGTCAATTGCCGTGGATTGAAGGTCGGTGATAACACCGTTTAGGTCATAGTTGATCTCGCCGCTGTCGCCAATCACTGTGTCGGAACCCGACCCAGTAGTGACCACATCTGCGCCTTGACCGGCTATAACGATATTGTCGCCTTCGCCTACTGCGATCAGATCCACATCACCTAAGGCGGCTTCACTGCTGACTGCACCGGTCAAAAACCCGTTGAGGTAAGTCAGCTCGCCATTATCACCCAGCACCACATCGGTGCCGTCTAAGGTGGTAATTTCGTCCCCTGAGAGTCCCGCCAAGATACGGTTATCGCCCGCACCCGCATTAATAATGTCGATGCCAGTGGTGCCAGCCTCTTCATCATCACTGCTTAAGCGAACCGCGTTGCCGTCGGAGTACTCAATAATACCGTTATCGCCGAGGATATCGTCATGGCCGCTATCGGTGGTGATCGCGTCGCTGCCAAAGCCACCAACAATCGTATTGTCGCCACCCAGAGTAGTAATAGAGTCATCACCCCCCTGATCAGCAGATCTAGATTGAATAGAGGAAATCAGACCAGCAGCATCGTAATTAATCTCACCGTCGTCACCAACAATCAGATCGTCACCAGAACCACTCTGAACAGCATCATCACCAACACCCGCAATAATGATATTGCTGCCGTAGAGGTCAGTAATCGTATCGTTGGATGACTGGGAATCTACACTGACAATACGCGCCATGGTGACATTGCCAAAGCCGTTAAAGGCCTGTTCAGCTAATAGCGCCCTTGCCTCCTGATCTTCAACCCGGCCATTATTACCAAATATAATATCGCGACCCGCACTGCCAAAGATGATGTCGTCACCGGACATGCCGCGGATTAAATCATTGCCCTGACCACCAAGAATCGTATCATTCCCGGCCCCACCCCAAAGGGTGTCATTCCCGGTCATTCCGCTAATTAAGTCGGTGCCCTGCTGGCCGCTTATCTCGTCGTTACCACGCCCACCAAACAACACGTCATTACCCTGACCACCAGTGATTTGATCTTTATGCCAGCCGCCATAAACTTGAACGGCTAAGTCCGATGCCGAGGCGTCGAACACATCTTCTCCATCCTGAGTAAAGGTCTGTAAGCGGCGCTCACCAAACCGAGCGCCGTCCACTTGAGTACTCAAATTGGATGCTGCGGTGGCCGAGGCGGCAACCGTAATCTGGTCATCACCGTCGTTGGTGTAGAGAGTAGTAATGCTAAGATCGCCAGAGTAGACCGACTGAACCTCAATAACATCATCACCTCTGGAGGTCCAGATAACCAAACCATCATCGAAGTTGCCGTTTGTGGCCTGGTAATTGATTACACCAGCTGATGCGCCTCTTAGACGGCTATCCGTTAACACAATTGCAGCATCACCAACGGTACTGTCAAAGTCACTTATGTAGAGTTGGTTGACACCGCTGCCGGCCTCTAGGTTTAGTACGCCATTAATGCCGTGCAGATCGCCATGTGCAACCAGCGAATCGCTTAAATCAGCATTCGCATCTGAAGCCACATAAATGCGATCATCTCCGAGACTCGAATCAATATTTGTAACAGTGCCAGCGGCAGTCGATTGGACATTGATATCATCATTGCCACTACCCAATAAAATATCCAACTGATCAATACCGTAATAGTTGATTCCTTGGACCCGGGTTTTTAATTCAGCATCACCAGTAATATCCGCCTCTTGGATACTGTAGTTGGCATAGGTGCCCTGGAAGACAAAGGTAAATACACTGCCATTCTTAGCCACTGAGAAATTATCCGTTTCGGGATAGTAACTTCTGCGCTCTTCGCTATTGTTCGGATTCAGCAGTAAATCTAACTGGTCATACCAGTCAGCCCCGTCCTCAGCCAGACTGGTGGCACGAAACTCGACAGAGCCAAGCGCTTCCCCATCAGGAGAGTTGATATCCAGAGTGATTAGATCCGTTCCACTGATATTGATGGTCTGCACGGTATTAGTATCAGGGCTCTTAGTCCCTTCCGTTACCATGATAATTCTCGCCTGAGCAGAGAGTGCCGTTATCTCCGCAAGGTCTAGATCAGTGGCAAAACTAACCGTTAATTCATCTAAATCACCTGTACCGGTAAATCCTATTAGGTAAGTCTTGGTCACATCAGTTGCAGTGCTAGCAGCAGGGAGCGACACAGAATTAATTGTAATCGTTGAATCACCCGCCGCAGTGAAGAGTTCACTGAGTAGCGTCTGCAGACTTTCCGCGGAACTGTTGGCATCCACTAAACGGCTCACTACATCGCCATCCGCAGTGGGAAGACTCAACCGATAACTGTCTTCAATATTGGTTAAAGCAATCTCATTAGTGGTTTTATCGAGATTGACTGAGCTTAGGCGAGCCACTTCCAACAATGGAATATCAAGCGCATTAGTACCCGCTTGGTCTGCTGACGCAACCTTAATTGAGTAAACCTTACTGTCGGTTGTCTGGCTTTCAGACAGGGTAACCGCAACTGTGATGTCCGAATTGTTGCCTAACAGCTCAGTGATACTAGCCTGCATTTGCAATTCTGTTGCCGAAGCACTTACAGCCACTGAACCACCGCCGGAGGCGTTACTGACGGTTAGTGTTTCCACCCCATCATCCGCTACAGAGTCCGCAGTAGCAGACGTCCATTGCGACGATGCCTCACTGTAGGTAAATAGCACTGACCCACTAGCGAATCCAACTGTCAGCCTGTCGCCTTCACTAAACGGCGCAGCTAAGTCAGCATAATTGATCTCTGAATTTGTGTAAGTGAGAGGAATATCGTCTCCACCCCCATTGTAAACAGCAGACTCGAGAGCAATCTCGGCCCTAGTAATCTCGTAACCCTCGTTTATAGCAGAACTGCGGAGCCTGTATTCCTTAGCAAAAGCCAACCCGTTATCAACTGTGATATCAGTGCTTATAGCCGGCATATCTATGCCCGCAGCATCACCCTTAAAGGTAACCTGATACTTTTTAATCGGATCATTTTCCACACCCTCAAAAAACTCAACCTCAACATCCGCTTCAGAAAGATCATACAGAGTACTGATGGCAGTGGTGACCTCGGCTAACGAAGCATTCCAGCTCAAGGTTTGCGGCACCAAATTATCCTCAATGGATAAGGTATACAGCCCCGCCTCTGCTTGAATGGTAAGAATAAACTGCTCAGGCACACTGGGCATATCCAAGCCGGTGATGGTGTTTTCGGTTAACCACATCGTATTATTATTTTGATCAGAACTATCGTTCACCTTAAGGCGATTATCCGCCGACTCATCACCAGAGATGGTCAGCAGCGCCATAATTTGATCCGCCAAACCGTCATCGCTAGAAATAACAACATCGTTGGTATTCGAGCCAGCTGAGTCCGTTTCTAGATTAATTGTGGTGTGACCAGAGATAGTCTTCACATCAATAACATCGTCGCCGATGCCAGAATTGATATTGGTTACACCGGTATGAGTCGCCTCAATGGTTAGGCTGTCATTACCGCCGCCCAAAGACATATTGAGCTCTTCAAAACTGGAGTAACGGATGCCTCCCGGAATATCAATTCCTTCGAGCTGGATATCATCACCCATACCAAAGCCGACAATAGTGTCACTGGTGAGCACGCCCACTTCGTCAACCGGGCTGCCGGTATTGTTGAAGTTCAGCACATCGACCTGCTCAGATTCGTCGACCCGCTCGTTGCGGTTTACCGGTCGATAATAGTATTCACCGTGCGCCTCAATGGCGTCATAAGCCTCCCCTTGAGGCCAACTTTCAGCCAGTATTACTCGATTTCCCACCACAGCCAACACATTAAAACGTGCAAGCTTATTGCCGTCTGCATCGACAAAGCCGAGCTCGTAAGGCGCCACGTTAATGCGCGGATCAAAGGTATCGACATTTTCGCCCGTGGTTTCGTCGTAAAAACTGACACTCCCATCAACAAATGTCGCAAAGGTTCTGCTGTCAAAGCCATCATCGCCACGATTATCTCTAAGGTAGTCCTGCAATATCTGATAATCACCAGACTGCGTCGCAGCAAAGGCTTGCAACTCGGCGCCGGTGACAACGTCCAAATTAGCCAGCTCAATTTTTACATCATCACCTGACATATCACCGTCTTGATTGCCGACCCCTGCCGCACCAAGAGCCCTCACACCATTGGTAACCGGCGTATTAGATTCTCCCGGAATGATCACTGGGTTGCTCAACTCAATATAGCTGGCAGCAACGGCGCCACCCTCGATACTGATCGGGCCACGAATACTGTTCACCCGCTGCTGCGCAGGAGCAAATACCTGGAGGTCGCCGCCATCTATGATTGCATCATCAATAGCAACCACATTGACCTCGCCAGTTGCTATCACAATGGTAGATTGAGTCTGGAGTTCCCGAGAATCTCCGCCATCTGTAAATGCTCTGTCAGAATCATAGGCCGCAGTTTTAAGATCAGTAACGGTTATGTTTTGCACACCACTGACGGTTAGTGTTTCCACCCCATCATCCGCTACAGAGTCCGCAGTAGCAGACGTCCATTGCGACGATGCCTCACTGTAGGTAAATAGCACTGACCCACTAGCGAATCCAACTGTCAGCCTGTCGCCTTCACTAAACGGCGCAGCTAAGTCAGCATAATTGATCTCTGAATTTGTGTAAGTGAGAGGAATATCGTCTCCACCCCCATTGTAAACAGCAGACTCGAGAGCAATCTCGGCCCTAGACTGAGTAAGAGCGACTTTATAGGTATCCACCAGCCCCTCGGTCCAATCCGCATAACTCTCAACCGACAATGCACTCGCAACTGAATCAAACACCTCATATTTACTTTCACTGGTCACGCTATCCCATGACAAGCCCTGCTGGTCCAATGCTGTCGATGCGGTGATCGTAAAGCGATTGACCTTGAGACCGTTATCATAGGCAACGAATGTGTTAATTAGTCCCTCTAAGCCCTTGCCCGCGCCCGAGGTGATTCGGATAGACTTGCTGTCCAGTGCCTGATTAGAAATAGCAATATCGTGCTCTTGCACAGACATATTTAGATCATAGGATGTGCCTGGGGCAACGCCTTCCCAGGAATGGTTCGCCGACTCTGTCGAGGTATCAACTGTCTCAGTGGTTCGGAAGTTCCACCAGCTTGCACGTGTCAATGTGGTGCTCTGCTGGAAAATGGTCGACTCTACATAACCCACCTGGACAACATAGGTACCTTCGGTTGAGAACATATGTTCGAGATAAGGATCATCTGTCTCTAAAACAGCCACCGGCTTTAGATACCTAGGATTTTCATCACTGTCGTCATACTGAACATTTGCAGTACCGGCTATTTCACTTAAGAAACTATTCTTAACTTCATCGCGCAGGCCAGAAGTCAGCGTATTACTCTCCTCTTCGGTCAAGGTAAAGCTATTATCCAGCCTCTTATAGACAACCAGGTAAGGGGTTTTTACCGTATATTCTGCGCCTTGAGTCTGCGCACTAATCAGGCGCGAAGTGGAAATATTGCCCGTAAAGTCCGACGGGATACCGTTATAGGAGAAGCTGCGTACTAGCGTTTTCTCGGCCTTAACACCATCCAAGTCAAAGGCGGCACCGACACCCTGAGTATTAGCGGTGAGCACAACGATGGAATCAGCGAGACTCTCTATAACCAATGTCTTCTCGTCAGTACTGATGGAGACATCGTCAAAGCCCGCCGCATCTAGCTGCGACTGTAGGTCGAGCAAAATAGGATCAAAGGACGGCAGTTGATCGCCATTGCCAGATGAAGCATTTATCGATGTAAAGATGCGACCATCAACATTCAGCGTCCAAGATTTACCACCATAGATGCTGGTATTGGAAAAATTATGGCTGTAGCGATCGAAGATATCCTCTCTTTCCACAGAGGCTGAAACGGCCTGATGTCTAACGGTGCTGATAGTTGCCACAAACCTTGCATTACTAGATTCAGTAACGGTCAAGATGGTTTTGTTATCATCGAAGTTAAAGGCAAACTCATAGCCACTAAATTGCGTTGCTAGATCGTCTAGTAAATTAGTGTAACGATCATCACCGGCACCTCTTGTAGCAATAATATGGGTACTGTCCCCAAGGCTGATCTTCCAAGACCCGTCGTTATCAAAGTGATCAGTATTATTAGAAAGATCCATCTCTATCTGGAATCTATCCTCATTGACCTGAATTGCAGAGAGCGAGATCTGCGCTTCTGCCACATCAGATGTCAGCGCATTAACAAAGTTTATACCCGAAATACTGACCAAATCTGGGCCCGCATCATTGTAGATATAAGCAAAGCTATCGCCACTGTCTTTGGTCACCAGATAATCACCGGCTGATGAATAGGTATCATCAATCAGCTGTATTAAACCGCTGTTCGAATTGGCCGTGCCAGCATTACCCGAGGTCAGCTGATAGCTTGCCCCCGAGAGATAGTCACCGGCTAGACTTAGCTTTTGACCCTGGAAAACATCCGTGGCAGCGGTGATATATTTTATCGATCCAGCCGCTATAGTAATTGGCTGGGAAGTATCGGCAGTTTGGGATATCTTCAGACGGTCTTTGTCGAGAGAATAACCTCCAGAATCAGCCCAGGCACTGTTGCTGTAAATAAACACTTCCACAGCGCCATTTATTGACAGTTGAATTTGATCATTGTCCGCTGCGGTGGCAGTAAACGGATTTAACTGAGCATGACCATAAGTAACGGCAGTAGTGATATTACTGTCGCTGGGGTCAGTTCGATCGGTGTACTGATAAGAGGCTGCGAAGTGCCCTTCAAGCGTAGTGTCAAAATTACCATCGTTATCCAAGCTGTAGTTGCTGCCGCCGCCCTGTAAATTCCATACACTTCCGTTGTAACTGAACTCAGCGGTTGAAACCTGCGTTACATCCCCTATTGGATCGTAATTGATGGTTATCTCAACAGTATCATTATCGGCGCTGGTGACCTCAGGCAGATCAAAATTAGAACGACCAAAACGCGGAGCATCTGATGTATCCAAAGAAACATCGCCGGAACCGGCGTGATAAACAGCCGACTCAAGAGTAATCTCTGCAGCATTGTCTGTGGAATCACTGATAGTCAGTGTATCCACAGTATCATCGGTCAGAGAATAATTCGTTGTGGACGCCCAGTTTGATGAATCCGCACTGTAAGTAAATACCACTAACTCACTTGCCACGCCAACCGTCAGCCTAGCGCCGTCATCGAAAGATGCGGTTAAGGCAGCATAATTTATCTCTGTATCTGTATCGCTGTAAGTGAGCGCGACATCCCCCGAGGCAGCTCGGTAAACAGCCGACGTAAGAGCA
The DNA here is from genome assembly GCA_963968025.1 of uncultured Pseudomonadales bacterium. Classification (GTDB taxonomy): domain Bacteria; phylum Pseudomonadota; class Gammaproteobacteria; order Pseudomonadales; family Porticoccaceae; genus HTCC2207. Next base: position 4,904 of record CAXAFJ010000060.1, on the reverse strand, counting down.
ATCGGCGCCACATCGCCGGAAGAATTACTGATAGTAAGTACGCCCGAACCACCAGCCGCCATAGTGTAACCAGAGCCGGTTGTCAAAGCCCATGCAAGGTTGTTGTAGGTAAAGACGCCTGGCTGTCCATTAATTGTCAGCGATAAAGTATCACCATCGCCGAAGCTTACGGTTGAAGCATCATAAATTACTGTGGCAGCTTCATAGCGCCAAGTATTGACCGCTGAATTAACATCACCCTTATCGAGATAATGGACATCAGCCACTGCGAAGGTGGCATCGTCACCGGAATTAAGCACTCCGGCGTCAAAACTATAAGCCAATTCACCAGTCCAGGTAGAGGCGCTGTAAGTGAACTCTAAGTTGCTACCTGAGCTCAAACTAACATTCAGAACATCGCCTTCCCCAGCGCTCCCCGGCAGGGTCTCAATAGTCACTTGATTATCGATGACCACAGCACTCTGGCCAGACAAAACTTCAATCAGACTAAAGTCACTGGCGCTGGAATCAGTATCGATAAGAATGTGGTCGCCATCCACCACAATGGTATCGGTGAAGGCACTGTCTGCTGCATAGCTGGCCGCAAAAGAGCTCGCAAAGCCATTGTTATCCACAGTAATAGCCAGCGTATTGCCACTGGTGTTATCGGTAAACTGCCACTGCGTTCCCGCATCGGCGTCAACCACAGGGATAACCACTACCTGACTATCGCCAGTGACCGTCGGCAGCACAACATTGTCGTAACTTACCGTCAGTGAGTAGGAAGTGTTTTCCGAAGCCACATTGACGCGTAAAGTTGAAGCGTCAATTGCCGCAGTATCGCCAATCTGCAATTGTAGTTGTTCAAGAATGTCCACTTGGCTGTTGAACGTCGCACTGGTGACAACACTATAGTAGTTTGGCAGATTGACAGAATCATCTACAGTCAATGTCCAAACTTCGCCATAATAATTGACCTCAGAGGAACCAAAATCGATTTCAATCGTTTGGCCACTGCCAATTTCCACAGGCGTTCCAGTCAAGGTAGCCAGCGGAACAAAGGACAGCTCAATCCTTTCTGGATTTTGCATTACCCAGAGGGAAATCGGCTCAGGACTGCCGTCCTGATAAGCCAAGCCAGTACCGCCAGTACCCGTATTGGTGACACTCAGGGCAGAGTGCGATCCTGCCAGAGCAGAGGCCAGAGCGGTTGCCAAGGCATCGGCATCATTAGCATCAAAGTCAGTATTTTGAAGGGTATAACTGAACTGCGAGTCACCGATCTGAATAAACCAGCTGTCACCGACATTTAATGTGTCAACATCAAAGCTAATCTCGGCACTGCTAAACAGAATATTGCCGCTGTCATCATGGTTGTCCACCAGCGTAATTTTTGATGTATTGACGTCTAGTGGGTGGACGATGGTTAATGCATTTTGGTTGTCAGTGGTGCCAAAGTAGAAGGCAACATTTTCCCCAGCAGTGAATGTCAGGTCTGTGCCAATGATCTCTGCCGTAATCGAATCAGCGAAAGATGGGTATGCTTCAGTAAGGGCATCGATTAGGTTTTCGGCCAAGCTTTTCCCTGCATCTACCGGATGGTCAGAAACTACAACCGTCACATGGGCAGTAGTCAAAGGATTATTGATGGTCAACATACTGCTCATTAACTGACCAGAAACAGACGCATCACTCAGATTCAAGGTCGCTGCAGACAACCAGGCTTCAACACTCTTGTCAGAATCATCCGCATCATAGCCACTCGCGCCTCCGGCAATCATCGTCTCGGTGATGACGAAATTATAGCGATCCACAGACCCATCACCAGCACCGGAAACGGTGGTATAGGGTGTCGATGAATCTATATTTATGCCACCAGAAGAGCCCTCGTCACCAATATTGGCGTTAGCAAAATTGTACCAACCCGTCGAATCGTCGACGTCGGATCCCGCTCCAGTACTATTTACCGACTCATTCTCGATAATACTGTCCGGAGTAAAGGCCCATACGTCCTTATCATGTGACTCAACGGATACCTGCAACTCATAATCCACACCGTCGGGAACACCAAATTTAAAGCCGTCAGTGAAGCTGTAATACCAATCATTTTTATTGTTAATTTCAACGGTGTAAGTACCCACTTCGGTAATTTCATAGCTATTGAAATCATCGTGGTAGTAAGCTTCACTTCCCTGACTGCCAAGTTGACCCGTCACGCGACCGTCAGAATCATTCTGCGTAGTGGCTAGATAACTCTGTGAATTATTGTCTTTAAATAGCTTAAGGTCGCTCTGCCACCAAATATCGTCTTGCACATTTTGATATTGAAAACCGTAATCAATATCGAGATAAACAGTCACGGCCCCGGCTGAAGCGCTCAACATCTCTTGGGTTACTTCAAATTCATAGAAGTCCGCACTACCCTCTAATTTGCCGCTAACGCTGATATGCGGTATTATCGCGGAATCTTTAATATCGGTATCGGCCTCCAGACCCCATTCAGAGACATCCAAATTTTGGGCGGAGTTGAAGCTATTATTTTTCGCATTTTCTGAAATTTCAGGAAGCCCAAAGGTCCCTTGAAATGACCAGAAGTCCGACGAATATAGGGGCGCTGACGTCAACTGCCCCTCAGCAGAAATAACCTCAGAGGCTTCTTCTGTCACATCGGTACTACCCTGAGTTTCAAAGAAGATAATATCCTGAACCTCATTGTCACCGATCATCACATCAACATGAGCGATAGCAACCTCAGCATAATCCGAGACTACACCATCGACTGGAGTAGCAATTGAGTGATTGATCCGGCTGTAGTGAATACCCTCCGCAAGCTCGTCATTGACCGCTGCAATAGTCACCTTAACGGGATCATTCCAAAGGTAGTAGCCCTCACCACCAGCAATAACCTCCTCACTGGTACCCACAAAGGTAACGAATGATAGATCTACGATTGACTGAGGGTTTACCCTGCTTACTGTGTTGACTGTCAGTTGATCTTGATCAGGCGTAATATTGACCTGAACTGGTGCTGATGGCACTTTCGAGAGGACTAATTCATAGCTGTCATAGCCGGCGGCATAGTTCTCCTGCCCCTCATCCAACTCTCCGACAATAAGCTGTTTCTGTGACGGCAGAACAACCACAGTGGCCGAGTCCGCATCCACCACATTGACCACGAACATATTCACTTCTATACCGTCGTATTCATCTCCATCTAGGGCGCCATCTTCAACAATACTGTGCTGAATTTCATAGGCCTGCATACCCTCGACACCTTCATTTGACGCATCCCTGTCTACGGGAGCGCGCACGGTAATAACTTGCTGCTTAAACCAGTTACTCTTATCAAACAACAGGGTGGTACCACTAACACTGCCATTAAGAGTAATACCCTGGGGATAGATATTGCCATCATCTTGACTGCCAAGACCTTCGCCGGTTAAGCCGGCCGGAATTGCAGAGAAAGATACCACGCCCTTCGGCGGCCGCGTCAGTGCAACAGCGTACTGAACATAGGCAAATCGAGCGAACACTGAACCCGACTCAGCATAACTTTCAGCAGACTCAAAGAGAGTATTGCCATTGGAAAGGGGGATTAACCGAACCTCCGCCTCGTCATCATCAAACACATTAACGCTCAGTGTATTAGTAATACCCCCGGCACTATGCTTTATCAGGCTGTTATGCCCCTCGAGATCATCTGCAACCACTTCAACACTGGCACCTACATTGGCATCGCCCACATTGACGATATCGGAGCCCAGGCCACCGATGATCTTGACCTCGGAACCCGCCGGTGTGCTGAACACAAAGAACTCATCGTTGCCCTGCAGGCCATCGATTATCAGCTGTTCAATACTGTCATAACCGGTGAATCGCCCGGCACCATAAATACCCTTGTCAGTAATCACATAATCATCGGCAAACTCGGTGCCGATAACGGTGAGAGAATCGAGACCGTCGCCACCGGCAATCCGCACCGGGGCATTGAGCGCATAAGATATGTAGTCGGCACCCGCACCACCATTAATATTGGTTATGGGTGCAAGTGGATCATTGGGGTCTACCAAGACAAAGGAACGCACCAAGAAATTATCGCTGTCAGCACCGCCCTCTAGCTTGAGGGACGCCTGGTTGCTTAATACGGTAAAGCTGTCGTTGCCATCGCCACCAATCAGCGTCGCGTTGGCACTAATGCCGTTGGACAGATAGCCCTGAGTAGTCAGAATAGTATCAAAATAATCTTCCTCGGCCAGTCCAGCCTCTTCGCCTCGAGGCGACTGATACATCTGTCCCACCTGGAAGGTATCGTCACCGGTACCGGCATCCACAGTTACCAACACAGTACTTTCATCAAAGATAAAGCTGTCGTTACCACCATAGGTGAATAGAGAAAGCGCGGTAAATCCGGTGTAATCAATTCGCTGCTCTGCACCATAGCGGTAGAGCAGACCCTCGCGGAACATGAACTGATCATCTATCGCGGCAAATTCCTCGGTATCGACAAAGAGCCTGTTACCCACAGAGTCGGCATCAGTTGGAGTGGTGTCGATAATCTCCATATCGCCAGTCGCGGTTCCGAATAAGCTAAGACTGTAATCATCGGCATTGGTACCGCCGCGCAATTGCATCTTATCGACAAATCCAGCCTGCTCAATTGTAATGCTGTCTTGGCCGGCATCGGTTCTCAGCTCTAAGGCGGCATCAACGTAGCCATCTGGTTTAGTAATATCCCCCAGCAGTGACATATCGACATCATCGTCCCCAGCGCCAGTAACTAGGCGCAAGCCCTCAATCTCTGCGTTTTCGCCAACGCTTAGGTTGGCCGCTACTGCACCATCGCCAAGGTCAATGCTCATAGCACGCAGTGGGTTACCGGAAGAGGTTATGCGGGCCGCTAAATCGGCCTCAAAATCAAAGCTATC
>CAXAFJ010000059.1:0-12656 GCA_963968025.1 uncultured Pseudomonadales bacterium | reverse complement strand
GTGGCTGTAGATCCCTGCCCAGCGCTACAAGCAGCAGCTGAAGAAAAACACTGGCAGATTATCTCGCTGCGGGATTGAGAGCAGTCTCCCCAGACATAAAAAACCCCGACCTGTTTAGAATCGGGGTTTTCTAAAGCGGCTTAAGTCGCTGACAAAATACTTGGCCAGCCTCGCGCTAGTTTTTCTTTTGCCGCTTATTCTTCTACAGAGGCCGCGTAAGCATTGGCGTCCATCAGATCGCCCATGCTAGATGTATCTGTAGGCATAACGCGGAATAACCAGCCATCGCCGTAGGGAGAGCTGTTTACCGCTTCTGGCTCATCTTCAAGGGCCGGGTTAATTTCGGTGACATCACCGGTAACCGGAGAGTAGATATCCGAGGCCGCTTTAACCGATTCAATCACGGCAATTTCTGAGCCGGCGTCAACATGGGCGCCGACTTCGGGCAGCTCAATATAAACCACATCGCCCAGAGCATCCTGAGCATGGTCGGTAATTCCGATAACAACGCTACCGTCGCTTTCCAATCTAGTCCACTCGTGACTGCTGGCGTACTTTAATTCTGCTGGGACTTCGCTCATGGCTTTCTCTCCGTTACCGCTTCGATAAAATTAATTTAGACGATTTTTTAGCTGCTGATCTTTTGACCGGCATTCTACTGATGAACGGGGCAAAAGATAAAGTTATTTTCACAACTAATGACCACAAGATTTTAATGTGTAAACTAACGTCCCATAAAAAGGACCTTGGAACACCCCCACTACTATTACAGGAGTTATATATGCTGCATATCCCCTCGACCATTAAAGCAATCACAGGCCTAGTTTTACTCACCTTTCATATAGTCAGCTTTGCCGATGAAATCAAACTCAGTAATGGGGATGTTCTGCAGGGTCAAGAACAGCAGCAAACCGAGGATCAGATTCTCTGGTTGTCGGATAACTTTGGCCTGCTGGCCATCGACAAGAACAGCGTTGCGAGCATTAATGATATCCCACTGAATGCCCCAGCTGTGGCCACTTTAGAGCTGTTTAGCAATACCTATAACGGCGATCTGTCCTTTACTGGCGGCTATTCCAGCGGCAATATCAAGCGCGAAGACTGGGATCTCGACGGCGATGTTGAATGGCGTCACGGCGATTTTCGGCACAAGTCTGAGATCAACTTTGAAAGCCACAGTCTCGACGGCTCGCGGCCCGCAGAACAGTATGATCTAGGGCATAGTGTCGATTGGTTTTTTCAGGACAAGTGGTTCTGGAGTAATTCCCTGGCTTGGGGAGCCAACGATGATCGCTCGATCGATCAGTTCTACTCCATTGGTAGCGCTATCGGTCGTCAGTTTTGGGATACGGAAATTACCTCCCTCTCAGCAGAAACCGGTTTGCTGTGGATTAGCGAAAACCTGATCGATCAGACCAGCGACCGCCGACTCACCTGGAGTTGGGCGGCAGATTATCGACGTATGCTGGGCAATAAAATGGAAATCTTTCACCGCCAAGGCGTGCTTATTGCTCTCACCGATATGAGTGATTCAGAACTCAGTGCCGACTTTGGATTAAAAGTGCCGGTGGTGGAGAATCTGTTTACCGAGCTTAAGCTAGAGTGGATCTATGACAACCAGCCAGCCCTGGGAACACGCTCCACCGACAGCCAGCTGACCATCGGTGTTAATTACAGCTGGTAGCGCGTAGCTCTTTATTGCAAGCTCTTGGTTACACGCTCTTCGTTACAAGCTCTTCCCCAATTGATGCGCCGATTAGCGCATCAATTGAATCGGCGGTTCCTGTAACGCGGAAAATTGCTCACGCAGTTGCAGAATATGCTCGCTCCAATAACGCGGTGTATTAAACCAAGTAAAGGCTCGGGGGAAGGCCGGATCGGTCCAGCGCTTAGCGATCCAAGCGCTGTGGTGCATAATTCGCAAGGTACGCATTACTTCAATAAGCTTTAGCTCGCGCACATCAAAGTCATAGAACTCGCTGTAACCCTCCACCAGCTCGGCAATTTGCAGAGTCTGCTCCTGGCGATCACCGGACAACAGCATCCATAGATCCTGGATTGCCGGCGCCATACGTGAATCGTCAAAATCGACAAAGTGGGGATTGTCATCACGCCAGAGAATATTTCCCGAGTGGCAGTCACCGTGGACACGAATATGATTAATCTCGCCATAATCAGCCAGAATTTCCTCGACCTTCTTCATAATATCCAGGGCTAGAGAATCGTAAGCGGGACGCAGACCCTCGGGAATAAACTGTTCGCTGATCAGCTTGTAGGAATTCCAGCCAAAGGCTTTGCTATCTAACTTGGGCCGATATTTAAACGGCTTGGTCGCGCCGATGCCGTGAATACGGCCCATTAAGCGGCCGAGAATAAATAGATTGTCGAGATTATCCAGCTCCGGCGCGCGACCGCCTTTGCGCTGAAACAACGCAAAGCTAAAGCCACCGAAGTCACTCAGACTGTTGCCGCTGGCGTCACACCAGGGCGGCACTATCGGCAGCTCCTGGTCCACCAGCTGAAAACAAAATTCATGCTCTTCCAGAATTTGCTCACGACTCCAGCGATCCGGACGATAGAACTTGGCGATCATCGGTGTCTCATCTTCGATGCCCACCTGATAGACACGGTTTTCATAGCTATTCAGTGCCAGCAGACGTCCGTCACTAACAAAACCGGCGCTCTCAACGGCGTCGATCAACAGATCGGGGCTAAGACTATCAAAGGGGTGGCTTTTCGATTCGGACATGGGGGCAACCATTAACTGAGTTGCGCGGAGTTTACACTGATGGGCTCAGTCCGGAGAGACTTTCGAACGCAGGGACTTCTGCTTGCCGTGCTGGGTCTTTTTATCCATGCGTCGGCGCTGAGAGCCCTTGGTCGGCTTAGTCGGCCGGCGAACCTTTGGCGTGTAGCTCACTTCAACCAATAGCTGCACCAGTCGATCCAGTGCTTCCTGACGATTTTTTTCCTGACTGCGGGTGGTTTGCGCCTTGATCACAATCACCCCCTCTTTGGAGATGCGCTGATCGCTGAGCCTTAACAGCCGCTGCTTAAACAGTTCTGGCAGCGACGACTGCTTCACATCAAAGCGCAGATGAATCGCCGAGGAGACTTTGTTGACGTGCTGCCCGCCAGGACCCTGCGAACGCACCGCCGATAGCTCAATTTCGCTATCGGGAATCGATACTCCAGCAGTGATAGTCAACATGGCTAGGCAATGACCTCAATAAATTCAAAGCGGGCAACGGTTTTACCCTCAACCTCAAGGGTTTCCATAAACATAGTCAGGGGGCGAACCCAGAGACTGAAATCCCCATAGAGTGTTTTGTAGACTGCCATCATTTCCTCTGTCTCGCTGTGTTGGGCAACACCAATCACTTCGTAGAGGTTGCCTTTGTAGTGCTTGTAAATTCCTGGGGCCAAATTCATATTAAGGTCTTTCAATTATGTGATATGTGAGTGATCAGACTAAGTTTAGTCGATAGATTGAGTTGCAGCTCGTCACCCAGCGCCAAGGGGCCGACACCGGCGGGGGTGCCTGTGAGCACAATATCCCCAGGCTGCAGAGTGAAAAACTGACTGATATAAACCAGCAACGCCAGCACTGGCGTGATCATATCTGCGCTATTGCCATCTTGTTTCAAATGGCCATTCTGATACAACTGAATTTGCTGATTCTGCAGCTCGGAAGCGGGCAGGGTGACAAAGCCAGAAACCGGGCAAGCACCGTCAAAGGCTTTAGCTTTTTCCCAGGGCAGACTTTTTTTCTTCAACTCAGCTTGCAGATCACGCAGAGTTAAATCCAGAGCAATGCCGACACCGGCTATGGCATCGGTTGCCTGCTGTTCAGAGCAGCGGGTTAGAGACTGACCAATCAATACTGTCATCTCCGCTTCAAAGTGACAGGAGCCCCATGCAGTGGGAATCTCGACCGTCCCCTGCAGATTAGCTAGCGCCGTGCTCGGCTTGATAAACAGCACCGGCTCTTTGGGAACCGGGTTATTTAGCTCTTTCGCATGATCCGCATAGTTTCTGCCGACGCATACAATTTTACCCAGGGGCAGTGACGCGGGGGCGCCGTCGACAATATGAATGTAATCTGACATTGAGGTCCTTAATACGAGCAAAGAAGTCTAAATCGTGGGGCTATTCAGAAGATAATTGACCTGTTATCGTTGAGCAGCAGCGCGCCTTTAACCACACGATAAATGGCCCAGAGGGTGAGAATACCCCAGACCAGCCAGCCCAAAAGTAGTATCCAGGAGATCAGGCCCACCACCCACCAGAGCAACCCATACCAGAAGGTATTTAGCTGCCAGCGAAAATGTGTTTCCAGCCAGGTGCCTCGAACGCTATCACGCTTAATATAGTTGACCATCATCGCCGCAATCCAAGTCAATCCACCGGTGACAAAACCGAAGCCCTGCAAGATATAGACAAGGAACGCGAGATTTTTGCGCTCGGCTAACGAGGGATCGAGAAACTCCGAGTCGGTAACGCCGTCATTGGTGATCATGGGATTTTCTCTTTTTATCTTTTAACTTTTATCTTTTAACGTAAAGGGCTTGTTTTGGCAGCCCTTTACTCTTTACTAGAAGGCTTCGTCAAACAACTTCCTCGGATTCATAATATGGTTAGGGTCGAAGGCTCGTTTAATACTACGCATCATATCCATTTCGACTGCCGACCGGGAGTAGTGCAGGTAATCTTTCTTCAGTAACCCAACCCCATGTTCAGCGGAAACACTGCCTTCATACTTGGCCAATAGCTGACCAATCTCAGCGCTGACATTAACACATTTGTTGTGAAACTGATCTATCGACAGAGCTTCGGGCTTGAGGATATTGAGATGCAAATTACCATCGCCTATATGGCCGTACCAGATAATTTCAAAACTCGGATAGCGCTCAGACACCAGCTGATCAACCTCATCGAGAAAATCCGCCATCCGCGAAATGCGCACTGAGATATCATTTTTGTAGGGGTGCCACTGCCAGAGAGTCTCGGATATATCCTCGCGCAACGCCCAAAGGTTCTGGGCCTGAGACAGGCTCTGGCTGATAACCCCATCCAGCACCCAACCTTTATCCACACAGTGTTCGAACAGCTCCATGGCCTTATCCACAGCCGCTAGGCTGCTGTGCTCGAATTCCAGCAACGCATAAAAGGCAGTCTGAGCCGGAAACGGCACGGCGTGGCCCCGGTGGGCGACCACTTTATCGAGGGCCTGTTGGGAGAAGAACTCAAAGGCACTGAGATCCAGGTCGCGACTAAAGCAGGCCAGCACATCGACAATCTCAGGGAAACTCTCAATGCCCAGCAACATCACCGACGACTCTAATGGAGCCCGCGTCAACTGAATAGTCGCTTCACAAATCAGCCCCAGAGTTCCCTCCGAGCCGATAAACAGATGACGCAGATCGTAACCGGTATTATTTTTCGCCAGCCCTTTATTGAGCTCGATAATCTCGCCAGCACCATTCACTACCTTTAGACCTGCAACCCAGTTGCGTGTCATACCGTATTTGATCACCTTAATGCCACCGGCATTGGTAGCAATATTGCCACCGATCTGGCTGGATCCCGAGGAGGCGAAATCCACTGGGTAAAACAGCCCCTGCTGCTCGGCAAACTGCTGTAGCTGCCCAGTAATCATACCCGCGCCTACCGTAACGCTGCGATCCATGGGATTAAACTCGATAAGCTGATTCATACGATCGAGGGCCACTACCAGTTCGCCGTTTTTTGCCACCGCGCCGCCACTGAGACCCGTTCTTCCACCTGAGGGCACAATGGCCAAATTGCACTGATTGGCAAGGCGAACAATAGACTGCACCTCTTCCACATTTCCCGGCAAAACCACCGCAGAGGGTGCCGGCTGCCACAATCTGGTGCGATCAGCGCCGTAGTGCTCTAAATCATCTGCTTCACGCAGTAACCGCGACTCGCCAACAATGGTAATTAATTGCTCAACAACCTGCTTTGACAACATTTTGCCTAATCCTGTTTTATCATTAGAAAATGGAGCGCTGTAGAGGAACCGCTAGCGGCCCTTTTTGGACCGCGAGAATAATATCATGAGGTTAGAGCTGAAAAAGCGCTTTTAAAACCGCGTAAAAGGCTTAAAAAAGCCGTCTTCAAAACAACGCGCCGACAGAAAAAAGCCACCATCTGCACCATTTCGGCCCCTTACCTTGCCCTAAATCATGAAATATGGTTAAAAAATGATCAATTTAGTGCTTTTTTTGATTAAAGATCGCTCAAATGTTAGCCAAAGCAATAAAAACCCAATACACTGCGCGGTCTGAATTGACGGTTGCACACTTTAGTGTCTGTTGAAACAGTAATGCCTTTATAAGACGGCTGTTGCGTAAAGCAAAATCAGTTCTAAGATGAAGGTGTAGGCTAGCCCCGTTACGAGGCTGGATATTTTAATTGCCTTAAACGGTACACAATTTTTTATAAGTGAGGTTAGTTATGTCGGATAGAGTTTCTGGCACTGTTAAGTGGTTCAACGACAGTAAAGGTTTTGGTTTCATCGAGCAAGAAGGCGGCGGTGACGTATTTGTTCACCACAGCGCAATCCAAGCTGATGGTTTCAAATCTCTGAAAGAAGGCCAAGCGGTAACGATGGAAGTTACTCAAGGTCAGAAAGGCGCTCAAGCTGAGAACGTAGTTGCCGATTAATTTCTGATCACGCCTTAGGGTAGAATCAGTAAATTATGAAAAACCCGATAAGAAATTATCGGGTTTTTTTATGCCCTGAAGAAAGTGCCCGCCAAAACCAGGACTTACCTGCGCACTGCGCTAGATTCAATAGACCGGATTGAGCGCACCAAAGCCAGCAAGCGTATATAAAGAGCGAGAAAGCGCATATAGAAAGCAAGAAAGCGCATACAAAGAGCGAGAAAGCGCATATAAAAAGCGCCGGACAAAAAAAATCCCACCAACCGGCAGGATTTTTCGACAAGCTAGAGGCCGCTTACTTAATCTTGGCTTCTTTGTAGATCACATGCTTGCGGATCGTGGGATCATACTTCTTGATCTCCATTTTCTCAGGCATATTGCGCTTGTTCTTATCTGTAGTGTAAAAATGTCCAGTGCCAGCACTGGATACCAAACGAATCTTTTCTCTCGCTGATTTAGCCATCAGTAGTCTCCTTAGACCTTCTCGCCACGAGCCTGAAGCTCAGACAAAACTATTTCAATACCTTTTTTGTCAATGATGCGCATACCCTTAGTCGATACACGAAGCTTAACAAAGCGTTTCTCGGCTTCAACCCAAAAACGGTGGGAGTGAAGGTTTGGCTCAAAGCGACGACGTGTTCTGTTTTTCGCGTGAGATACATTGTTTCCAGCCATTGGGCGCTTGCCTGTGACTTGACATACTCTGGACATGTCTACTGCCTCTGATTGCAATTGTGACGACCGAATTGGTATCCGCTCGACACGTGAATTCTGAATATCTAACCCTAGTTGCAGGACCCTCCCGCAAAGGGGCGCAATTTATACCAGAAAGGCCTATCTGAATCAAATCAAATTGCCGGATTAGTAGCTATTGAGGGATTTAATTGGCATAAGCTCATAATTTACCCCGCTGGGCCAGCGAGACGACCTCACCGCGACCAATAATCAGGTGATCGAGTAAACGGATCTCAACCAGATTAAGCGCCTGCTTTAGACGCCGAGTAATATCAATATCCGCCTGACTGGGCTCAGCCAATCCCGATGGATGGTTGTGGGCAACAATCACCGCGGCGGCATTTTTGCGCAGGGCGCGAGCCACCACTTCTCGCGGATGAACACTGGCCGCATCGAGGGTCCCCTGAAACAGCTCATGAGTGTCGATAAGCTGATGTTTGCTATCCAACAGCAACATCATAAACACCTCACGCTTATAATCGCGCATCTGCACAGAAAGGTAGTCACTGACTTTTTCCGGGCTGTTAAATACTGGCTGCCCTTCGAGCTGCTCCTGTAAGTAGCGGCGGGTCAATTCAATGGACGCTTTAAGCTGAACAAACTTGGCTGTGCCCACGCCTTTGGCTTTGCAGAAGGTACTGTGGTCTGAGCTGATCAATGCACCTAGACCGCCAAACTCCTTGATCAGATCTCGCGCCAGATCAATTGCGGTGATTCCCGGTAGTCCAGTGCGCAGAAAAATTGCTAGCAATTCAGCGTCAGACAGTGCCGACGCCCCCCGAAGCATCAGCTTCTCTCGCGGCCGTTCGTTTAACGGCCAGTGGCTTATAGCCATAGTAAGTCCTTATTTATTGCTACAGAAATCCTGTTCTTAATGCTATCTTACAGCCTTTATTTGAGCTGTCCGGACGATTAATGAGCACCCTTTCAAACAAACGAATAATAATCGGCGTCAGCGGCGGCATCGCCGCTTACAAGAGTGCCGAAGTTGTCAGGCGATTGCAGGACGCCGGCGCTGAGGTTCGCGTGGTGATGACACCAGGTGCTGAAGAATTTATTCGCCCACTGACACTACAGGCGCTCTCAGGTCATCCAGTGCATGCAGACCTGCTCGATCCAGAAGCCGAAGCCGGCATGGGCCATATTGAACTGGCGCGCTGGGCCGACCTGGTTTTGATCGCACCGGCCACAGCCGACTTTATTGCCACCATGGTCCACGGCCGCGCCAACAGCTTATTAAATGCCATCTATCTGGCGACACCAGCAATAGTTGCCGTAGCCCCTGCAATGAACCAGGGTATGTGGTCGCATCCGGCGACTACCGCGAACATTGAGCTACTCAGTCAGCGCCAGGTGAAGATTTTTGGTCCCGACAACGGCATTCAAGCCTGTGGCGATATTGGCCCGGGACGCATGCAGCAGCCCGAGGCGCTGGTAGCTCAGGTTGCCGGCTGCTTTGCGTCACTGCAGTTGAGTGGCAAGAAACTGGTTATTACCGCCGGCCCCACTCGTGAAGCCATTGATCCAGTGCGCTATATCAGCAATCACAGCTCCGGGAAAATGGGTTATGCCCTGGCCGAGGCGGCCATTGAAGCCGGCGCGGAGGTCACACTGATCTCGGGGCCGGTCAATCTCGATCCACCCGAGCGCTGCACAGTAATCCCAGTGATTTCCGCCACCGATATGCACAGCGCCGCCATGAGCGCCTGCGCCGATGCTAATATTCTGATTGCAGCAGCCGCAGTGGCCGATTACCGACCAGTGACGGTTGCCGCCCAGAAAATGAAAAAACATGCAGATGCCATAACCCTTGAGCTGGAAAAAAACGTCGATATTGTCAGCGCCGCAGCCAGTGAATATGAAAACCTTTTTGTCGTCGGTTTTGCCGCCGAGACTCAGGATGTAGATAGCTATGCGCGAGGCAAACTCGAGCGCAAAGGCCTCGACGCCATAGTCGCCAACGATGTCTCACGCAGCGATGTGGGCTTTAACAGTGATAATAATGAAGCCTGGTGGATCAGCGCAGACACCAGCAAGACCTTTAGTATAAGGAGCAAAACGCAACTGGCTCGCGACATTGTCGCCGCTATAACTGAGCAGCTCGGTTAGCGAGTGCCTTGCCAACAAAGCCAGCCTGTTGCCACTTAAAATGGATCTAGTAAAAGAAACAGAACATCTCAGCCCGGCCTATATTCCGGAGCTGGTGTTTCGCGACTATGATATTCGCGGCCTCGCCGACAGCGAGATAAATCCCCAGTTCGCCAGAAGTCTTGGGCGAGCCCTGAGCTCCTTGATACGCAGCGCTCCTCCGGCTCCTCTAGCCGACTCTTTATCAGAGCGTGCAACAACCTATTCAGTCTATGTTGGTCGCGATGCGCGGCTAAGCTCAACGCGTCTGGCGACGGCCCTTAAAGAAGGCCTAGTGGCCTGCGGCTGCAATGTGATCGACCTAGGTGAAATCACCACACCAGCGCTGAATTTTGCCGTGCATCACGGGAATCAGAGCGGCAATGGCATCATGGTCACTGCAAGCCATAATCCAGCGACCTACAACGGTTTTAAAATCATTCTGGAGCACCGGGTTATTTCCGGAGAAACGCTGCAGCAATTGATCCCTGTGATGCGTGACGATCAGTCTCATAGTGACCAGCCAGCCAAGAGCCAGGGAAGCCTGATCGAAGCCGATATAGTCAGCCAATACCTCGACCATATTGTCGACATCAGCAGACTGGAAAAATCCTTCAAACTGGTTATCGACGGCGCCAATAGCGTACCCGGACCCATTGCAACCCGGCTGTTTGACCGCCTTGGCTGCCTGGCCTTCCCCCTCTACTGTGATATAGATGGCTCATTCCCGAATCACCCACCGAATCCAGCAGATGAAAAAAATCTTGAGGACCTCCAGCGCCATGTGATCGACCAACAAGCAGAACTGGGCCTAGCATTTGATGGCGACGGTGATCGCGTGGTGGTTATCTCTGGCCGCGGCAGAATCGTCTGGCCCGATCAGCTGATGATGATCTTCGCCCGAGATGTACTGGCCCACCAGCCCGGCGCAGATATTGTCTTCGACGTCAAAAGCAGCAGTCGCCTGGCGGATATTATTCGTCACCACGGCGGCAATCCGGTGATGTGCAAGACCGGCCACGCCCATGTAAGAAAGCAGGTGCATGACAATAATTCCCCTCTGGGCGGCGAATTCAGCGGCCATATTTTCTTTAATGATCGCTGGCAGGGATTTGATGACGGACTCTACGCAGCAGTGCGCTTGCTGGAGATTCTCGGTGAGCGGCAACAAACCCTAGACCAAATGATCGACGAACTGGAGACCAGTGTCTCCACCGCCGAGATTTTGCTGCCAGTGCGTGAAGATGAAAAATTTGAGCTGATGAAAACACTGGCTGCCGGCTGCCAATTTCCTCAGGCCCATGTCATCTGTCTCGACGGATTACGTGTAGAATACCCTACTGCTTGGGGGCTTATTAGAGCGTCAAACACCTCAGCAAACCTGACCCTGAGATTTGAAGCCGACGACGAACATGCCATGGCCGAGGTCAAGTCGACCTTCCGCAGAGAACTGTCGCCCTTTATTAACAACATAAAAGAATATATTTGATATGTCATTATCTAGCACAGAAGCAAAGACCACAGCAGAAGTGATCGCTCGCACACTACCTTATATCCAGCGCTTTTCCGGGAAAACAGTCGTTGTGAAATACGGTGGCAATGCGATGGGTGATGACCGACTCAAGCTCAGCTTTGCTCGCGATATAGTGCTGATGAAAGCGGTTGGCATCAATCCAGTAGTGGTTCACGGCGGCGGCCCACAGATCGGCGAGCTGCTCGAGCGCCTATCTATCGAATCAAAATTTATTGACGGCATGCGCGTCACCGACGGCAAAACCATGGATGTGGTGGAGATGGTGCTGGGTGCGACAGTCAACAAAGAGATCGTCAATATGATCAGCGCCGCTGGCGGCAGAGCCTTTGGTGTCACCGGCAAAGACGGTCAGCTGATCAAGGCAAAAAAGCTGGTGGTCTCGCATAAGACCCCGGATATGTCAGCGCCAGAAATTATCGATATAGGCCAGGTGGGCGAAGTGGCCTCAATCGATACTAGCGTGATTAATATGCTAGTGGATGGCGGCTATATTCCTGTGATTGCCCCTATCGGTGTTGGTAAAGACGGTTCCTCCTACAATATTAATGCCGATCTGGTCGCTGGCAAAATGGCCGAAGTGCTGGGCGCGGAAAAGCTTATATTGCTGACCAATGTGGCCGGCCTAAAAGACAAGAGCGGTGAAATTCTTACCGGCCTAACCACCGGCCGGGTCAATGAACTGATTGCCGACGAGACCATTTATGGCGGCATGTTGCCAAAAATTCGCTGCGCCCTAGACGCGGTTAAAGCCGGAGTAAACAGCGCCCATATTATTGATGGCCGAGTGGAACACGCAGTAATGCTAGAAATCTTTACCGACGAAGGCGTCGGCACCCTAATAACAAACTGTGACAACAGTGAAGAGGAAAGCGCCTAATGGCTAAAAAACCCGGTACCCGCGCCCAAGAAATTCTCCAGGCCCTAGCCCGCATGCTTGAACATTCAGGTGGCGGACGTATTACCACTGCGGCACTGGCCGCAGAAGTGGGGGTTTCTGAAGCCGCCCTCTATAGACATTTCCCGAGCAAAACCCGCATGTATGAGGGTCTTATCGACTTTATTGATGAGACCATTTTTGCTCGCGTGCGCGGCATTGTCAGTGACGAGCCAGACGCGATCAACCAGTGCTACCGCATTCTCAGTTTGGTGCTGGCATTCTCGGAAAAGAATCCAGGTATTACCCGCATCCTCAATGGCGATGCACTGACTGGCGAGACCGAGCGACTACATGATCGCGTCGCCCAGTTTTTTGACCGCTTGGAATCACAGCTTAAGCAGATACTCCGTGAAGCAGAAGTTCGCGACGGGTTAAAACTCCAGGTGCCAGTGGCCACTGCCGCTAACCTGATGCTCTGCAGTGCCGACGGAAAAATAAGCCAATTTGTCCGCAGTCAGTTTAAGACGCCGCCGACTCAGAACTGGCAGGAACAGTGGCAGTTGTTGACTGCCGCCATGTTCGAGTAATTTTGTAGGCAGGCTGTTAGCTTTGATGATGTTAGCTTTGGTGATGTTAGCTTTGGTGATGTTAGCTTTGGTGATGTTAGCTTTGGTGATGTTAGCTTTGGTGATG
>CAXAFJ010000058.1:0-12824 GCA_963968025.1 uncultured Pseudomonadales bacterium | reverse complement strand
AGCAGAACTTTAGCAGAACTTTAGAGAGCAAGAGAAGATCGAGAGAAACTGAGAGACCAGGACATCTATGTCCCAGGAACCAAACGCAACAGCAGTCCACGACGAACAGCCCCGAAAGGTTAAAACTAACCTCTTGGGGCTTTCTGCTTCCCGCATCGGCGACTTTTTAGAGTCATTGGGCGAGAAACGTTTTCGTGGCACCCAGATTCTCAAGTGGATTCATCAATACGGAATTGGTGAGATCAGCGAGATGACCAATATCTCCAAAGGCCTGCGTGAAAGCCTAGCCGAGGTCGCCGAAGTGGTGGTCCCGGAGGTTGTCAGCTGTCAGGACTCCGTCGACGGCACACGCAAGTGGTTGATTAAAGTCGATGGCGGTAGCTGCATCGAAATGGTCTATATCCCCGAACGCGACCGCGGCACCCTCTGTGTCTCGTCACAGATCGGCTGTGCCCTGGACTGCAGTTTCTGCGCCACCGGCAAGCAGGGTTTTGCCCGCGACCTAACCACCGCTGAAATTATTGGTCAGCTATGGATTGCAGCCAAATCCTTTGATCAATTTGACACCAAAAACCCTCGCCGTGTCACCAATGTGGTGATGATGGGTATGGGTGAACCGCTGATGAACTTCAATAACGTGGTCGACGCCATGAGCTTGATGATGGACGACAATGCCTACGGCCTGTCCAAGCGTCGCGTGACCCTGAGCACCGCTGGTGTGGTTCCGGAATTAGATAAGTTAGGTGATGTCAGTGATGTCTCCTTGGCTATCTCACTGCATGCGCCTAACGATGAGCTGCGCAACCAGTTGGTGCCGATTAACCGCAAATATCCCCTGGCGGATTTTATTGATAGCGCCAAGCGGTATCTGGATAAAATGCCGGATAATCGACGCAAGGTCACGGTTGAATACACGCTGATGGATCTGGTTAATGATCGCGACGAACACGCCAAAGAACTGTCTGTGCTGCTGCGAGATTTACCCTGCAAGATAAACCTTATTCCGTTTAATCCGTTTCCCGGATCGGAGTACAAAAGAGTCACCAAAGTGGCCCTTGGTCGGTTTAGGGACATTCTGCAAAATGACGGGTACACTGTGACCGTTCGCACTACTCGTGGCGACGATATTGCCGCGGCCTGTGGCCAGTTGGCGGGTGAGGTCAATGACCGCACCAAGCGTCAGGAACGCTATAAAAAGCGTTTGCAGGACCTGGATGAAGAGCAGGTAGTAAAGATTGTTGGCTAGGGAGTGAGTCGCTCCCGGGATTGAGATAAGTGGGCAAAAAAGCATAGCTGTGCTGATATTAAAAAGAGCAAAGACAAGGAGAGGGAAGCATGAAAACCCCGATAAAATATTATTCGAGATTTTTGTTATTGCTTGCAGTCATAGCAACCGCCGGTTGTGTGTCCAGCGGTGGAAATAAGAGTTCTGCAGCAGATCCGGATGCAGCAAACCAACAGCATATTAGGTTGGCGCTCAGTTATATCAGCTCCAACAACCGCGATCTCGCCCGGGTTCACTTAGAGAAAGCAAAATTATTTAATCCCCGTTCCGCTCAACTCTATAATGGTTACGCACTGTTATATCAGATGGAACAGGAATTTGAGCTAGCCGAGCAGCAGTATCGCAAAGCGCTGGCAGCGGACAGTGATTACACTCTGGCGCACTACAACTTTGCCGCCTTCCTGTTTAATCAGGGACGCATGCAAGAAGCGCTTAAGCAGATGCAAACGGTGACTCAGGACCTTGGTTATGAGCGTCGCCCGCAAGCTTTTTACATATTGGGGCTAAGCCAGAAGCGCCTCGGGGATATAGAGGCAGCAGTGGAATCCTTTGAGAAGGCCACCCAGCTGTCCGCCGGATTTGCACCACCTTATATAGAAGCTGCTGATATTTATTTTCAGCAACAGAATTATCCATTGAGTAAAATGGCACTGGATCGATTTAGACAGTTGAGTAAGCCCACAGCAAAAAGTCTGTGGCTGTCCATAAGAATAGAACAGCGCTTTGGCAACAGAGACAATGTCGCCAGTGAGGGACTGAAACTCAAGAATCTGTTTCCCTACTCAAAAGAGAATCTTGAATATCAGGCCTGGTTAAAACGTAGCTAACATGAGTATCCAATCAAATGTTTAGTGGCACACCCATCGTGCGACGCAAGTCGCGACAGATAATGGTCGGCAATGTCCCCGTTGGCGGCGACGCACCGATCTCTGTTCAGAGCATGACCAATACCAGCACCGGTGATATCGCCGCCACTGTCGCCCAGATCAACCGTATCCAAGCCGCTGGCGCCGATATAGTTCGCGTCTCAGTGCCCTCCATGGAAGAGGCCGAGGCCTTTGGGGCGATCCGTAAGCTGGTTAATGTTCCCCTAGTCGCTGATATTCACTTCGACCACCATATCGCCCTGCGGGTTGCCGATCTAGGTGTTGACTGTCTGCGCATTAATCCCGGTAATATCTCCCGAGAGAGTCGCCTGCGGGAAGTGATCGCCAAAGCGCGAGACCTGAATATCCCCATCCGGATCGGTGTTAATGCCGGTTCTCTGGGCAAAGACCTACTGCGCAAATACAGCGAACCCACGGCAGAAGCCATGGTGGAATCCGCCATGCGCAATGTCGACCTGCTCGACAAATATGATTTCCAAGACTTTAAAGTCAGTGTTAAAGCCTCAGATATTTTTATGGCCGTGGCCGCCTACCGCGATCTGGCAACCCGAATCGAACAGCCTCTGCATCTGGGTATTACCGAAGCCGGAGGCCTGCGTTCAGGCACGGTTAAATCCGCAATTGGTCTGGGTGCACTGTTGCTCGACGGTATTGGCGACACAGTGCGTATCTCTCTCGCCGCGGACCCCGTGGAAGAGGCCAAAGTGGCCTGGGATATGCTGCGCAGTCTGCGTCTGCGCAGTAAAGGGATTAACTTTATTGCCTGCCCGAGCTGCTCGCGACAGAATTTTGATGTGATCTCGACGGTCAATGAACTAGAGAGCCGCCTTGAAGATATTACCGTGCCGATGGATGTGTCGATTATCGGCTGCATCGTCAACGGTCCCGGCGAAGCCAAAGAGTCAGACTTTGGTCTAACCGGTGGCACACCCGCTAATCTGGTTTATCTGGACGGCGTGCCCGAGCACAAAATCGGCAATGAAAATTTAGTCGATGAACTGGAAGCACAGATCCGCGCCAAGGCTGCGGCCAAAGAAGCGCAGCTGGCTCATGAAGCCGAGCAGATAATAGCGAGAGGCTAATTGTTAAAGGCTAATTGTTACAGGCTAAGGGCCAAAAATTTATGAAACAACTTCAATCCATTCGCGGGATGAACGACCTACTCCCCGATCAGTCTCCCACCTGGCAGTATCTTGAAAAAGTGATTGCCGATGTGTTGGCACGTTACAGCTACAGAGAAATACGCTTCCCGATTCTTGAACAGACTGAGCTGTTTAAACGCTCTATCGGTGAAGTGACCGATATAGTCGAAAAAGAAATGTATACCTTTGAAGACCGCAATGGCGACAGCCTCAGTCTGCGTCCCGAAGGCACCGCCAGCTGCGTGCGCGCCTGTAATCAAAACGGTCTGCTGCACAATCAGATTCAGCGGCTCTGGTATAGCGGTCCCATGTTCCGTCACGAGCGCCCCCAGAAGGGTCGCCTGCGTCAGTTTCATCAGGTCGGTGTCGAAGCCTTTGGTTTAAAAGGCCCAGATATAGATGCCGAGCTGCTGCTGATTACCGCACGACTTTGGCAGGCACTAAAAATTGATCAGGCAGTGACCCTGCAGATTAATTCCCTTGGCACCTCTGCAGACCGCAAACTCTATCGCGCTGCACTGGTGGAGTATCTCAGTGCTCGCCACGACCAGCTCGACGAAGACAGTCAGCGTCGACTGCACTCCAATCCCATGCGTATTCTCGACAGCAAAAATGCTGATACCCAGGCGCTACTGAATGACGCCCCGGTGCTGGCAGACTATATCGACAGCGAATCGAAAGAGCATTTTATGCAGCTGCGCGCCATGCTCGACGCCGCGGGCATTGGCTATGAAATTAATCCCCGGCTGGTGCGCGGTCTCGATTATTATTCGAAGACAGTTTTCGAATGGGTCACCAGCAGCCTCGGTGCTCAGGGTACAGTCTGTGCCGGTGGCCGCTACGATGGTCTAGTCGAACAGCTCGGTGGCAAGCCCTGTCCCGGCGTTGGCTTTGCCATGGGCATGGAAAGGCTGGTGTTGCTCCTTGACGAGTTGGGCGTAGTGCCGGATAGTGTCGGCCAAACCGTCGATCTGTATTTGGTCGCCGTTGGCGATGTTGATACACAGGCTTTGGTGCTCGGAGAAAATCTGCGCACTGACTGTCCAAGCCTGCGCTTGCAGACTAACTGCGGCGGTGGAAGCTTTAAATCGCAAATGAAAAAAGCCGATAAGAGTGGTGCCGCCATCGCCCTGATACTGGGTGAAGATGAAGCGGAGAACAATACAGTGGGGATCAAGTTTTTGCGTCAAGATCGCCCCCAAGAATCGGTTGCCCAAGATCAATTGGGCAATCTACTAATTACATTAATGACTGATTGAGGAACACCTGTGGCAGACCATATTACTGAAGAAGAGCAAATCGAAGCTCTAAAGCGTTGGTGGGACGAGAATGGCAAGCAGGTCATTCTGGCAATAGTACTGACCGTTGGCGGATATTTTGGCTGGGAAGCTTATAGCGACCACGTTGAAGATCAATCTGCAGCAGCCTCACTGGTCTACCAGCAGATGCTGGATAATATTGCAGAGGCCACTCCAGGCAATACGTTGGATGCTGACAAGCAGGCTGAGGTTAATCAGTTGGCCGATAGCCTCAAGCAGGACTACAGCAACTCTCAATACGCTTTCTATGGCGCCTTGATCAAAGCTAAGTTGGCTGTTGAAGCCGCAGACCTCAGTGCCGCCGCAGTTGAGCTGCAGTGGGCGATGGACAATGCCGATGAAGCTATCAGTGAGAATATTGCCCGTTTGCGTCTGGCCCGAGTTGAGGCCGCCGCCGGCAATCTGGATACCGCACTGCAGTTAGTGCAGGGTGTTGACGCTGGCGCAATGAAGTCAGCCTTCGACGAAGCCAAAGGCGATTTCTATCTCCAGCAGGGCAACAGCGGTGCAGCTTATAGCGCCTATGAAGCGGCGATGATGGCCACCGAAGCGGGAAATGCTTCCTCTAGCCAGCTGTTGCAGCTAAAACTCAGCCAGGTTCAGCCAGTGGTGGTTAACGCCCCTGAGGCAGTTCAAGCTGAAGAGCCCTCTGATGAACAGGATGACGCCTCATGAAAAAACTTAATTTATTACTCTGCGCACTGTTGATATCAGGCTGTAGTTGGTTTGGTGGCGACGACGAAGATGAAATCAAGCCAGCAGAGTTGGTTAAATTCGATCAGCAGGTAAAAATTAAGAAGCAGTGGTCGACGAAAGTTGGCGGCGGCAACAAGCAGTTTTGGAACAGTCTGCGTCCAGCAACCAATGGCGATAGTGTTTTTGCCGCGGATCACGAAGGCAAGATCAGCGCCATCGATGTCGCCACAGGTAAGCGCCGCTGGACCACAGTGTTAGATGTTTCTCTGTCCGGCGGTGTCGGCTATGCCGCAGACCAGGTTCTGGTTGGCACGGTTGAAGGTGAAGTCTATGTATTGAATGCTGCAGATGGTTCAGTGCTCTGGACCGCCACTGTCAGTTCAGAAATTTTAGCCAGTCCGCAAAGTAACGGCACCGTTGTTGCTGTGCAGACCATCGATAATAAATTATTCGCCTTCGACGCCAATAGCGGTGATGCCCTGTGGCAGCATGAAGACGATGCGCCGCTGCTAACCGTGCGTGGCACCAGCACCGCATTAGTCACCAATAGAATGATCTTGGCCGCTTTTGACTCGGGCAAACTCATCGCCTTTAACCCTGAGAACGGTTCGCTGATTTGGGAGTCTCGTCTAGCGCTGCCAAAGGGTCGTACTGATCTTGAACGCATGGTCGATGTCGATGGCTCCGCACTGCTGGTAGATGATGTGATTTACGCCGTGACCTATCAGGGTCGCTTAGGTGCTATAGCTCGCGGTACCGGCAGAAGCCTGTGGTTCCAAGATGGTTCCTCACACAGCTCGCCGGCTTACAGCAGCGGTCAGGTCTATGTCAGTGAAGCAGACAGTACCGTACGTGCCTTCAGTTCCGGCAGCGGGCAGGTGATCTGGAGCAACGAAGAGCTGTTTTTACGCCGTGTTACTGGCCCTGCTCGACTGGGTGTTTATATGGCCGTTGCCGATGCTGAAGGCTATCTGCACCTGCTGAGTACCGAAGACGGCAGCTTTGTCGGACGCACCAAGGTGGATGGTAGTGGTGTTAGCGCCGCAATGTTAACCATCGGTGACAGCTTGATTATCCAATCTAATGGCGGCGTCCTGAGCTCCTATAAAATTCAGTAGTAGCCGCTTGCTCGATTTAAAAGCCTCCATTGCGATCACTTGATGCAGTGGGGGTCTTTGTTCTCAATCTTGATCTATAGTCAATTGGTATTGGCATCCACAGAGATCAATCTATGATTCAACTAAACCCCAATAAACTCAAGCAGGCCGAGGCCAATTTTTTGTCACGCTATCCCGGCGGCTTTGCCGATCCGGAAATGGTCAAAATTGGCAAGCGTCATCCCATGGAGAAAATGACCACCATGGCCCATGAGAGCTTTAGCGCCAGAGCGCGGAAAAATATCGGCCAGTACTCTGAGGATATGGCCAAGATAGTCGGCGGCTCTTCAATGGTGTCGATGTTTGAAAAGCCCAAGTTCCGCGATTTTGTAAAGCGTCTCGCCCCCGGCGAACAGTCATTTATGGTCCAGGCCATGCATGATCTGTTGAACAGCAATAATCAGCAGGCGTGTTTTGAAGCCCTAGTGGAGCTATTGAAAACTGAAAAGCTGGCGAAGTGGAGTCTGATCTCGATTATTCCCGCTTATTACGCGCCAACCACTGAAGTGTTTGTAAAACCCACCACGGCGAAAAATATTATTCAGCATTTTGATGTGCCAGAGTTGATCTACAAACCAACCCCGAGCTGGGCGTTTTACACAGCCTATCGAGACTTAATCAACCAAGCCAAAACCAAAGTCGACAGCAGTCTGTCGCCATCGAATGCAGCATTCTCAGGATTTCTGATGATGGCAATGCCATCGTCCGACCATTGACAGAACAGGAGTTTTTAACAGTCATGACAAGCCTAAAGCTAAGTTATTTTGACTTCCCCGGCGGCCGCGGCGAGCCTGCCCGCATAGCACTAAAACTAGCCGGCATTGCCTTCGACGATCACCGCATCCCCATTACAGAATGGCCCACCGTAAAAGCCGATTATCCCTATCAGCAAGTGCCGGTTATGGAAGTCGACGGCAAACTGCTCAATCAGTCCAATGCGATCAATCGTCTAGTCGGCAAAATGGCTGATCTGTATCCCCAAGATAATTGGCAGGCTGCGGTCTGTGACGATGTCATGGATACCGCCGACGATCTTATGCAGCTTTTGGTTAACACCTTTTTTATGCCGGAAGAGGAAAAGCAGCGTGTTCGCATTGAACTCGTAGCTGGGCCAGTGCCAATGTTCTTGAAAGGACTCAATGCTACTCTGCTAGCCAATGGTGGAGAGTTTTTCTGCGATGGTCGCCTGACCATGGCAGACCTAAAGATATTGATGGTCACCCGCAACCTAAGCAGTGGCAATCTCGATTACGTGCCTGCATCTATAGTGGCAGAGCATGCTGCAGATCTATTGCCGCATAGGCAGCGGATTGAAAAGTTACTCGCCTAGAGCACCCAGCTAAGGGCGATTATGGGCACTTATTTTCTTTAGTGTGATGTCTGGTCAACTAACGTAGAATGCCGCACTTAAACACTGCGGCATTTTTAATTCCATGATTCCTGTTATCGCCCTTGTTGGGCGCCCCAATGTTGGTAAATCAACTCTCTTTAATCGACTCACACGCAGTCGCGACGCTCTGGTGGCTAATTATTCCGGCCTCACCCGTGATCGTAAATACGGCGATGGTGAGATGTATGACCGCCGCTTTATGGTGATCGATACCGGTGGTATCAGCGGTGAGGAAGAGGGCATCGACGTCGGTATGGCCGAGCAGTCTCTGCTGGCTATGGACGAAGCCGACATTGTGTTGTTTATTGTCGACTGTCGCTCAGGAATTATTGCCGCCGATCATATGATCGCCGAGACTCTGCGCAAGAAAAATCGCAAAGTTTATCTGGTCGCCAACAAAATTGATGGTCTCGAACCCTCCGAAGCATTGGCTGATTTTTATCAGCTGGGATTCTCCGGGATGTTCCCCACCACAGCCACCCATGGTCGCGGCGTGCGTTCGATGATGGAAGAGTTGCTGGAACCCTATCCTGAATATGCAGAGCCGGATAACAGTGGCTTAAACGGCATTCGAATCGGTGTTGTGGGTCGTCCTAATGTGGGTAAATCCACATTGGTTAATCGCCTGCTCGGTGAAGATCGCGTGGTTGTTTTCGATGAAGCTGGCACCACCCGAGACAGCGTTTATATCGATTACGAACGTCACGGCAAAAAGTACACGCTGATCGACACCGCCGGTATTCGCAAGCGCAAAAATATCAAATTAGCGATTGAGAAATTCTCCATTGTTAAAACCCTTCAGGCAATTGATGACGCCAATGTCGTGGTCTTGATGGTTGACGCCCATGAAGGTTTAGTTGAGCAGGATCTGCACCTGATGGGCTCGGTAATCGATGCCGGTCGGGGTTTGGTGATTGGCGTCAACAAGTGGGATGGTCTCGAGCCGGAAAAGCGCGAGAAGATCAAAGAAGACATTAAACGTCGACTGCGCTTTGCCGAATTTGCCGATGTACACTTTATTTCAGCACTCCATGGCACTGGCGTTGGCAATCTCTATGACTCCATTGAAAACGCCTATCGTGCTGCCACTGATGCCCTGAGTGCATCCCGTTTGACTAAGGTCTTGGAAGGCGCGGTAGAAGAGCATCAGCCGCCGTTGGTCCATGGACGACGTATAAAGCTGCGCTTCGCCCATGCCGGTGGACGCAACCCGCCGATTATTATTATCCACGGCAACCAGACTGATTCGGTTCCGGCGCAGTACACGCGTTATTTGGAAAAGATCTTTCGTCGTGAGTTGGGCTTGCATGGTACGCCAGTGCGAGTTGAGTATCGCACTTCTGAGAATCCTTATAGCACTAAGGGCAAGGCGGTTAATAAGCCGACCTTTAAGAAAAAGCCAGTGACTAAGTTTAGTAAGCGTCATGAGGATAAGAAGAAGTGATTGGGTAGACTGGCACTGTCTGTGGTGACTTTGCCTGATCAAACGCACTGTCGTCCCGACCAAACACTCTGTCACTCCGGTCAAACTCACTGTCATCCCGACCGTAGTGGAGGGATCTCATCCAGTGAGTACCGGTCTTGAAAGGTGCCACAGCCAAGGAGATTCTTCGGCTCACTGCGCTCTCTCAGGATGACCACTATTGATAGCGACAGCTAAGGGGATCCTTCGGTTCACTGCGTTGTCTCAGGATGACCACTATCGATAGTGGTCAAATATGATCCAACGGCATCTCAGTTCGCTTCACTACCTGCCGCAGCACAAAGCTGGTTTTAATACTGTTCACCCCTGCAATCTGATTCAGCTTATCCAACAAAAATCGTTGGTAAAAATCCATGTCCGGCATAACCACTTTCAACAAGTAGTCCGTGTCACTGCCCGTAATCAATGAACACTCAACCACCTCAGGCCAACCTGTAACCTTGGTATCAAAATTCGCCAACCGATCCGGACTCTGATTATCCAAACTCACCGAGATATAAATACTAATCGGCAACCCCAACTTCTTCTGATCCAGTAGCGTAATCTGCCGACTAATAACCCCACTCTCTTGAAGTAGCTTTACACGGCGGGCACAGGGGGAGGGCGAAAGCCCCACCCGCTCAGCCAATTCCAGATTACTAATACTGCCATCACTTTGAATCTCTTCAAGAATACGACGGTCCATTCGATCTAACTTTGAAATTGGCATAAATCACCTATAAATATTAATAATAAGGTGAATATAGCTATTATTAGTAAATTTAACAATTTATAAGGTAAGTATTAACCCGTGTAGGAGGTTTATTCTAAAGGTATAAATTAGTTTCTACAGAGCAATATCATGTCTATTAATAGTACTAAAAAACTTTCCTTCGCCACTCGCTCCGTACACGCTGGCTATGATTCGTCCGCCAATGAAGGTTCTCTCAACCCACCGATTTACATGACCTCCACCTATGCCTTCGATAATGTGGCTCAAGGCGCCGGACGTTTTTCAGGAGAAGAGAAAGGCCACTTCTACAGCCGCATCTCCAATCCCACCCAAGACATTCTTGAGACCCGTCTGGCAGATCTAGAAGAGGGCGAAGCCGCACTTGCGACCGCCTCAGGTATGGGCGCAATCACCGCCACACTCTGGACATTAGTCGGTCCCGGAGATCAAATTCTCGTCGACAAAACCCTCTACGGCTGCACCTTTTCATTTATGGAGCACGGACTGAAAAAGTTTGGCGTCGATATCTGCTATGTCGACTTCACCGACCATGCCGAACTGCAAAGCCACCTCAGTGACAAAACCAAAGTGGTCTACTTTGAGACCCCAGTGAACCCCAATATGCGCGTTATCGATATAGCCGCCGTAAGCACTCTGGTTAAACGCTACAGCAGTGACATTAAAATAATGGTCGACAGCACCTACTGCACACCCGCGTTGCAACGTCCCCTAACTCTCGGCGCCGATCTGGTTGTCCACTCAGCCACCAAATATCTCGGTGGCCACGGCGACCTAATCGCTGGCGCAGTAGTGGGTGATGCAGAGACCATTCAGCAGATTCGTCTGTTTGGTTTAAAGGATATGACCGGTGCAGTCATCTCACCGATGACCGTATTCTTGATTTTACGCGGCATCAAAACTCTCCAACTACGCATGGAACGCCACTGCCAAAACGCCCAAGCCATAGCCGAAATGCTCGAGCAGCACCCAGCCGTTGATCAGGTATTTTTCCCCGGTTTAAAGAGCGATCCCTGGCACGCCATCGCCTGCAAGCAAATGGACGGTTTCGGTGGCATGATCGCCCTAGAACTGAAAGGCGGCTACGACGCCAGCGTGCGCATGCTCAACAAACTCAAGCTAGCCAAACTAGCCGTCAGCCTAGGTGATGCAGAAACCCTAATCTCACACCCAGCCAGCATGACTCACTCCGTCTACAGCATAGAAGAGCGCGCCGCCCACGGCATCAGTGAAGGCCTAGTCCGAATTTCAGCCGGACTAGAAGCCATAGAAGACATTATTGCCGACCTAGAACAGGCCCTAGAAAATTAACAGAGAAGAGCAGCTAAACTAAAACCTAGAGCTAAATTTTGTCATTTTTAAGAACCCACTGCGAGAGTCCAAATAGTCCCTGGGTATGGCCTTGAGATCAATCAGGGCCCGCTTATGGGAGCCATTATTTTCAGAAAGAGAGAGCGCTTGTTTGAGCGCCAGCGAGTTGTGCGAACGCTGAAAATAATAGCGCCCATGGGACCGATCTCAAGGCCATACCCAGGGGCTATAGCGCACCAACCACCAACCCCGCACCCACCAAAACATCCAAGATTCAAAGAGTCTTACTATTAGTCCCAGTCACAGCCAAAACCACCTCACCATCCTCCAGCTGCCCGCGCAAAACATCCCCCTCAGTCACGGACGCCACTGACTTAATCACCGCGTCATCCGCATCACGAATAATTGAATACCCCCGCCCCAACGTCTTCAGCGGACTCACCGTATCCAACAAATGCATCGCCTGCCCAGTCTTGCTGCGCCTAACCTCAAGCTGCTGCTTAACCGACCGCGACATCTGCTTAACATACCTAGCCACCAGCTGATGATAGTCACCAATCGCCTCACCAGGATGCACTCGAGCAAGCTGGCTCTGCATCCGATTCATCCGCTGACGCCGCTGCTCAAGCCCACCACTGATCGCCCGCCGTAAACGAATATCCAAATGATCCAAATGCTGACTCTGCTCCTGCAACTTATGCCCAGGATGGCGCAAACGCTTCTTTAAATAATCAGCCCGCTGCCGCAACTGCTGAATCTTGCGCCCCATAGCCTCAGTCAGCAGAATCTCAAAACCCTCAAACTGATTGAGAATATCCTCACCGTCAGGACTCAACAGCTCCGCTGCCGCAGAGGGCGTCGGCGCCCGCAGATCAGCAACAAAATCCGCAATAGTGAAATCCACCTCATGGCCCACCGCGCTGACAATCGGTATAGCACTGGCAAAAATCGCCCGAGCTACAACCTCCTCATTAAACGGCCACAGATCCTCCAGCGAACCACCGCCGCGCCCAACAATCAGCGCATCGCAATGACCAAGCTGATTGGCATTAGCAATCGCCTCAACAATCTGCCTAGCCGCCTGCTCCCCCTGAACCGCAGTGGGGAAAATACTCACCCTAATCGACGGAAAGCGCCGTTCCAAAACCGACAGAACATCTTTAACCGCCGCTCCGGTGGCCGAGGTAATCACACCAATATGCGACACCGAATCCGGCATCGGCTTTTTGTGCTGATTATCAAACAAACCCTCATCGCTAAGCTGCTGCTTAAGCTGCTCAAACTGCCGCTGCAGCGCGCCAAAGCCCGCCTCCTCCATATGCTCGATAACCAGCTGATACTCGCCACGGCCCTCATAGAGACCAGCACGGCAGCGCACCAACACCTGAGTGCCATTGGCCGGCTTAAAGCCAACCCGCTGATTG
>CAXAFJ010000057.1:0-13371 GCA_963968025.1 uncultured Pseudomonadales bacterium | reverse complement strand
TCTCGATGATTTATGCGCTGGCCATCTTAGCCTTTATCGGGGGCTGTGCGCCAACAACAACGCAAGATTCAGGTCCAATCGCCCGAGTTACTGTCGGTTCTGAAGATACCGAGATCAATCAGTCCCTAGTTAGCCAAGCGGAATTGGCACTGGCGCGGATTAATTCAGTCGAGCCCTATCGCCGCGACAATAGGCTGTTGGATATTGCCATTCTGTTTGCTCAGGGCGGTGACCTAGAACAGAGCAAAAGCACACTGCAGCTGATTGATACTGACCTATTGAACGACAACTTCTTTATCGAATACAGTTTGCTCGGCCTGGAACTGGATCTTGCTGGACAGCAGCTCGCCAGTGCCAAAAAAGTACTCGCAGGAAAACGCTTTAGCGCTCTGAGACTGGGTCTGGAAATGAATTTTCAGCGCCGTATCCTGAGTCTCGAAAGCGCCCTCAATTATGCCGCTGGCGATATCACCGGCAGCATCGAAAACAGTATCCAGTTGGGCCAACTTTACAATTCCCGCAAGGGCAGCGATCAACGATTGATCGCGCGCCTTCACGATCAGATTTGGCTGCAACTCAATGAGTTGCCCTTTAATCAACTTCAGCAAACCGACCTCGCCGACCGCGGTGTGCTGACTGGCTGGTTCGAGCTGGCCGCAGCTATGCGCTATCGACAGGCCGACCCGAGTGCACAGAAAAGCTTCTTCGCGGTGTGGGAACAGAGCTGGCGAGAGCATCCGGGAGCCAAGACACCACCCGCAGCATTGAAAAATCGCTTGCGGATTAGTACTGCGCCGAAAAGCATTGCTCTGTTGCTGCCGCTTCAGGGTGAATATGAAACCCCAAGCAATACGGTACTCAATGGGTTTGTTAGCGCTTACTATGAAAACTTATCTCAGGGCCGCAGTCTGCCCAAGATAGCGATCTATGATACCTCCTCAGTGCCGGTCACCGAGGTCTATAACCAGGCTGTGGAGCGCGGGGCCGACATGGTGATCGGCCCCCTGCGTCAATCCCAGGTCGAAGAGTTAGCGGCCTACCCAAGGTTAAAAGTCGCCACCCTAAGCCTTAATCGTCTCGACAGTAAGGCCGCCGCGCCAACCGAGAATCTGGTGCAATTTGGTCTCTCGGCGCTGGATGAAGTCAGTCAAATTGCCGATCAGGCTTGGCTCAAGGGTCAGACTAATGTCTTGTTGATAGCACCTGAGAGCGGTTGGGGGCTGCGTGCTCGACGTCATTTTATCGATTACTGGGCCGCCAAAGGTGGCACTCTGGTGGATGCAATCTCCTACCCCAGCAGCGTTAATGACTTCACTCGACTACTGCAGCAACCGCTGGAAATTGATCTTAGCGAAAAGCGCAGTCTGGCACTTCGACGCACAGTAAATCGCAGCCTTAGCGCCACCTCACGTCGCCGTCAGGATATAGATCTGGTGATTGTGCTGGGCTACTCAGCCAAAGTACGGCAGATAAAACCGGCACTGGATTTTCTCTATGCCGGGGATATTCCGGTCTATGCCACCTCGCATATCTACAGCGGCAGCCAGCAGATTGAGCTCAATCGTGATCTCAGTGGTATCACCTTTAGCGCCATGCCCTGGACGCTTGAGGGTTATATGCCGCGCCCGCTGACACCAGATCAGCGTCTGCCCACCGCCTATCGGCAGCTATATGCTCTGGGCTATGATGCTTTCTTGTTGCATGCCCTACTCGATGAAATGGATCGCCCAGAGGCACTGCCTGTGTTTGGCGCCACTGGTCTGCTGTCACTAGAAGAGGGCAGCATCAAGCGTAAAGAAAAGTGGGCGGTATTTGAAAAAGGCCGGGTGGTGCCAGCACAGCCCTAATAAGCAAACTGTTCAGGGACGGACATTATGGGGAAGCAGACATTCCCAAGCAGCACAAAAAATCGCTTGAGCGGTGCCGACGCTGAACAGCTGGGGCAGGAATTTTTAATCGCTAAAGGCTTGCGATTTGTAGCGAAAAACTTTCGCACCCGCAGGGGCGAAATTGATCTTATTATGCTGGATAATAAGGTCTTAGTATTTGTCGAAGTGCGCTTTCGCAGCAGTGCCAATTTTGGTTCAGCTGAAGAGTCTATTACCGCGCAAAAGTGTCAGCGCTTAACCGCAGCAGCTCAGGCCTATATGCAGCGTGAAGGTCTGACAGATAAAGTCAGTGCCCGGTTTGATGCTCTCGCCATTAGCCCCGACAATAAGCATCAGGGAACAACAGACAGGTATTGCATTAAGTGGATAGAGAATATTCTCCAGTAATCACTCGTTTAGATAGGGATAACAGTTTTTGGACGCAGTAGATCAAAAGGTTTTCAATCAGTTTCAAACAATGATTGAAGCAACCATGGCCACAGGTGAAACCTGTGCTGAGCCCATCGCCAGTGCCGCTGAAAAAATCGCCTCGGCCCTGCTGACCGGCAATCGCGTGTTCACCTGCGGCGAGAATTCCAATGGCTTAGTGGCACAGCTGCTAACCGATTATCTATCTCAAGGGTACGATATTGATCGCCCCGGTTTTCCCTCCCTAAATCTGCATCAGATCGCGCTTCAGAGCAGCTCTGCCGAACGCTATAATCAGGCACTGAAAACTCAGGCAGCGAGCGGTGATATTTTAGTATTGCTGAGCAGTGGCAATAATAGCCAGGTTCTGCTGGGCGCACTTAATACGGCTCTCGAACGCGGTATGACGATTGTTCTTGTTTCCGCAGAGAATGATGATTCGTTGATCAACGCGGTAAGCTACAATGATGTTCATATTAGTGTCGCTGGCTGGCCTGCTCCCCTGGTGATTCAGTCGCAAGTACAAATTGTTCAGTGCCTCTGCGCGCTGATCGACAGTCATATTTTTGGAGGTGCTTAAATGCGCAACAGTATTCTCGTTTTAACCATGGCGGCTTTGCTGTCCAGCTGCACAGCCGTGGTCAACTCGGTTGTCAGCGAACCGATCACACCTGACCCCACATCATCTCCGATCGGCTCTGATATCAACGACATCAAGATGGATACCTATATAGGCGTCAATCTAAAGAAAGCTGATCCAGGGTTAAAGAGGGCCCATATCAATGTGCATGTCTACCATGCGATCGTGCTGTTGACCGGTGAAGTACCCACCAAAGAGCTGAAGAAACTTGCGGGAGACACGGCCCGTGCCTTTACCGGCCAGCGTCAGGTCCACAATGAATTGCAGGTACGCGGTAATTCGTCGATTGTTGCACGCACCAACGATGCTTTAATTAGCGCCAAGGTGGCTACTAAGCTGACCTTTGATAACGAGGTTAAATCATCCAATATCGAAGTCACTGCTGAAGACAGCGTAGTCTATTTGATGGGCAAGGTGCGACGTATCAATGCCGAGAAAGCCACTGCGATAGCCAGTCGAACCAGCGGCGTACGCAGTGTCGTCAAAGTCTTTGAATACGTGGACTAGCTTACAGGCTGAACCTGTAAGCTAATATTCTAAATTAGACTAGTTCGATCGCCATAGCAGTACCTTCACCGCCACCAATACAGAGGCTGGCAATGCCCTTGCGGCCACCGTGCTGCTGCAAGGCGTGAATCAGAGTAACAATAATTCTCGCGCCACTGGTGCCGATAGGATGTCCTAGGGCGCAGGCGCCACCGTGTACATTGAGCTTTTCGTGAGGTATTTTCAGCTCGTGCATTGCCGCCATAGCAACTACTGCAAAAGCCTCGTTAACTTCCCAAAGATCCACATCATCCACAGTCCAACCAACCCGCTCGAGGGTCTTATTGATCGCTGAAACCGGCGCCGTGGTAAACCACTCTGGCTCCTGGGCGCTCTGATCAAAGCCATGAATCAAGGCAATTGGCTTTAAGCCTCGGGCTTCGGCTTCGTCTGCCATCATCAATGTCAGTGCCGCAGCGCCATCGGAGATAGAGCTGGCGTTGGCCGCGGTGACCGTGCCATTTTTCTCAAAGGCAGGTCTTAGGGTAGGAATTTTTTCAGGTTTGGCATTGCCCGGCTGCTCATCGGTATCCACGACCACATCACCCCGTCGTGAAGCGATTGTCACTGGGGTAATCTCCTGATCAAACCAGCCGTTGGCGATTGCGGCATTGGCGCGACGCAGAGATTCGATGGCATAGGCATCTTGGTGTTCACGGCTAAAACTGTATTTGTCGGCACATTTTTCAGCGAAAAGGCCCATGGCAACACCCTGATAAGCATCTTGCAGACCGTCGTATTGCATATGATCGAGCATCTGGGCACTGCCAAAGCGATAGCCCTGACGTCCCTGGGGAATTAAGTAGGGTGCTCGGCTCATACTCTCCATACCGCCGGCAACAACCGTAGTAGCCTGACCGGCGCGCAATGCATTGCAGCCCATCATCACCGCTTTCATGGCCGAACCGCAGACCTTGTTTATCGTGGTGCAGGGGGTTTCTTTGGTAAGACCAGCAGCGAGTGCGGCTTGGCGTGCGGGAGCCTGACCAACGCCAGCGCTGAGCACACAGCCCATAAGCACCTCGTCGATTTCACCCACACTTAAAGTTGATTTTTCCAGAGCAGCACTAATGGCGGCAGCGCCAAGATCGGCTGCAGAGACCGCGGATAGAGAACCCATCATGCCGCCCATGGGCGTGCGTGATGCTGAGAGAATTGCGATTGCTTTAGACATTAGATACTGCTCCGGCAATACCTGCTAATAAAGAGCGACTACTTAATAACCCTTAGCGACGGCTTAGCCTTTTTCGGAGCCTTATCGCTCGGTGCAGCAGGTGGTTGAGTTGAGAGTTTTTTAACTGCTTTGGGACCTCTTGGTGGTGTCGGCGGCAGATCATCAGAGGGCTCGTGCTCAAAGACCATGCCCTGACCATTCTCCTGACTGTAGATACCAACAACGGCAGTCACAGGCACTTGAATATCAATTGGCATTCCCCCAAAGCGGGTAGAGAAAGCCAGAATTTCGAGATCGAGAATAAAGTTCGACACCGCGCGAGGTGCTACATTGAGCACAATCTGGCCATCGGTGACGTAGCTCTGAGGCACTTCTACTCCGGGATGGTGGGCATCGACCACAACATAAGGTGTGCAATCGTTGTCCACTATCCAGTCGAAGAAGGCGCGCAGTAGATAGGGTCTGTTGGACCGCATTTTCATTTTACTGACGTATCTCTAGTTCAAGATCGGTCAAGCTCTCCTGAAATGAGGGGCGCTCAAATAACCGTTCCATATAGTCGTGTAGTGGCTTTAGCTGACGATTGACCGGCAGCTCAATACCAAACTCGGGCAGACGCCAGAGGATCGGGCCTAAGCAGCAATCTACCAGGGTAAACTCTTCGCTCATAAAGTAAGGCATATCAGTGAAGATGCTGGCGATAGTGATCAATGACTCGCGTAATTCTTTGCGCGCTTCCTCGGCCTGCTTGCTCTCTGGATTGTGCAGAATCTGCACAATCAAGGTGCACCAGTCTTTTTCAATGCGGTGAATCCACAGACGGCTCTGAGCGCGGGCTACTGGATAAACGGGCAATAGAGGTGGGTGCGGGAAACGCTCGTCGAGATATTCCATTACTACTTTGGACTCATAGAGCGCCAGATCACGGTCTACCAAGGTGGGCAGAGTACCGTAGGGATTAGCTTCAAGAATCTCTTCAGTAACAGCGCCTGGATCGATATCTTCAATATCAACAGTAACGCCTTTTTCGGCCAACACAATACGCACACGGTGGCTGTACTGGCATGTAGGGTCGGAAAACAATGTCATAGACGATCGTCGCACAGTGACCTCTCAAATTTAAGTAAGTAGGGGGTAGCTATTCACCGCCCCAAATAGACAATCCATGCCTTTATATGGTCTGTCCTGAACAACAGTGCCTCTGGTTTAACAATCTCAGCCAGAGGCGTTTTAACAGTGTACAAAATTCTAGTGGATACCTTTCCAGTACTCACGATTGAGCAGCATAACAAAGACCAACAGTACCAGCAGGAACAACAGTACCAGACGGCCAATATGTTTGCGCTCTTCTGCCATTGGCTCTGCAACATAGGTCAGAAAGTTGACCAGGTCATACATCGCCACATCAAATTCTTCAGCAGTCATACTGCCAGCAGCGTCGATATTAAAACGACCGCAGGGATCATCGAGAATATCTTCACCGGTTAAAAGGTCGCGCTTAATGCCGCCATTGGCAGTCACGACTGGGCCTGGCGCACATTCGGGCAAGCCCTGGAGGTCGAGCAAGACATGGGGCATGCCGACATCTTTAAAGACCTTGTTGTTAACGCCAAAAGGACGGCTTGAGTCGGCGTAAAAGTTACGCAGATAAGTGTAGACCCACTCTGATGAGCGCGCCCGTGCAACCAGAGTCAAATCCGGTGGCACAACACCAAACCATTCCTTGGCGCCCTCTTCAGACATAGAGATCTTCATCAGCTCACCAATCTTTTGACCGGTGAAAACCATATTGTCGAGCATCAGCTGATTGGGGATACCAATATCATTGGCAACCCGCTCCCAGCGCGAGTACTTGAATGAGTGACAGCCCATGCAGTAGTTAACCGCTAGCTGAGCGCCGTTCTGCAGCGAGGCGTGATCGCGAAGATCAGCCTCAAAAGTATCACAGTCGATAGTACCGCATGACTTGCTACTCTCAGCACCGACTGCCTTAATCGGCAATACCACCAACAGTGCAACAATCAACACACCGCCAAGGGTTTTCCAAATACCGATTCCGCCATCCATTGTGATGCGGTCCGGCTCTGGCCTAGTGGTCTCTATTCGGGTCCAGAAGTAGATGCCGATAAAGTAGGAGAAGTACAGAACCGTACAGATCTGAGCCAGCAGTGTCCGAGCTGCGGTTGGCGCTTTAACACCCAAGTATCCCAACAGGATAAAGGACGCAGCAAACACCAGAATCGCGCCGCGGCTAAAGTTGCCTTTATAGCGCATTGAGCGCACTGGACTGCGGTCCAACCAGGGCAGCACAAACAGAATCGCAATAGCAGCAGCCATAGTAATAAAGCCACCGAGCTTATCGGGAACTGCACGCAACATGGAGTAGTAAGGCGTGAAATACCAAACCGGCGCAATATGCTCTGGAGTCTTCAAGGAGTTGGCAATCTCAAAGTTGGCATACTCTAAGAAGTAACCACCCATCTCTGGCATAAAGAACAGGATCGCGCAGAACACAAACAGGAACACCACAATGGGGACCAGATCGTGAATCACAAAGTAGGGATAGAAAGGAATGCCATCAATCGGGTTGCCCTTCTCATCCTTGTACTTCTTGATGCTAACGCCATCGGGGTTGTTTGAACCCACATCGTGCAATGCAATGATATGCATAACCACTAGTGCGATCAGAATGATTGGCATGGCCACCACGTGCAGAGACATAAACCGATTCAGGGTAATACCCGATATCAGATAATCACCACGAATCCATTGCACAACATCTTCACCGACCACTGGAATAGCACCAAACAGGGAAATAATCACCTGCGCGCCCCAATAGGACATCTGACCCCAGGGCAACACATAACCGAGGAAGGCCTCAGCCATCAGCGCCACATAGATAGTCATGCCGAAGATCCATACCAGCTCGCGAGGCGCTTTATAAGAGCCATAGATCAAGCCGCGATACATGTGCATATAGACCACAACGAAGAATGCCGAGGCACCAGTGGAGTGGGCATAGCGAATAATCCAACCCATATCCACGTCGCGCATAATATATTCAACCGAGGCAAAGGCCTGCTCAGCAGAGCCCTGATAGCTCATCAGCAACCACACACCGGTCACCAGCTGAATAACCAGCACCACCATCGACAGCACGCCGAAGTAGTACCAAAAGTTGAAGTTTTTCGGCGCGTAGTACTCGGCCATATGCCGATTCCACTCGCGCTTGAGCGTAGGCATACGCGAATCTAACCACTCAGCAAAAGCTGCTGCTTTACTCATTACGCAATCTCCGCATCAATTCCGATAATAACAATGTCGTCCGACTCATAGACATGAGGCGGAACTTCCAGATTAGTTGGCGCCGGAACGCCAGCAAAAACTCGTCCTGAGAGATCAAACTTAGAACCGTGACAGGGACAGAAGAAACCGCCCAACCAAGAGTCGCCGCCAAGATCAACTGCTCCTACATCTGGGCGGTACATCGGCGCGCAACCTAAGTGCGTGCACAGACCGACCAAGATCAAATATTCTTCACGACCAGCCTGGGTTCGGGCTGTGCCGCTCACGTAGCTTGGCTGTGAAGCCGCTAGCGAGTCTGCATCCCTCAAGATGCTGGTATCAATATCAGCGATCGCTGCCAGAGACTCAGCGGTGCGGCGGACGATATAGACTGGCTTGCCGCGCCACTCGACGACCATGCGCGCGCCTGACTCTAACTTGGAGATATTAATTTTAACCGGGGCGCCAGCAGCTTTAGCTTTGGCACTGGGTTGCCAGGATGAAACAAAAGGTACAGCGGCACCGACTACACCTGCACCACCCACAACAGTGGTGGCACCAAGCAAGAATCGGCGGCGACTATGGTTGACTCCGTCATTGGTCATGACGTTCTCCCTAAACAGCAAAATTGGATGTTAAAACACGCGGATTCGCATGCAATTAAAAATGGCCCCGCATCATAACGGAACAGGGATTTATACGCAACAAGAGAGATAGACGGATCAGTGTTAACTCACTGTTTTTTAAGGCAAAAAAAAGCCCGACTGATGAGTCGGGCTATTCTTTTTAGCGCTGGTCTTAACGCTTGGAGAACTGAGGACGCTTACGTGCCTTGTGCAGTCCAACTTTCTTACGCTCAACCTGTCTCGCATCACGGGTCAAGAACCCAGCTTTGCGCAGTGGCGAACGAAGATTTTCATCATACTGAAGCAAGGCGCGGGCAATACCGTGACGGATTGCACCAGCCTGACCAAAGTTACCACCGCCATTAACGGTGATCTTCATATCAAACTTGTTGACCATATCAACAATCTCAAATGGCTGACGAACAATCATTCGTGCCACTTCACGACCGAAATAAACATCGATCGCACGATCATTAATAGAAATATTGCCGCTTCCTGCAGTCAGGAAAACGCGAGCTGCTGACGTCTTGCGACGGCCAGTGCCGTAAAATTGAGTGTCTGCCATGATAATCGCTGTCCGTTAAAGTTCTAGAGCTTGAGGTTGCTGTGCGGCGTGGGGATGTGCACCACCGACGTAGACCTTAAGTTTTCTAAACATTTCCCGACCAAGTGGTCCGCGGGGCAACATACCTTTAACAGCAGACTGGATAACGCGCTCAGGCGCTTTCTCAATCAACTTGTCAAAAGTAATATCCTTCAGACCACCGGGATAACCGGTGTGAGAGTAATAGGTTTTTTGTGTGGCCTTGTTGCCAGTCACACCAATTTTTTCGGCGTTAACCACGACGATATAATCGCCGGTGTCGACGTGCGGGGTATATTCTGGCTTATGCTTTCCACGCAAGCGTGTTGCAATTTCCACTGCTAAACGACCCAAAGTTTTACCTTCGGCGTCTACGATATACCAATCACGTTCTACTGTTTCTGCTTTTGCGCTATATGTTTTCATCTTATCCTGCCTGGCTTTGGGGGATCCCAAAAAAGGGTGCGAATTGTAATGATCACCCGCACCTATTACAAGGGGCGATTTGATCAAAATGTAAGTTTTTTCTCAAGCCCATTACGGGCGGTGTGGCCGAGCCAAATACTCGTGGCTCTGCATTTCTAATAATCGGCTCTCTGTGCGCTGAAACTCAAACCCTAAACGACCACTCTCATAGAGCTGATGCAGAGGCGCGGCGGCTGTTACAGCCAACTTCACCCCGCGGTCATAGAACTCGTCGACCAGATTAATAAAGCGTCGCGCAGCATCATTGTTGACTGTACTAAAAATCGGCACGCCGCTAATCATCACCGAATGAAATTCTCTCGCCACCTCAATATAATCATTTTGACTGCGTGGACCTTCGCAGATTGCCGCAAATTCAAACCACACTATATCTTCGGCGACCTTGATCGCCGGAATTAATCGGCCCTCAATATCCAGGTCCACAGCCAATTTGATTTCACCTTCCACGGCGACCAAACTGTCAAAGGTGGCACCGATTGCCTGATCGGCCAAATCACCCAGAGGCGAATAATAGAGCTCAGCCTGTTCTAAGGCGCGCAGACGATAATCCTGCCCGCCATCCACATTGACCACCTCACAGTGCTGATTCAACAGCGCAATGGCCGGCAAAAAACGCTGACGCTGCAATCCTTCCCGGTAGAGCAGGTCGGGCACTATATTGGAAGTGGCCACCAAAGTAACGCCGCGGGCGAATAATCCTTCCAGCAGGCGCGCCAAAATCATCGCATCGGTGATATCACTGACAAAAAATTCATCAAAGCAGATTACCTGGGTCTCAGCAGCTAGGGACTCAGCAACCAACTCCAATGGATTAGCCTGTCCTTGCAAGCCTTCCAGATCCTGATGGACACGGCGCATAAAGCGATGGAAATGAATCCGCATCTTGCGCTCAAAGGGCAGACTCTCGTAAAAACTGTCCATTAAATAGGTCTTTCCCCGGCCGACACCACCCCAAAAATAGAGTCCCTGCTCCGGGATCACCGTAGGACGCCAAATTTTTGCCAGCAAACCGCCGCTTTTACGCCGATTGCGCTTGGCCAAGCGACTGCATAACCGGTCGAGTTTATCGACTGCCTGAGCCTGTGCCTGGTCAGCCACAAAGCCCTCTCGAGCCAGATCATTTTGATAGCGTTGTTTTGGGGTTAACATTGAATATG
Organism: uncultured Pseudomonadales bacterium; assembly: GCA_963968025.1. Taxonomy (GTDB): domain Bacteria; phylum Pseudomonadota; class Gammaproteobacteria; order Pseudomonadales; family Porticoccaceae; genus HTCC2207. The sequence goes on along the minus strand of CAXAFJ010000057.1, from coordinate 2,577 downwards.
GTAGGATCGTCGAATAAATGCAGACTTTAACCAGCACGACGCTGCAAGACAACTGAAAAATACGCTCGACTACTAAGTCGACTATTGCTGACAGCGATCATTGAGACTGTAATCAAGTAAAATTAGTTGGCGCTTTGCCCAATTAAGCATTGCGTCAACAACGACCTTTGGCGACACTTAAGGCGTGTAACAATACAAGTATGGGAGAACAGTTTGACAATTTTGAGCATAATTCTGATCACAGTGGCTTTTCTAATCGGTGCCGCTGTCGGCCACCTGTTTTCGAAGAAGGTCGATAGCAGCGATAAATCGGTGCGTAACCTCGAACAGAAACTTGCCGCCAGCGAAAGAGAGCTAAAGCGCTATCAGCAAGAGGTTACCGAGCACTTTATCACCGCCTCCCACCTCACCGGCAATATTGCCCAGAGTTACCGACAGATCCATGAGCACCTGGCAGCTAAAGCCATGCGCCTGGCGAGTCCCGATGTCGCACGCCAGATACTCAAGTCAGGCGGCAGTGATTTTGGCCTGCTCGACTCCAATGGCAACCCACTGATTGACCTCTCTGATGTTGAAGTACCGCGGGATTATGCGCCCAGCGTTCCTGGAGGCATCTTGAGTGAAGACTATGGTCTTACTGAGGCAGAACACAATAAAGCAGCAATCAAAGTAGAGAGCGAGACTGAATCCGATATGCCCGATGCCGATGATGAAGACGAAAAGGACCCCACCCAAAGCGTCGCTTAAAACCTCAGTTTAGAACACCAGCTTAGAACACCAGTATAGAGCGCCGTTAAGGCGCTCACTGGCAACAGCGCAAGCAGGGAGGTTTGCGGTGCAATCTCTGCTCAGCCGAGCCTCTAAGAGCCTGCTCAGCCGCTTTAACCTTGACTCTATTAGCCACAGCCTACTACCCGGCAGTTGCAGTCTCTGCCAATCACCATTAAAAGCGTCCAACGGCGCCCTCTGCCATCGCTTCATCGCCGAACTGCCGCGTCTTACCCGTCACTGCCAACGCTGCTCGGTGCCACTTGCCAGCGATTCACTCTGTGGCAGCTGCCAGCTAAGACCACCCACCTATAATCGCTGTATTTCCGCCTTCCACTATCAGTCACCGGTGGACAATATTATTCTGCGACTGAAAAACGATCCCTACACAGTAGAGGTCAAACAGCTCAGCGCGGTCTTGGCAGACTCTATTGCCACAACCTATCAGCGAGTTCAACTGCCCTGCCCCGAGACAATTATCCCCCTGCCACTGCACTGGCTTAAAATGACCAAACGCGGATTTAATCAAAGTTATATCATCAGCGGCCTGCTTGCAGGTCACCTGCGCCGCGAGCACAACATCAATACTGAGATCCGCAGCGATATTTGCCAGCGTATTATTATGGGTCAGGAGCAACATCTACTCAGCGCCAAAAAACGCCTAACCAGCATCAAAAATGCTTTTACTATTGAGCCTGAATGCCCTTCAGGGACAAAAACCCTCGCGGGACTGTCTGTCGCGGTAGTTGATGACGTAGTCACCACGGGCGCCACAGCAAACAGTGTTGCCACAGCCCTACTGCGAGCAGGTGCTGCACAGGTAGATATATGGAGCATTGCGAGAACAAGCTGGAATAATTCCACAGGGTGACTCAGAATGGCGACTATGAATAAACCTATCTCAGTATCCAACAGCGCCTCGCCGACAATCTCAATTAAACGGCCTGACAGCATATGGCAGCAGATTTATCGCGAAGCACAGGCGGCAGCCACTGACGAACCGGCACTGGCAGAGTTTTTTGAGGTCACTATTCTCAGCCACAGCAGTCTCGGCAATGCCCTGAGTGACTACCTGGCAGACAAGCTGGCCAGCGATAAAGTGCAGCAAGCAATGCTGCGTACGGTGATGGACCGAGCCTTTTCAACTCCGCATATTATTGATGCCGTGGCCGCAGATATTGCCGCCACCGTCGACCGAGACTCGGCATGCACATTGTATTTGACACCCTTCCTCTACTTTAAAGGCTTTCTCGCACTGCAGGCATACCGTGCCGCACATCAGCTGTGGAATGAACAGCGCCAGTCACTGGCCCTGTTAGTTCAGTACCGCATATCACTGATATTTGCCGTGGACATTCACCCTGCGGCCATTATCGGCAGTGGCCTGTTAATAGATCACGCCACCGGTTTGGTAATTGGCGAAACTGCCGTTGTTGAAGACTGCGTATCGATTATGCAGTCAGTCACCCTTGGCGGCACCGGCAAGGTATCAGGGGATCGCCATCCAAAGATTCGCAAAGGTGTGTTGATTGGTCCCGGAGCAAAAATACTCGGCAATATTGAAGTGGGTGAAGGTGCTATGGTCGCCGCATCCAGCGTGGTCTTGAAAGCCGTACCAGCTCATGCAGTGGTCGCCGGCGTGCCAGCAGCAGTGGTTGGAGATACCCGCTGTGACAAGCCCTCTCAGGCTATGGATCACTACTTTAAGTGTGACTGAGGGCTTAAGCGACAAAGAGCCTCAGCAATCGATAACGCCTCGGCAATCGACAACGCCCCAGCAATCGACAGCACCTCGGCAATCGACAACGC
>CAXAFJ010000056.1:0-13450 GCA_963968025.1 uncultured Pseudomonadales bacterium | reverse complement strand
CGAAGCCGAAGGATCTCTTTGCCGTATGGCACCTGCCTTGGGAAAGACCTGACAGTAGCGTTATTAAACTTTAATCACAGGTCTCAAAGGTCAATCCCGAATGGGCTTCGAGACGCTTCAGTAGCGCATCACCCATGGCAACCGACGGCGTAAGAAAACCACCAGCACGATCTTCTTTCTTAATATCCTGAACCAAACAGAGTCCCGCTTGCCCAAGCATTTTCGCCGTTGAGCCATAACCCGGATCACGGTCACCCGTCACTTTTACAGTGAGCTGATTGCCCTGGTCATCGCGGCCGTGAACACGTACATCAAAGTAGCCATTTAGCTGTGCCTCAGGACTGGGACCTTCACCCGGTGCTGGCAGAACAAACTTTTCTAGTAAGGCTCTGGTAGGGCTGAAATAGAGGCCCACACCAAGCAGTCCAAAGGCCGCCGTTGTCATCAATGCGCCAATGCGTCCCTTCAAACCCTTGCCCGTAAGCATGCCTTCGCTATAGGAAAAGTCGCGGCCATAGGCCATGTCGAGCAGGGCGTTAGAGTGCAATACGATGCGGGAATTAATCGCTTCCATAACAAAGGGTGCAGTCCAGCAGTTAAAGTCGGCATCAAACTCTGGGCCTGAGACACTCTTGGCGCGAATGCTGTACTGATGGTCGCTGCCGCATAAGAGGTAGGGGTTACCCATTTTCTTGCGCATTTTAGGATCGGCTTTGGCCGCTTTAAGGGCTTCGATCATACTCGCGATAGTGCCGCCAGAAGCGCCACCTTTCATGGCTTTTACTCGCAGCTTAGCCTGGGGCAGTGGATGACCAAACTGCGCTTGGGCGCGTTGCTGCATGGCAAAGACACCCATATCCGAGGGGATCGAGTCAAAGCCACAGCTGTTGACTATGCGTGCGCCGCTGGCTTCTGCAGCCTGGTTATATTTGTCTTTCATCATCCCAATCCAATGGGCTTCACCGGTCAGGTCGGTGTAGTCGGTGCCGCTTTCGGCACAGGCTTTGACCAGCAGTTCGCCGTACAGTGCGTAGGGCCCAACAGTAGAAATAATCACTCGGGTTTGGTTACACAGTGCCTGCAGTGATGCTTCATCGTGAGAGTCGGCGATCAACACTGGCAGTTCGCTGGCAACAGTGCCGAGAGAATCTTTTAGTATTTTCAGCTTGGATTCTGAGCGCGAGGCGATAGCCCAGGAAATGTCGCCATTGACGCCAATGGTCTCGACTAAATAGTTACTGAGGATTTGGCCGACAAAACTGGTGGCGCCGAAAACAATCAGATCGTAGGGTTTGCTCGATACTTCGGTAGTAGACATAGGTTATTATTCTTATAGTTGATGTTATTTTTAGTGCTAGTTCGCGGAGCGGCTGTGCCCACAAAACGACCCATTTTATATTCTTTTCGTCGCTGCCCCTATGCAATGCGGGCGCGAATGACTCTGTTGTACGCGAGTATAAACCTAGAGCTGCGCGAAGTCCTGTTGAAAGCCAAACCCGAGAAAATGCTGGCTATTTCAGCTAAGGGTACAGTGCCGGTATTAGAGTTGCCGGATGCGACGGTCCTCGATGAGAGTTATGATATTGCTCACTGGGCGCTGAATGCAAGTGATCCCGAGCAGTGGTGGAGTGCCGATCTCGCCCCGGCAATTGACGATTTAGTGGCCCGCAACGACGGTCAGTTTAAGGCCGATCTAGATCAGTATAAATACTGGGAACGCTTTCCCGCGGAGTCACAGGAGCAGTATCGCGCTCGCGGTGAGCAGTTTCTCGCTGAACTTGAAGTACTGTTAACCCGACAACCCTATCTGCTGGCAGAGCGAATAACCCTGGCGGACATTGCCCTGTTTCCCTTTATTCGCCAGTTCGCCTTTGTTGATAAAGGCTGGTTTGATCAGTCGCCCTACCCAAAGCTGCGCGCTTGGCTGGAACAGTTGCTGATATCTGAGCTGTTTTTGTCAGCCATGAAAAAATCCCCACCCTGGCAGGATGGGGACTCTCCGATTTCTCTTTAGGGGTGGCACTCTGTGTCGCCTTCTCTCACTACTAATCCCGCGCAATACTAATCCCAGTCAATAACCACTTTTACCCGTGCTTCATCCGGTGCTTCTGAGGATGGCTCACCCAGTTTAAAGCGCAAACCGACTTCCGGAATATTAGCGCCGCCAAAGGGCAGTTTTGGATTCTGATAGCGGTTTGGTCGCGCATCGGAAAACTCACTGACGGGCGGGTAGGCTTCACTGCTCTGTTCAAGCAGGCGATCACCATTGATGGAGTACACCGAGGTGCCCTTGGCAAAGCTCTCTAGAGCAAAGGGGGCATCACCGGAATGACGATTGCGCAGGGCGCGATCATAGAGCCGATACTCGGTTTTGCCACCGCGAATACGCAGGTCAAACAGCGAAGTAACGCCTTTATATTTCAGGCGGTCGGCACCGGGCAATAGGCTGTTGATCAAGGTGTAGCCATACATTAACTGGCGGCCCTCCCAGCTCAATGATTCCACCGCGGGCAGACCATCAACTAGACCATCAACAAGAGACTCGTAGCAGCGCTTTCGATCCGCGACACTGACATCGCTGGAGTAGAAAGCCGAGCGGCGCTGATGACACATCACATCGACATAGCTCTGCTGCAGCCAGGGCTGTGCGCTGTCATCGAATTGGTAAGAGGTCCAGCCCTGGTCGTCGACAAAATACTGTTCAGGCACGCTCGGCAGATTAAATTCCTGGGGGTTGGCATCCACCAGTAATAAGAAACCATTTCCCGGTCCAAACTGGGCTGGTTCATTTTGGCTCCAGAGATACTCGCCGTTGTAATACCAGGCCAATACTCCAGAGCCATAGCTGGCATTAAAGGCCTTCATCTCGCCGTCGCTATCCTTAAAGAAGGAAAATCCCGGCTTGGCGAGGCCCGCATCATAATTTTTCACCCGATCAAAACGGGCGTAGGGGTCGCGGTATTCAAGCAGGTAATAGTGGGGCACAGCAATGCGATGCTCTCCGCCACTGAGGGTAAAGCCATCGCTGCTCCAGCCCTTTAAAACGCCAGATTCAAAATCTTCGAAATAAGCCACTGCATCGAGACGGATATTGTCGATTAATGCGCCATCTTCTACCGCCGCACCATCGGCAAAGTAGTGCAGGCGAAGCGATACCTGCTTGCCGCGATAGGCTTCAAGATCAAATTCTGCGGCGATCCACTGGGCCTCTTCGCAGGCGTCCTCTATGGTTTCGCCCACTCGATCTTCAGCCAGCACTTTGCTCGCCGAGGGGTCACAGCCGGCGGCGATCTCGACTTTGCCATCACCGTCCATATCACCGGAACGGCCGCTAAATCCAGGCAGGGAGCCTTCGCCCTCATGGCCCTTTTTCGAGGGCATGGTGCTGTTTGTATCCGCGACACTGTCTTTGTCGGTGGGTAGCAGGCGCTGGTAGTCACCGCCATCGGTAGAGGCTTCTATATAGAGGTAGTCCCAATCCGATTCGATTTTAAACCAGGTATCGAAACTCAGTATCAACGGTTGCTCGGCAGCGACTTCACGGAGATCAATGCTGCGGCTAAGGAAGTGATGCAGATCGTTGCCCTGGCCGGTGTAGGCAGCATAGTTACCCTGATCTTTGCCAAGGGGCCCAAGGTGCAGTTGACGTATTTTTGGCGGCAGAATAATCATTGTTGCGTCGCAGACGCCGCGACTGTTTTCAGTGCCGGCCTTATTCGACCAGTCATTCATGGTTTTTAAGTACACCGAGCTGCGCTTGTCGCCGCCAAAAGCGGGTGGGCGAACAATGCAGGGATTGAGCCAGCCCAGCACCATTCGCGACCAGGCACTGAGTTCCTGTGGCTCAGGTGAGGCGGTTGATGACATGGCTTCCCAAGACGCGCTGGAATTGTTGGTCGACCGAGCATAGATATCGGGCAGCCCTAAGGAATGGCCAAACTCGTGGATAAAGGTCGAGACCTCGGTGTACTCCGACTGCATATTGTAGTCGTAGAGCCACAGGCCCTCTTCGATCTCGTGGCCGCCGCGTCCATTGACCAGGCCCTCAAGAACTGGGCCTTTGCCCAACCCGCGATTCAGTGAGCTGCGATGGGGCCAGATGCGATCGGCACAGTCCTGTTCATCTGCCGGCAGGCTGTCAAAGACATTGCTTTCGGCATTGACGGTAAATTTCTCATTGAGCTTGTAGAGACCCTGGCAGGAAGACTGGGCTTTGCCGGCATAGACAATCACTAGGTGATCCAAGTAACCATCGGCCTCGGCGCGATTGCCATCGCCATCAAAGTCTTCAGGATCCCAGATATCGTAATCGTTCCAGGGAAACTTGGGGTTATCTCTATGGGCGGCCTGCAGTGCTTCAATGACCAGTTCCTCAGTATGGTCATCGTTGCGCCAACTGCCATCGGCATTCTGTAGCGGGCGACCATAATAGGCCAGGGGCTTGCTCACCTTGGCTATGGGCATCACCTCGCCGGTGACGTTATAGAGGCCTTTTGATTGGTGACGATAATAGTGGGACAGAGTGCCGGGCTTAGGGCGCTTAACACTGCCGCCAAACAATAGCTTTTGCAGATAGTTGCGGTTTTTATTATTCTGCTTCTTGTCGCCGGCAAAGCGGTCATAACCCAGCTCAGGAAACTCCACTGCGATCACTAATAGACGGTGAGGGCGTTCGATACCCGCCAGCACTGGCTTGATCGAATCGGTCTTAATCTGTGGGCTGCCGAGCTGGTCAAACTCTAGGCTGGCCAGTGAATCAATCATCCGTTCCGCGTCGAGATCGACGGCTGTAGCCGGGGTTGCGGTACAAATAACCGTAAAGCAGAGGATCTGCGCGTAAATAGAACGTTGAAATGCCATTTGTTTCTCCTGACGGCCTCTGTAAATTGTTATTATGCCCGCCGCAAGTTCGTCTGACGAGTATGAACTCCACTGCTTTATTACAGGATCTTAAATGTTCGGTTTTTTTGAACGTCTGGTCGACCCGTTTCCGGGTTCAACGCCCCAGCAACCGCCCCGTGGAATTTACCAATTCTGCCGCCATCATGTGCGCGGCATGGAGCGCTGGTTATTGCTTATGGCAATGTTAACAGCGATTACCGCAGTCTCCGAGGCAATGCTGTTTGGCATTCTCGGGCAGGTGGTGGACTGGCTCGCCACCAGCAAGCCCGAAACCTTCTTCGACGATAACTTGCAGACTCTGCTGGCGATGACAATTTTTATGCTGGTGATGATTCCCCTGGCTAATGCCTGCCGTTCCCTGGTGGTGCACCAAACCCTGATGGGCAACCTGCCAATGGCTGTGCGCTGGCAGGCACACCGCTATCTGCTAAACCAGAGCTATGGTTTTTTCCAGAATGAATTTAGCGGGCGTATCGCCACCAAAGTGATGCAGACGTCGTTGGCCGTGCGTGACACGGTAATGAAGCTGCTCGATGTGATTCTGTTTGTGGTGATCTATCTGGTCACCACTCTACTGTTGGTGGCCACTGCCGACCCGCGACTGGTTCTGCCGCTATTAGTTTGGTTGCTGCTCTATGTGGGGGTGCAGCGACACTTTGTGCCACGGATGAAAAATATCGCCATGTTGCAGGCTGATGCCCGGTCCCTGATGACCGGGCGGATTGTCGACAGCTACACCAATATAGTGACACTCAAACTTTTCTCCCATAGCTCCCGTGAATCGTCCTATGTAAAAGAGGGCATGAGCGAGTTTCTCAATACAGTGCATCCGCAGATGCGTCTGGTGACCAAACTCAATATCACCCTCTGGACGCTGAATATGCTGTTGGTCTTCAGCACTGCGGCCCTGGGCATCTATCTCTGGACCACCGGTGCGGTGACGCCCGGAGCCATTGCCATTGTAATGAGTCTGGCGATTCGACTAACCGGCATGTCCCACTGGATTATGTGGGAGATCAGCAGTCTGTTTGAAAATATCGGCACGGTTCAGGATGGCATTAATACCATTTCCATTCCTCAGGCGATTACCGACTCTGAGACTGCCGCCAAGTTGCAGGTAAGCCGCGGAGAGATCCAGTTCAAGGATCTTAACTTCGCCTACAACGACGATGAGCGCGTGTTTGATAATCTCAATCTGACCATTGGCGCAGGGGAAAAGGTCGGCATTGTCGGCCGCAGTGGTGCCGGCAAGTCGAGCCTGGTGAATTTGATATTACGTTTCTTTGATCCCCAGAGCGGTGCTTTGACCATTGATCAGCAGGATTTGCGCAATATCACCCAAGACAGTTTGCGCGCCAATATCGCCATGGTTACACAGGATACTTCTCTGCTGCATCGCTCGGTGCGTGAAAATATTATGTTTGGTCGTCCGGATGCCAGCGAAGAGCAGATGCTTGAAGCCGCCAAACAGGCTCAGGCCCATGAGTTTATTCTGGGTCTGCGGGATAACACCGGGCGTCGCGGCTACGATGCCCATGTGGGCGAGCGCGGGGTAACGCTTTCCGGCGGTCAGCGTCAGCGTGTTGCCATTGCCCGTGTGCTGCTAAAAGATGCGCCGATACTGGTGCTTGATGAAGCCACCTCAGCCTTAGATTCAGAAGTTGAAGCAACCATTCAGCAGAGTCTCAATCAGTTAATGCAGGGTAAAACGGTGATTGCTATCGCCCACCGACTCTCCACCATTGCCGCCATGGACAAGCTTATTGTGTTTGATAAGGGGGTGATTGTTGAACAGGGCACCCATCAACAACTGCTTGCCGCCAACGGCCTTTACGCCAATCTCTGGAGTCACCAATCCGGTGGCTTCCTCGGTCTTGAATAATTTACTGGTAATAACTTTTTTATGATTACATTAACTGACATCGAGCTGCGTCGCGGCACCAAAGTGCTGCTGCAAGACGCCGAACTCGTCGTCCACCCGGGCCAACATATCGGCATTATCGGTGCCAATGGCAGCGGCAAGTCGAGCCTGTTTAAATTATTGATGGGGAAAATTAGCGCCGATGCCGGTGAACTGTTTATTCCCCAAGACTGGCGCGTTGCCCATATGGCTCAGGAATTAGCCAACTCCGAAAGCACTGTTGTAGACTTTGTTCTCGATGGCGATCCGCAGATTCGAAAAATTGAGCGGGCTATTGAAAAAGCCCTGGCCGATGAAAATCACGATCGTCTAGCCCTGGAGTATGAAAAATTAGATAACGCCAATGGCTTTGATGCCCATTATCGCGCTGAGCAGTTATTGCATGGTTTGGGATTTGACCAGTCGGAATTAGATCGCCCAGTAAATAGTTTTTCTGGCGGTTGGCGTATTCGTTTAAATCTGGCTCAGGCACTGATGAGTCCATCGGATCTAATGCTGCTGGATGAGCCAACCAACCACTTAGACTTGGATGCAACGCTCTGGTTAGAGCAGTGGTTAAAAAATTACACCGGCACATTGTTGATTATTTCTCACGATCGGGATTTTATTGACAATGTTGTAGACCGTATTGTTCATGTGGAGCATTGCAAAACCAATGCCTACAAAGGCAATTATTCAACCTTCGAGCGGGTCCGTGGCGAACGCTTGGCATTGCAACAAGCGAGCTTTGAGAAACAACAAAAACGTCGCAAAGAAGTTGAAGAGTTTATTACCCGCTTTAAAGCCAAGGCCTCAAAAGCTAAACAGGCCCAGAGTCGTGTTAAAGAATTGGCGCGCATGGAAGATATTGCTCCGGCCCATATCGACTCACCCTTTTACTTTAGTTTTGCTCAGGGTAAAAAAGCCCACAGTGCATTGGCGAATATTAGTCAGGGTAATTTAGGTTATGACGGTCAAACGATTTTAGCTAATGTTAATTTTGATCTGCACCCGGGAACACGTATTGGTCTGTTAGGGCCAAATGGTGCCGGTAAATCAACATTGATTTCCAGCCTCACCGGCGATCTTGATCTGCTCAATGGCGAAAGAGTTTATGGCGACAATGTTAAAATTGGATATTTCGCACAGCATCAGTTAGAAGTTTTAGACTTGCAGGCCAGTGCCTTTTTACATCTTCAGCGCATAAGCCCAAAATCTACCGATCAAGAGCTGAGAAACTTTTTGGGTGGATTTGATTTTCATGGGGACAAAGCCCTGGAGCCGATCAAGTCATTCTCTGGTGGTGAAAAAGCGCGAGTTGCCCTGGCGCTAATCGTTTGGCAAAAACCTAATCTGTTATTGCTCGATGAGCCGACCAACCACTTGGATTTGGAAATGCGTCATGCATTGACTCTTGCGCTGCAAAGTTATGAAGGTGCGTTAGTGGTTATTTCTCACGATCGACATCTGTTGCGCAACACAGTGGATGAGTTTTATTTGGTGGCAGATGGTGCGGTAAAAGAATTTGATGGCGACTTAAAAGATTATCAGCTGTGGTTAAAAAACTTTAATCGTGTCCCCACAGGTTCAGATCAAAAAGCTGTGGAGTCAGTTGCCCCTGTAATAGAAGAAGTTGTTGTACCGGTCGAAGTGCTCAGTTCCGCCGAAAAAAAACTGCTTCGTCAACAGTCTGCTGACGCGCGAAAGAATCTTGCCCCTCTCACGAAAAAATCTTCACAGTTAGAAAAGGCTATTGAAAAACTCCAAGCGCAGCTAAAAGAGGTGGAGGGACGCCTTGCTGATAGCGATTTATATGCAGATGAAAATAAGCAAATATTAAAGCATCAGCTCGGTTTACAGGTGGAGATAAAAAAGTCGATTGCCGATACCGAAGAGCAATGGTTTGATATTCAGCAGCAGGTTGAGCAGTTTAGTCACGAAGCTTAGGCTGAATTTTTTGAGTGGTCTGTCAATTAATGCGAGTTATTTAAACTGGATGAATGGGTGTTAAATTGGTAAGGTGTCCGACCCTGTAAAATTAACGATTGGGAATTTCGATGTTTAAGTTTAAAAATGACACTGATAAAAGTGGTTCTGCAGTGAATAAACCGTCTCGTGGCTCAAGCGAAATTGCCAGAAGAGGTTCGGTATCTATTGGAGGTAAAACTATGATTGGTTCAACCGTTGTTATTGATGGAAATATTACCAGCGCTGAAGATTTAATTATTGAAGGTAAAGTCTCCGGCACTATTACTGCCACTGAGCATGAAGTGACAGTGGGTCAGGCAGGTCAGTTAAAGGCCAATATCAGCGCCAAAATTGTGCGCATAGAAGGTAAGGTCGAAGGCGATATTTCGGGTGGCGAAAAAGTGATTATTTCAAAAACCGGCAATGTGCTTGGCAATATAGATGCCCCCCGCGTGACATTAGAAGATGGTGCCAAGTTTAAAGGCAGCATTGCTATGGATCCTGATGAGCAGCCAGCGGTTAAGGCTGTGCGCAGCGGCAAGTCAGATCTTTTTCCAGCCAGTGCAGTAGTCGCTGATAATTCGAAAGCGTCCTAAACGGCGAGTTGAGAACACTAGGCGGCAAGTAATGGGCAGCAAGTAATGGAAAGCAAATAGTGTTTAGAGCGCGGGTCGAAAAGGTAGCAGTTGCATCTGCCACTTCTCAGGACTACGCCCTGTGTACAATGTTGCATAGCAATCTTGCTGCTGCCATGTTTGACTCGCTACAGACTGACAAACGCCTAATCGTCTTAGATGTGGGCATGGCCATGGCCGCCACTGTGGATTTTTTCAGTCAGTTTAAAAGCAAACTACTGTTTGTCGACCTCTACTCCGAAGCCTGTGTCTCCGAGATCATTGAGGATGTCAGCCACCAGCAGCTGGTGGCGCAGTTCCGCCAGGCTTTGGCCATCGACGATAACTGCACTATTGATATCTGTCTGTTCTGGGACTTCTTTAACTATCTCGACGGCACCTTAATAAAAGCCTTTATTGAAGCACTGCAACCCTATGTCGGCGAACACACCCGTGGCTTTGGTCTCGGGGCGCTCAATTCCCGCTGCCAGCTACCCAACTCCTGTTACGGCCTGATGGCCGAGGATAAATTGACCCAGTGCCCTCGCAGCGACGAACAACGGCCGGTCTACCCCCACTCCCAGCGCGACCTCAACAGTCATCTAGACTACTTTAGAATCAATAAAAGCCGCCTGATGTCCGATGGCCGAGTGGAATACCTGATTACCCGCTGCAATGATTCTGTACGAGTGAAAAAGCCGATTTTTTGAGCGCCAGCCTCTGCGGATTTGGTTACACTGCGACCCTCTTTTTTAAATCATATTCTATAGCTTTAGCGATTTGCACTCAGCGGGCAGACCAAATAACAATAATAACCGCCTTAAAATGGGCGGTAGGGGAGATCTATGAAACAGGCAATTATCGTTGGCGCCAGTTCCGGGCTGGGTTGGGAATTGGCAATACAGCTGGCGGACAAAGGTTATCAGTTGGGTGTTATGGGTCGCCGCGAAGCACTGCTCAATGAGTTGGTGGAGAAACTGCCAGGCGACCATTTTGTTCAAACTACAGATGTGACCAACGCCGAACAGTCTCAGACTGAGTTGCAAGCGTTAATTACCCGCATGGGCGATGTGGAGTTAATTGTACTGAGTTCCGGTGTTGGCCTTTTTGAGCATAAGCTTGAATGGGCTGCTGAACGTGAAATGATCGACGTCAACGTCCGCGGTTTTGCGGCTCTGACGATTGTTGTCATGGAACACTTCACCGAGCGCGGCGCAGGGCATTTGGCGGGCATATCCTCGATGGCCGCCCACATATTTGGCGCTAAGACGGTCACCTATCACGCCACCAAAGCCTTTGTTTCAAACTATCTTGCCGGCATGCGTCAGCGCGCGATTCGCAGCGGGTTGCCAATTACCATTACCACCATTGAACCGGGGTTTGTTAAAACGCCGATGGTGCATGGCAATCCCATGTGGATGGCGCCAGTGGAAAAGGGCGTTGCCCAGATGGTCACTGGATTATCGAAAAAGAAAAACCATGTCTATATTACCAAGCGCTGGCGCTATGTGGCGTTTGTGGTTGATTTGATGCCGCATTGGCTGCTGCGCAAGTTTTTGTAACAGCTGACGCTATTTTGGGCTAATGTAAAAAGCTGATAGAGCTGTGTTTACATTAAGAACTCCCTGTGACGAGATTATGCGCGCTAATAATAGAGCCCTAAAAATTGCCACCCTGCGTGGTGTCCTCGATATGCTGCCCCTAAGTCTGGCGGTGCTGCCCTGGGGTATCTTATTTGGCTCTCTGGCGGTTCAGCGAGGCTTTAGCTGGATCGAGGCACAGCTGTTCTCAGGGATTATTTTTGGCGGTGCTGTTCAGATTGTCACGGTGGAATTAATCGCCGATAACAGCTCGCTGCTCACGGTATTATTTACCGCCTTTATTATCAGTTCGCGGCACTTTCTCTATGGATTGTCCCTGCGCGAACGGCTCAGTCCTCAGCCCCTGCGCTGGCGTTTAAGTCTTGGTTTTCTGCTCACCGATGAGCTGTTTGCTCTGTCTGGCCATCGCCGCGCCTATCTCGGAAAGTTACGCCTTTATTATGGGCTGGCTGCTGGCGGCAGTTTTTATCTGGCCTGGAATCTGTGGACCTTCGTCGGTATTGTCGCCGGTGCCTCGCTGCCTGACCTGACTGATTTGGGCCTAGATTTTGCTATAGCCGCTACTTTTATAGCATTGGTGGTTCCCGGGATTAAATCTCTAGCGACTTTGGTGGCCGTACTAACGGCAGCCACGGCTTCAGTGTTTTTTACCCTGTGGCATTTTGAGTTAGGGCTTATCTGTGCGGCACTGCTGGCCATGATAGTGGGCTATACAGTGAATAAACTCAGCGGTAACTTGGCAGGTGGCTCGTGACATTGCTCACTATCCTACTGCTGGCCTGTATCACCTTTGGCACCCGCTATTTGTTTCTTGAGGGCAGACTGCCAGTTCGCCTCGGGCCCAATTTACGATTATTGCTCAGTTACAGCGGGCCGTCGGTGTTGGCGGCTATTCTTGCGCCAATCTTGTTTGTGCGCAGTGATCAGCTCGATTTAAGTCTATCTAACCCCTATCTCTGGGGTGCCGTGGCAGCAATTACCGCCGCCTATAAAACAGGCAATATATACTGGACGATTGGCGCTGGCATGCTAGTCTTTATTGCAGCTGGCCAGTTAATCTAGCCTTCGAGCTTATCAATTGACTTTGCTTGGAACGCTGCGGTCACCAAAATCCGATCTTTTATCAGCAGAATTACCCTTTCGCGACGCACAATAAACCATACTGATCCGCTGTAATGACCGCAAAATATTAATGGCTGAAGTTATTCGCTAAACAATAGAGAGCTCCGATTATGATTCCACGTACCCTATATGATTCCGACCACGATATGTTCCGCGACACAGTGCGTAAATTTCTTGAAGTGGAAGCAGTGCCGCACCACGCCCAGTGGGAAAAAGATGGCATGGTCAGCGATGAGATCTGGTTGAAGGCTGGCGAACAGGGTTTTTTATGCCCCACAGTGCCTGAAGAGTACGGCGGTGTTGGCGTCGATTTTCGCTACAACTGTATTGTGAATGAAGAGATTGGTCACGCTGGTTGTACCGGTTTAGGTTGGACTCTGCACTCGGATATCGCGGTTCCCTATATAGTTCGCTATGGCAGCGAAGAGCAGAAGCAGCGCTTTTTACCACGCTGTGTTGCCGGTGAACTGATTACCGCTATTGCCATGACCGAGCCCAGTGCTGGTTCAGATCTGCAGGGCACCAAAACTACTGCCGTATTGGATGGCGATGAGTGGGTTTTGAATGGTTCGAAGACTTTTATCACCAACGGGCAAAAATCCGGTTTGGTGATTGTGGTTGCCAAGACTGACGTTAATGCGGGTTCAAAAGGTATTAGTTTGTTTTTGGTTGAAGCGGGCACGCCTGGATTCACCAAAGGTCAAAATCTTGAGAAGCTGGGTTTAAAAGCACAGGACACTTCTGAGCTGTTTTTCCAAGATGTGAGAATTCCCAAAGATAATCTGCTTGGCGAAGAGGGTCGTGGTTTTGTTTATCTGATGCAGGACCTGCCCCAGGAGAGACTTTCTGTCGCGGTGAGTGCCAATGGTATGTGCCAGGCGGTTATGCAGTCGACTGTCGATTATGTCAAAGAGCGCAAAGCCTTTGGCACCAATGTGGCATCGTTTCAGAATACCCAGTTTAAGCTTGCTGAGTTATCTGCAGAAGTAAGCTGTGCTGAGGTGTATTTGGATCGTTGCACTGAGCTATTGATTGAAGACAAGTTGGATACGGTGACGGCGTCGAAGCTTAAGTTGCTCACCACTGATTTGCAATGCAAGGTTGCCGACGAATGTCTGCAGCTGTTTGGCGGCTGGGGTTATATGTGGGAATACCCGGTTTGTCGTGCCTTTGCGGATGCGCGAGTGCAGAGGATTTATGCGGGTAGCAATGAGATTATGAAACTGATCATTTCGCGCGATTTACTAAAGTGATCAGAACTCTGGTCTGATCATCCTGAGCGCCACGCCTCTAGCTCCGGCGGCCACTCCTGCAGCTCCGGCGGCCACTCCTGCAGCTCCGGC
>CAXAFJ010000055.1:0-13575 GCA_963968025.1 uncultured Pseudomonadales bacterium | reverse complement strand
GTTACTAATAAAAATGGTGCACCCGGAGGGATTCGAACCCCCGACCAAGTGGTTCGAAGCCACCTACTCTATCCAGCTGAGCTACGGGTGCGTAATTACGCGAACTACTTTTCTTTTGCTCTTGTTGCCTTACTATCTTCTCACTAGCGACTACTGACAGTTTACAGTGGTAATTAGCGTTCTAAAAATTGCAGTTTGTTCTCTACGCCATCCCATTCTGCTGCGTCGGCTGGTGCGTCTTTCTGCTCGGTAATGTTGGGCCAGACTTCGGCGAGTTCGGCATTTATTTCGAGGAATACTTCCTGTCCATCTGGGATCTCGTCTTCTGCAAAGATCGCTCCTACGGGACACTCTGGCTCACAGAGGGCGCAGTCGATGCACTCGTCTGGGTGGATTACCAGGAAGTTGGGGCCTTCATAGAAACAGTCTACAGGACAAACCTCGACACAGTCTGTGTGTTTGCACTTGATGCAGTTGTCGCCGACGATAAAGGTCATGGTCTCGCTCTCATATAAATATTGGGGGGCCGTTTCGGGCGGCATTATAACAGCTACTTCAGTCCTGTGAATGGCCGCCGGCGCTTTTTTGGTCTCAACTTATACCTTTTTGGATTAGAGTAGTTTTTTTAGTTCGTAGAGCAGCTCCAATGCGTCTCGTGGTGAGAGGTCGTCGGGCTTGAGTTGTTCGAGGCGCTTTTGCAGCTG
The DNA here is from genome assembly GCA_963968025.1 of uncultured Pseudomonadales bacterium. Lineage (GTDB taxonomy): Bacteria > Pseudomonadota > Gammaproteobacteria > Pseudomonadales > Porticoccaceae > HTCC2207. The sequence continues at coordinate 12,871 of CAXAFJ010000055.1, read as the reverse complement.
TGGGTTAATCGAAGGCAAAAATAGTTCGCTCTGGCTCGGCTGTGAGGGCGTGGCTGGCTGTACTTTATCCGCTGCTGGGGTTATCACTGCGTGACTTCCGGCTTCGAGGAGGGCCAGTTCACGACGTGCGAGACTGATCACTTCCTCTGGCAGACCGGCGAGTTTGGCCACTTGGATGCCGTAGCTTTTATTCGCTGGACCTTCTTCAATGCTGTGTAAGAAGACGATGTTTTCATTGTATTCGGTGGCGCCTAGGTGGATGTTGCAGGCACCTGAGACTTTTTCCGGCAATGATGTCAGCTCAAAATAATGGGTCGCGAAAAGCGTGAAGGCGCGGACTTTTTCGGCCAGATGGTAGGCGCAGGCCCAGGCTAGGGAGAGTCCGTCGAAGGTGCTGGTGCCACGGCCCACTTCGTCCATCAGCACTAGGCTGCGGTCGCTGGCATTGTGCAAGATATTGGCGGTTTCGGTCATCTCTACCATAAAGGTTGAGCGGCCACCGGCGAGATCGTCTGAGGAGCCGATGCGGGTAAAGATTCGGTCTACTAGGCCGATAGTAGCAGAGGCGGCGGGGACAAAGCTGCCAATTTGGGCGAGCAGAACGATCAGTGCCGCCTGGCGCATGTAGGTAGATTTACCGCCCATATTGGGGCCGGTAATAACCAGCATTTTGCGCTCGTTGTGCATCTCTAGGTCGTTGGCAACAAAGGGATCATTGGAGACTTTTTCCACTACCGGATGTCTGCCGCCCTGAATCGAGATGCCGGATTCTAAGGATAAAGTGGGCTGACAAAAATTTAGGCTGTGGGCCCGTTCGGCGAGGGTGGCGAACACATCAATTTCGGAGATCGCGGCAGCACAGTTCTGCAGTTCCGCAAGGCTCTCATTGAGCTGTTCAATAAGCTGGTCGTAGAGGTACTTCTCCCGAGCCAGTGAACGACTTTTGGCGCTCAATGCTTTGTCTTCAAATTCTTTTAGCTCTGGGGTGATAAAGCGTTCGGCATTTTTCAAGGTTTGACGGCGGATGTAGTCAACGGGGGCGTTGTCGCTCTGGCCCCGGGAAATCTCAATATAGTAGCCATGAACGCGGTTGTAGCCGACTTTTAATGTATTGATACCGCTGCGGGCTTTTTCCCGCTCTTCCAATTCGAGCAAGAACTCCCCGGCATTGGTGTTGAGTGCGCGCAGTTCGTCGAGCTGGCTGTCGTAGCCATCGGCTATAACGCCGCCATCACGGATTATCACCGGTGGATTTTCTTTCACTGCGCTGCCCAGCAGGTGCACCAGTTCCGGCATAGGTTCGGCGGCTGCGGCGAGATTGCCGAGATGTTCTATGGGCGGGTTTTCCAGAGCGCTAGCCAGTTGCGGCAGCACCGCCAGGGATTGATGCAGGCGAGTTAGATCTCGGGGTCGCGCAGAGCGCAGGGCGACGCGGGTGAGAATGCGCTCCATATCGCCAATCTGCTTTAAATGTCCGTGCAGAGTTTCATATAGATAGTTGTTGTGCAGAGCGGCGATGCTCTGCTGACGCGCTTGCAGGGTGGCCAGATGTTGCAGCGGGCGGTTGAGCCAGCGACGTAGCAGACGGCTGGCCATGGTGGTGGCGCTGTTATCCAATACTTCAAATAGCGTGTTTTCCGAGCCACCGGTCATATTGATATCGAGTTCAAGGTTGCGGCGACTGGAGGCGTCGAGGGATACGGTCTCAGCATTGTTCTCAGCAATGATACTGCGAATATGCGGCAGGTCACCGCGCTGAGTATCTTTGGCATACTGTAATAGGGAGCCCGCAGCACTGATCGCAACCGGCAGATGGTCACAGCCAAAGCCGCTCAGATCTCTTGTGCCAAACTGTTTGTTCAGCAGCCGCATGGCGCTGTCTAAATCGAACTCCCAGATAGGGCGCTGCTTAATACCTTTTCGAGCGTCGAAAAAATCATAGTTAGGGACTGTCTCGGAGAGCAGGATTTCAACCGGGTTTAAACGCTGCAACTCGCTGATCAGCTCTTCTTCTGAACCCAGTTCTAGCAGCTGAAAGCGGCCACTGCTCATATCCAAGGAGGCCAGGCCAATAGTTTGATCGGCGCTGGCGATGGCTACTAGAAGATTGTCACGGCGGGCATCGAGCAGGGCTTCATCACTGATGGTGCCCGGTGTCAAAACGCGCATAACCTGGCGTTCCACTGGACCCTTGCTGGTTTCGGGATCGCCCACCTGTTCGCAGATGGCCACTGAGTGCCCCTGTTTAACCAGCTTGGCAAGATAGCCTTCAGCGGCATGGTAGGGCACGCCACACATAGGAATTGGATTGCCATTGGCCTTGCCTCTGGCGGTGAGGGTGATATCTAAAATCTCACTGGCACGCTTGGCATCGTCAAAAAACAGTTCATAAAAGTCACCCATGCGGTAGAACAGGATGTCATTGGGATGCTCTGCCTTGATACGCATAAACTGCTGCATCATTGGTGTGTACTGTTCTTGCTGGGCCAATGTTGTGTCCTTGTTTGAAATGGAAAGCTTGAAATCAAAAGGTTGATAGCGAATAGTCTATTGCCACAAGCGCTTGCAGACTCGCCGATCCCTATAATCTGATCTAGCAATAGCTCCGCGACAGTATAGTACCTGAGCAGCAATTTATGCAGTCCCTGCGACGCTGTCTAGTAGTTTGTTTTTAATCCCAAGGTCTAGGGCTGTGGGCGCTAATCAAAGTAAAATAGCTTTCTGGGTAAATCAAACCGAGATACACTTCCCCTATGAATCAAACGACAAATTCTTTAGCGCTTCAACTCGGCACGGCACTCGCTCAGTGCGGCGCCAAGGTGACTGCTGCCGAGTCCTGTACTGGCGGCGGTGTCGCCCATGCCATCACTGCTGTGGCCGGTAGTTCGGCCTGGTTTGATTGCGGCTTTGTGACCTATGCCAACAGCGCCAAACAAGCGCTGCTAGGTGTTCCCCAAGAGATTCTGGTTGAGCAGGGCGCTGTGTCGGAGTCGGTAGTTAGGCATATGGTGGCGGGTGCAGCGCGAGTGGCCAATGCGGATTACGCTGTGGCTATTAGTGGCATCGCCGGTCCCGGTGGCGGCACCGATGACAAGCCTGTGGGCACGGTCTGGTTTGCCTGGCAAAGCCCCAGTGGTGTGCGCGCCAAAAAATATCAGCTGTCGGGAGACCGCACAGCGGTTCGTGAACAGGCGATCAAAATTTCTCTACAAGAACTGTTGCATCAGGTTACTGGATGTAATACTGTATAACCATACAGTTGATGGTCTTTTTTTATTCCTCCCAACTTACTTTAATTGATTTTATCTCGAGGTCACAACAATGGACGCAAATAAGTCAAAAGCACTAGAAGCCGCACTGGGTCAAATCGAACGCCAGTTTGGTAAAGGAACGGTAATGCGCATGGGTGAGGGCACCCGTCAGGCAATTCCGGCTATTTCTACTGGTTCTTTGGGACTGGATATTGCGCTTGGCATTGGCGGCCTGCCAAAAGGGCGTATTGTTGAGATCTATGGTCCTGAGTCCTCGGGTAAAACGACACTGACTTTACAGGTTATCGCTGAAGCGCAAAAAGCCGGCGGAACCTGTGCCTTTATTGACGCAGAGCATGCATTGGATCCCGAGTACGCTGAGAAGCTGGGCGTTAAGGTCGACGACCTGATTGTTTCCCAGCCAGATACTGGCGAACAAGCTCTCGAAGTTACCGATATGTTAGTCCGTTCTGGCGCCTGTGATGTACTGGTTATTGACTCGGTTGCGGCCCTGACGCCGCGAGCTGAGATTGAAGGCGATATGGGCGACCACCACGTTGGCCTGCAAGCGCGACTGATGTCTCAGGCACTGCGTAAGTTGACCGGTAATATTAAAAATGCCAATTGCCTGGTTATCTTTATTAACCAGATTCGGATGAAGATTGGCGTTATGTTTGGTAACCCAGAGACCACTACCGGCGGCAACGCACTGAAGTTTTACTCCTCTGTACGTTTAGACATTCGTCGCATTGGTGCGGTTAAAGATGGCGATGAGATTGTCGGTAATGAAACTCGGGTTAAAGTGGTTAAAAACAAGGTTGCGCCTCCCTTTAAACAGACTGAATTCCAGATTCTCTATGGTCGCGGTATTAACCGCAACGGTGAGCTGGTTGATCTGGGTGTTAAAAATGGCCTGATCGATAAGTCCGGTGCCTGGTATGCCTATAAGGGTAACAAGATCGGTCAAGGTAAAGCCAATGTCGGTATTTACCTCACGGAAAATCCTGAGATAGCGGCCGAGATTGAAGCGATAATCCGCGAGAAAGAGATGGGTATTCCAGCGCCAGCTGAGAGTAAGAAATCTGCTGGTAAGGCAACTGAAGAGTAAACCTGAGCTTATCGATCTCTGAAATAGAGGACGTTATGACCAAGCAAAAAGCGCCCAGTCGGCGCTTTTTGCATATTTGTAACTTGGATATAGGACGGAAAATATACTGCTATGTTAGATGCTCCTGCCGATATCACCCCAGCTAAGATGCGCAATTACGCCATGGGTCTGCTCACGGGTCGCGATTATTCACGAGTCGAATTGGCGACCAAGCTCAATAAACGTTTTGACCAGCACAGTGCCATTGATGAGGTCTTGCAACGCCTGGCCGATGAAGGTTTGCAGTCGGATGTGCGTTTTGCCGAGGCCTTTGTGCGCTCGAGAATTCTTCGAGGCCATGGCCTGACACGTATTCGTCAGGACATTCGCCAGAAGGGCATAGCTGATGAGTTAGTGGGGCAGACATTAGAGGCAGCAGATGTGGATTGGATGGCTCTTGCTAGAGATGTAGCCCAGCGCAAGTTTGGTCAGCGCAGGGCGGCAGATCAGCGCGAGACAGCCAAGCGCATGCGGTTTTTACAATACCGCGGTTTCAATTACGATCAGATTAAATATGCCCTTGATGGCTGTTCCGGGGACCCGGTAGATGAACCGGAGTTTTTTGATTAATCCCTATCAGCGACACAGCCTCATCTAGAGGTAGCCGCGAAACAAATCCACCAGGCGGTTCTCTATCCAACTGTGAGCCGACATATTTTTAATAAATCCGCAGTGCCCACCGTATTCTTGTAGCTCAATGGTGAGGTTTTCTGGGCAATTGATTTGCTTTAAATCCTCTGCCGGAATAATTGGGTCATCCTCTGAGGCAATCAAATACGCCGGTATCTCAAGCTCTGCGAGGCGATCCCCGATAAGTGAGTAGGCTTCGAAATAACTCTTGGCGTCGTCGAACGGCGTGTGATTATCGATAAAAAAACTGTTCATATCATCAATAGTGCGAGCACTATTTAAAACATGCTCAAACCCATGTTCGGGGAAGTGGGCAATTTTCTTACGCAGTGACTTCGACCATCGATAGAAGAAATAGCGTTCATAGATAAACAGCGTGTTATCCAGCGCTGTCATAGCATTGGTGGGATCTACGGGAGGGCAAATGGCCGCAGCAGCGGACAGTTTTAAGCTGCTGCCATGATCGGCCGCAATGCGCAGAGTAAAGTTGCCGCCCAAGGAAAAGCCGGCAAGAAAACGTTTTTCATAGTTGTGGGTTTCAAAGAAGCAGGCAATCGCTTCAGCGACTTCCTGGGTCATGGTCGAGTTAAACAGCTCAACGTTAAGGTGATGGCTGTCGCCATGGTCGCGCAGATTGAGCCGCAGTACATCAAAGCCCTGCCTCAGCAGGTAGTTTGCGGTGGTTACCTGATAGGCGGATCTGCTCGAACCCTCCCAGCCATGGAGTAATACAATCAGGCTATTATTCGGGCTTTTGCTGCGATCATATTCAGCCAGTAATCTGGTGCCATCCTTTGCAGTAAGTGTCAGGATTTCGCTGTCTAATTTTTTAGCCTGCCGATTGGCGCGAATTTTTCGCGGCCCAACGCTATTCAAAATACTCTGTATATGAGGGTTTTTTAACATCAGAGGTGGGGTAAAGCGGTTATTTTGAGTCATATATAAGTATGTATAATTTTTTTTAGGCCATAACGGGACTGTAGTTCCTTTTTAGATCGGCCGTCAATGGTTTCTATCGTGCAGCTGTGTATCGAACAGCTTTGTATTGGATAGCTGTGTATTGAATAGCACTCTATTGAACAGGTCGCTAATCATCTCGCCAGGGAGGTACAGATGAAAACAGTAAAAACTATTTTGTCCCTATCATGTATGTTGTCTCTATTAGCTCTCACTAGCTCTGCCAGTTTCTCCGAGGATGTTCCAGACATCTCTGCCCCGCCGGCCAATACTGCTGCCACTGAGAAAAAATCATTAACTGACCAGCTGGCAGAAATCGACCAAAAGGCCGGCACTGCCGGTTGAAAAGTGCGCAATGGTTGTCTGCAGGCAAATCGTATTAAACGGATTAAATTTGTCGATGATAAAACCGCACTAGTGACTATGTACGGCAAAAAAACTGCGATTTTGCGTCTGCGAACAGAGTGCCCTGGTATTAAGCGTTCAGGTTATACCCTGTTCAGGACTAACAGCCGACTCTGCGCCAAGTTTGATCGGGTTTCGGTGATGGGTGGTTCAGGCTATAGTTGTCGCATAGCCAGCATTGAGCCTTTTGTAGCGCTTGAAGAGCCAGTGCCGGAAAAAGACATAGACTAACTGACAGGTCTCCATGCACGGGTGGATTTGTCTAGGGCCCTAGCAATGCAATGCCAGTACGATTCGCGACTAACGATCTTATTATTCAGTTTGATATTTGTACTGCTGTTTATTTCGCCCTCCCTAACCGCCTCAAGTGCTGAGCCGTCAGTTGAGTGGCGCGGCACATGGCAGCAGGGCGCTCTGCTTTTAGGGCAAGTTGAGCCCGGGGCGACTGTGAGCTATCGCGGTGAGCTAGTCAAAACCACTGCAGAGGGTCAGTTTTTAGTGGGCCTCGGCCGCAATGCGCCAGGGCGCTCTCGTTTTATTATAACCTCAGCGGCAGGACTCGCCGCTGAGGCAGAGTATAAAATCGTCCCGCGCAGTTACAATATCCAAAAGGTTGAAGGGGTGTCCCAGCGCACCGTGCAGCCTCCTGCGGAACAGCTGCAGCGGATTCGCTCCGACTCGGCTCTGGTGGTCGAGGCGCGCCGTCTGGTGACCGATAAGACGGATTTCTTGGCTGGCTTTATCAAGCCCTTGGACGGGCCGATAACCGGCGTCTATGGCAGTCAACGATTCTATAATGGTATTCCCAAAAGTCCTCACTATGGCCTCGATTACGCTGCACCCAAAGGCACTATTGTCAAAGCACCGGCTGCTGGCACAGTGCGCCTGGCTCACGGCGATCTGTTCTATTCGGGTGGCACGCTAATTATTGACCATGGTCATGGCCTCTCTTCGAGCTTTTTACATCTCAGTGAAATACTGGTGGTTAAGGGCAGCCGCGTGGAGCGCGGTGAGCCCATAGCGCGCGTTGGCGCTACTGGGCGAGCCACTGGCCCGCATCTTGACTGGCGTATGAACTGGCTAAATCAACGCGTTGATCCAGCCCTGGTTCTGGAATCCTTTCCCGCGCAATAGCGGGTAGAAATAGCTTTGGTAAACAGCCCGGGTAAATGCCTATTTATCGGCTGTTCCCGGTAAGAGGTTATTTACCCTAGAAAATGGCAGTCGGGCGTCATTTTGCGTAAACTAACCCGGTTTTCAAATGGACGATTTTATCGTGGATAAAAAGCTTCTCAGTATATTGGTTTGCCCTGTCAGCAAGGCGCCACTTGAATATGATAAAGCCAAGCAGGAATTGGTTTGCCGTGCCAGTGGTTTGGCCTATCCCATAAGCGAGGGCATTCCGGTGATGTTGGAGTCTGAAGCACGCCAACTGACCGCCGATGAAAAGCTCCGGGACTCGGGAAAATAAACAGACGTTACCAGCTTTGGGATATTTCTAATGGTCGATTCAACACCCACTCTCTTTACTCGAATTATCAATGGTGAAATTCCGGCGGAATTTCTCTATAAAGATGATCAGTGCATTGTCATCAACGATATCTCCCCTCAGGCTCCGGTGCATATGCTGGTAATTCCGCGGCAGCCAATCGCCAAACTGGCAGATGCCAGTGAGGCTGATAAAGCGTTGCTGGGTCACCTGATGTGGGTGGCCGGAGAGGTCGCACGACAGGCCGGTGTCGAAGAAGCCTTTCGCCTAGTGGTCAATAATGGTCGGGCAGCAGGGCAGACCGTCTTCCATTTGCATCTGCATGTGCTGGCGGACCCCTCTGGCAATATGGATTTCTCGGAAGCCACTATTTAACTGCTGACTTTTAACAGCTAGCTATTTAAAAGGTGACTATTTAAGACTGTCGATTCAAGAGCCGACAGACCCTACTCTATAAAAGCGCTGGCCAATCAAGTCAGGCTAATAACTGGACATAATCAATGATGAAAAGCGCCGATATTCGTGACGCATTCTTAAATTACTACGCCAGCAAGCAGCACAGCATTGTGCCGAGCAGCAGCTTAGTGCCGGGCAATGATCCTACCTTGTTGTTTACCAATGCTGGCATGGTGCAGTTTAAAGATGTCTTTCTCGGCGCCGAAAAGCGCGACTACAATCGTGCTGTGTCATCTCAGCGCTGTGTCCGCGCCGGTGGCAAACACAACGACCTGGAAAATGTCGGCTATACCGCCAGGCATCACACCTTTTTTGAAATGCTTGGCAACTTTAGCTTTGGCGACTACTTCAAACGGGAAGCAATTGGCTTTGCCTGGGAGTTTCTCACCGACGTGCTCAAGCTGCCCAAAGAGCGCCTTTGGATCACCGTGCATATCAGCGATGATGAAGCAGCGGATATCTGGATCAATGAAATTGGTATAGACCCCAAGCGTCTGTCCCGCCTCGACGAAGATAACTTTTGGCAGATGGGCGATACCGGACCCTGTGGTCCAAGCACAGAGATTTTCTGGGATCACGGTGATGATATTCCCGGAGGGCCTCCAGGCAGCCCAGACGACGATCTCGATCGTTATATCGAAATCTGGAATCTGGTCTTTATGCAGTTTGAGCGCGATAGCAGCGGCAAGATGACGCCACTGCCCAAGCCTTCAATCGATACCGGTATGGGCTTAGAGCGGGTCGCTGCGGTGATGCAGGGCGTGCATAACAATTACGATATTGATCTGTTTCAGCACCTGATTAAAGCGGCGGCGAAGATTATCGGCGTCACTGATCTATCGGAAAATTCTCTTAAAGTGGTTGCCGACCATATTCGCTCCTGCGCCTTTTTGGTGGTTGATGGTGTTGTGCCCTCCAATGAAGGTCGCGGCTATGTGTTGCGCCGTATTATCCGTCGCGCATTACGCCATGGACACAATCTCGGTGCCAAAGGCAGTTTCTTCCACAAACTGGTAGTGGCTCTCGGCGAAGTGATGGGTGAAGCCTATCCTGAGTTGCTGAGCATGCAGCCAGAGATCATTGCAACGATCAAAAAAGAAGAAGAGCAATTTGCCCGCACGCTGGATAAGGGTATGGGCGTATTGGAAGCGGCGCTAGAGAATCTGTCCGGTGAGCAACTGCCCGGCGAGTTGATCTTTCAGCTCTATGACACCTTCGGATTCCCCACCGACCTGACCAATGATATAGCCCGGGAACGCGGCTACAGCATGGATATGGAAGGCTATGAAAAATGTATGCAAGCCCAGCGTACTCGCGCTCGTTCTGCCAGTCAGTTTGGACTGGATTACAGCGACAGCATTCGCGTTGAAGGCCGTACCGAATTTGTTGGCTATGACAGCCTTGAAAACAGTGCTGATGTGATCGCCCTCTATTCCGCTGGCGAAGAAGTCAGCGTAGCTGTAGTGGATGCAGAGGTTGCAGTGATTCTTGGCAGCACGCCGTTTTATGCGGAGTCTGGCGGTCAGGTGGGTGACAGCGGTTTTCTGCAAAGCGCCTCGGGGAAGATTGAAATAACCGATTGCCGCAAAGCGGGTGAGCATCATCTGCATATTGGCAAGGTATTGTCCGGTGAGCTGAAAGTTGGTGAGACGCTAACTGCCACTGTGGACTGCTCAGTGCGCACAGCCACCGCTCTCAATCACTCAGCAACGCATCTTCTTCATTCTGCATTGCAGCAAGTACTGGGTGAACATGTTAATCAAAAGGGCTCATTGGTCGATAGCCAACGTCTGCGCTTTGACTTCTCCCATGGCGAATCCATTAGCGCGCAGCAGTTGCGTGAAATTGAACATAGAGTTAACCGTGAAATTCTGCGTAATACCTCAGTAGACACTGAGGTGATGAGTATGGACGAGGCCGTTGAGAAGGGCGCCATGGCATTGTTTGGCGAAAAGTATGGCAGTGAAGTGCGCGTGCTCAGTATGGGCGGCGACTTCTCGGTTGAGCTCTGCGGCGGTACCCACGCCAATCGCACTGGCGATATTGGTCTGTTGAGAATTAGCGCGGAGTCCAGTGTCTCAGCTGGCGTAAGACGTATTGAAGCGGTAACCGCTGAAGCGGCGATTGCGTACTGTGACGAGCTTCAGGATACGGTCAGCGATATGGCTAATGTTCTGCGCGCGGCACGCCAAGGCGTGGCTGACAAAGCCCGTCAGGTGGTTGAAGACAACCGCAAGCTACAAAAAGAAATCGATGCACTAAAGAGCAAGCTCGCCAATGCCTCGGGCAACGATTTGATGGCTGGCCTGCGTGAAATCAATGGCTTTAGTGTTCTCTCGACAGTGATTGAAGGCGCCGATGCCAAAAGTCTGCGCGGTGTTGCCGATCAGGTTCGATCAAAGCTCCAATCCGGTGTCTTTATGCTCGCCGCAGTAGACGGTGATAAGGCCGCATTGGTGGCTGGTGTCACACAGGATCTGACCGGCAAGATCAAAGCTGGCGATCTGCTCAAATTTGTCACCGCTCAAGTGGATGGCAAAGGCGGTGGTCGTGCCGATATGGCTCAGGGCGCTGCAGGTAGCACAGCGAATTTGGCGGTTGCTCTTGAGTCGGTTTATGACTGGGTGAGCGATGTATCTTAGAGCCTTTTATCCTAGGCTCTTAACATTTGCATTAGATTACTGTTTAATCTACGCCCTAATAAATCTGAGGCGATAGCGTTTCAATGAGTTTAATAGTACATAAGTATGGCGGCACCTCTGTAGGCAGCGTTGAACGCATAAAAGCCGTTGCAGAAAAGATCGCTAGCAAGCACCGGGCTGGGGACAAAATTGTTGTTGCCGTCTCTGCTATGAGTGGCGAAACCAACCGTTTGATTGGACTGGCAAAAGATATTCACCAAGAGCCCAGTCTGCGTGAGATGGATGTACTGGTTTCCACGGGCGAACAGGTGACTATTGCACTGCTCTGTATAGCGCTGGAAGCAGTAGGTGTCTCTGCCCGCTCCTATACCGGCGGTCAGGTGCGCATTCTCACCGACGAAGCGCATGGCAAAGCACGTATCAAAGAAATCGATAGCCACCGCATTCACGTCGACCTCGATGCTGGCCGAGTGGTCGTTGTCGCTGGATTCCAGGGTGCTGACGACGCAGGCAATATTACCACCCTGGGTCGCGGTGGATCAGATACCACCGCAGTGGCTCTGGCAGCGGCTCTCAAGGCCGATGAATGTCAGATCTATACCGATGTCGATGGTGTTTACACTACCGACCCTAGAGTCGTACCTGACGCCCGTCGACTGGATAAGATTACCTTTGAAGAAATGTTAGAAATGGCCAGCCAAGGCTCAAAGATACTGCAGATTCGCTCAGTCGAGTTTGCCGGCAAATACAATGTACCACTGCGTGTGATGTCCAGTTTTGAAGATGGCCCGGGCACGCTGATCTCTCTTGAGGATGACGATCAAATGGAAAAACCAGTAGTCTCAGGTATCGCATTTAATCGCGACGAAGCCAAACTCACCATCCGCGGCATTCCCGATCAGCCCGGAGTCGCTTATAAAGTGTTGGGCGCCATCAGTGAAGCCAATATTGAAATTGATGTGATTGTACAGAACGTCGCAAAAGACAACTCCGCGACGATCACCTTTACCGTGCACCGCAATGATTTGGCTCGCGCCTCCAAGCTGCTCGAACAGATTGCCGCAGACTTAGGTGCCGAAGAAGTTTCCTCTGATGATCAAATCGTTAAAGTGTCAATTGTTGGAGTTGGCATGCGTTCTCATGCCGGCGTTGCGGCAACCATGTTTGAAGCACTGGCCGCGGAGAGGATCAATATCCAGTTAATCACCACCTCAGAAATCAAGATAACTGTTGTAATTGAGGAGCGGTACTTAGAATTGGCAGTAAGATCACTGCATTCGGCGTTTGGTCTCGAACAATAACGTCCGCATGCAGTCGGATCTTGGACTTGTTACGTAAAAACTGATAAGTTCTGCGCTGCTTGTGCAGATACCAATAAAAGCAAGCAGCGTTCAATAGGGGGATTGGCCGTGAGCACTAAATGTGTTTCAGTGAGTATGGCGGATTAGGGAAATAGTTTTCACCAATGAATGGTGAACAGTAGTGTAGGAGCTGTATATGTTAATACTTACTAGACGAGTCGGAGAGACTCTGGTTATCGGTGACGACGTCACTGTGACAGTATTGGGAGTACGAGGAAACCAGGTTCGCCTGGGGGTAAATGCGCCAAAAGAAGTGGCCGTTCACCGTGAAGAGATCTATCAGAGAATACAATTGGAAAAAGGGGGTGCAGAATCGGCTCCAAGTGAAGATTCTTCTGATAACAGTCTTTGATTTTTGCCTCAATGTGCTATTATGCCGCCGCTGAATTCAGGGCGGCATAGTTGTTTCTGAGGGCAGTTGAATAGTTAGTAAAAGTTTATGGAGAAGTGGCCGAGTGGCTGAAGGCGCGCCCCTGCTAAGGGTGTATACGTTAATAGCGTATCGAGGGTTCGAATCCCTCCTTCTCCGCCAA
>CAXAFJ010000054.1:0-14157 GCA_963968025.1 uncultured Pseudomonadales bacterium | reverse complement strand
GCGTGGCGGCGAGAGATTTTGTTGCTGGGTGTTGAGTGCTGGGTGTGGGTGTGGGCAAACCCATGCAGACCCTTTGCGATCGGTCCCATGGACTTGCCAGTTTCAGCGTTCGCGCAACTCGCTCTCGCTCAGACAGGGCGCTCTCTCAATCTGAAAATGACAAGCCCATAAGCGGGCCCTGATTGATCGCAAAGGGTCTACATGGTTTTGCTGGGAGATCGAGGGTGCTGATGGCAGATCTCTCACACAGGTTCGAGATGACAGGTTTTGGGTCCATGCGAGCGCCTTGTACTCAGTAGGGAATGGCACTCCGAAACCTGTTATCCTGAGCGCAGCCGAAGGATCTCCTGAACAGAGAGTCTAAGGCTTGAGTCTCTCCAATGTTGTCAGGCCCCACCACTGCGGTCGGGATAACCGCGCTGTAGAGGCCCAGGATAAAAGTATTGAAGACGTTCGGGATGACAACTTTTGGGTCCATGCCAGCGCCTTGTACTCGGTAGGGAATGGCACTCCCAAACCTGTCATCCTGAGCGCAGCCGAAGGATCTCCTAACCAGAGAGTCCAAGGCTTGAGTCTCTCCAATGTTGTCAGGCCCCGCCACTGCGGTCGGGATAGCAGCGTTGCAGTGGCTCAGGGTGACAGCGTTATAACAGCTCGGAATGACAGTATTTATGGGTCGGCGACCAGCCCTGAATAAAACAGAAAGGGAGAAGCGACAGCTAACTCTAAACTTTTAACAATACAAACCCCACAACACAGACAAACAGAGAACCCATGGATTACCTACCACTCTTCCACAATCTAAAAGGCCGCAATATCCTAGTGATCGGCGGCGGCGAAATCGCCCTGCGCAAAGTGCGCCTAGTCCAAGAAGCTAGCGCCATTATCACCATCGTCGCCAAAGACTTCTGCCCAGACCTTTTAGAGATGGACGCCCGAGACAAGGAATATGGCTGTAATGGCTTAGTCCTAATAACCGCCGGCTACGAGCACCATCATATGCTCGATCTGCCGAATACCGTTATGGTGATTGCGGCGACCAATGATCGCGATCTCAATCGCCTAGTTTCAGAACACGCCCAAGCGGCCAATATTCTCTCAAATGTGGTGGATGACCCAAAGTTCTCAACAGTGATCTTCCCTTCAATTGTCGATCGCTCGCCAATCCAGATTGCTATCTCCAGTGGCGGCGATGCACCTGTATTAGTGCGCCTGTTACGTACAAGGTTCGAAGCATTATTGCCCGCAGGCATGAGCAAGTTAGGCTCACTGGCCGGCAGTTTTCGCGAGCGGGTAAAAGCCAAATTCTCCAACGGCGCCGACCGCAAGGCGTTCTGGGAAGAGGTCTTTCACGGCCCCATTGCCGAACAGGCCTATGCCAACAATCTTGACGAGGCTGAACGCCTATTAGCCCACAAGCTTGAGTCCACAGATGAATTCAAAACCGGTGAAGTCTATCTCGTCGGCGGTGGTCCCGGCGATCCAGACCTGCTGACCTTTAAGGCTCTGCGGCTGATGCAGCAGGCAGATATCGTGCTCTATGATCGGCTGGTCTCCCCAGAGGTGCTGAATCTGGTGCGCCGGGATGCAACACGAATCTATGTGGGTAAAACTGCCGGTGACCATCCAGTAACCCAAGACAATATTAATCAAAAGCTGGTGGACTACGCCCTTGAGGGCAATCGTGTGGTGCGCCTTAAAGGTGGCGACCCGTTTATCTTTGGTCGCGGCGGTGAAGAGATTGAAACTCTTGCCGAATACGGCATTCCTTTTCAAGTAGTTCCCGGTATTACGGCAGCCTCTGGTTGCGCAAGCTATGCCGGTATTCCCCTGACCCATCGTGATCACGCTCAATCGGTACGCTTTAATGCCGGGCATCTGCGCTCAGGCAAGATGGATCTGAACTGGCCAGAACTGGTCCAGCCCAATCAAACCCTAGTGTTTTATATGGGCTTAAATGGCATGGAGACCATCTGTGAGCAGCTCAAGCAACATGGTTTAGATGCCCAGACACCGGCGGCATTAATCGAGAAGGGCACCACTGACCGTCAGCAGGTGTTTATCGGCGATCTCGACAGCCTGCCTGAAATTGTACGCAAGGCCGGTGCCAAGGCGCCGACCCTTATAATTGTTGGTCATGTGGTGAGTCTTCACGACAAGCTGGCTTGGTTTAATGTTACGGAGAAGACCCAATGACCACTGAATTTGATTACGATCTATTTGTTATTGGCGCAGGCTCAGGCGGCGTTCGCGCTGCTCGTATGGCGGCCTCTAAGGGCAAAAAAGTTGCGGTGGCTGAAGAGCGCTATCTCGGCGGCACCTGCGTCAATGTTGGCTGTGTGCCTAAGAAGCTGTTTGTTTATGCCTCCCAGTTCCCCGAGCTGTTCCATGCCAGCAAAGGTTTTGGCTGGTCCGCTGAGGATACGCCGACATTGGATTGGGCAGTGTTGCGGGATAACAAAACGGCTGAGATCGAACGCTTAAACGGCATTTACAACAATATGATCAATAACAGCGGTGCCGATCTGTTTGATGGGCGCGCTACTGTCACTGGGCCACACCAGGTCGAGGTCAATGGCAAAGCCTACAGCGCCAAGGCGATTTTGATTGCCACCGGCGGCTGGCCTTATATTCCAGAGTTTCCCGGCAGTGACTTGGCGGTCAGCTCCAATGAAATGTTCTTTCTCGACGAGCTGCCAAAAACCGCGGTTGTGGTGGGCGGCGGTTATATAGCGGTTGAGTTTGCCGGCATATTAAATGGTCTCGGTGTTGAGACTCATCTCATCTATCGCGGTCCCAATCTGCTCAAGTCCTTTGATCGCGAAATGAGTGATAAGGTCAAGCAGGGTATGGAGGCCAAAGGGGTGCATATGCACCTGAGTACTCAGATCAATGAGATTGTTAAAACCGACACTGGTCTCTCTGTGGTGCTGGATAACGGCAGCAGCCTAAAGGCGGGCTTGGCGCTCTACGCCACCGGCCGTCAGGCGAATACGGCTGGGCTTGGGTTGGAGCGCACCAATACTGTATTGCGTCCCAATGGCTCAGTTGTAGTGGATGATAATTTTGCTACTGGCGAACCCAGTATTTACGCCTTGGGAGATGTGATCGATCGGGTGCAGTTGACTCCGGTGGCGATTCAAGAGGCGATGGTACTGGTGGATCATCTCTACGGAGAGGGCGTTGCACGGATTGATTATGGCGATATCCCCACCGCAGTGTTCTGCCAGCCTGAACTGGGTACTGTGGGCCTTGGCGAGGAACAGGCTAGAACTGAATATGCTGATATAGATGTCTATGTCTCAGACTTTAAGCCAATGCTGCAAACCTTGGGCGGTGGCAGTGATCGCATAACCATGAAGCTGGTGGTGGACAGTGCCTCTGACCGGGTAGTGGGCTGTCATATGGTTGGCGACCATGCAGCGGAGATTATTCAGGGTATGGGTATTGCCTTAAAAGCGGGTGCAACCAAGGCGCACTTTGATGCCACTGTGGGTATTCATCCCTCAGCTGCTGAAGAGTTTGTCACCATGAGAGATAAGGCAAGATCATAAAACATGTTGATTAATAACAGGTGCTTAAAGCACTAAATTAAAGTAAATTATTGATTATTAGAACTGACTCTTCGCGCGCTCAAGCAAACATAGACTGACATATTTGAGGTCGTTAAGGGTCTTCAGGCTATCCGCTTTATTCTGATTAACCACCACCAATAGCAGTGCGTGATTAATCTCAAGAAATCCGCGACCCAGGCGGGTCAGCTCGGCAGGGCGCTCAGCCACTTCCAAGCGGGCAAACATCCGCGCCATGGCACTGATAATCAACTCGTCGTGAGCATTGTCCAGATCCTTTAACTCCGGTACCCCAAACATTGCCTGTACCAGAGGCAGCAGGCCGCGCTGATTGGTGTAGGCCAGCAGCATGCGCTCCACAGTCTTGTCGACAAATTTCTTTAAGCTTAGGGATTCAATGCGCTCGCCCTCAAGCTCCTGCAAAACCTTATCGATCTCCCCGAGCCACTGCTCTGCCAGAGCATAGAGAATCGCGTATTTGTTGGGGAAATAGTGGTATAGAGTGCCCACCGACATCTCGGCGCGCTTGGCGACCAAAATCGTGGTCAAGTCATCCTGGCCCACTTCCTCTAGTAACTCCGCGGTCACTTCAAGGATCTTGGCCCGCCGTTCGAGGGCGCGCTTTTGGATCGGGGCGTTGCGGGGGGTCAGTGTGCGAGCGATTGTCATGGTTAAATCCTGTCGCGAAGCGCGAAGTAAAGCATGCCGGCGACCATCCCGGGCCAGCGCAGTAGGGTGCCACCGGGGAATTTTCTCGTCGGCAGGTTGGATATTAGATCAAAGCGCTCAAGCTTACCGCTGATCGCCTCAGCAATAAGCTTGCCAGCAAGGGTGGCTGTGGGTACGCCGTGGCCCGAATAGCCCTGAAGGTGCCATATATTGTCGCCAATGCGGCCAAAGTGAGGCATGCGGTTTAGCGTTATAGCCAGGGTGCCGCCCCAGCCGTAATCAATTTTGCTGCTCTTCAGCTGTGGATAGATCTGCAGCATGTATTTGCGCACAAAGCCTTTTATATCGCTGGGGAAGCCGCGGCGATAGTTCTCACCGCCGCCAAATATCAGACGTTTGTCGGCGGAGAGCTTCCAGTAGTTAATCACGAAGCGAGTGTCTTGCATGGCGGTGTCCTGAGCGCTAACAGAGTGGGCTAGCTCATCAGAGAGGGGCTCGGTAGCCAGAACAAAGTTATTGATCGGCATGATATAGCCATTGATGCGCGGTTCGAGCTTTTCGATATAGCCGTTGCAGGCGAGCACCATCTCCGAGGCCGTGACGCTGCCCTCAGCGGTGCGCACAACAACCGAGTTGCCTTGGGTATAACTCAGTACTTTAGACTGCTCGCAGAGGGTGACGCCAGCTTCTGTTGCAGCTTTGGCTAGGCCTTGGGCGTACTTGAGTGGATGCAGGTGCAGTGATGCTTTATCCCACTGGGCGCCATAATAGGCCTGGCTATCAAGAAAGTTGGGTAGGGCGCCAGCATCTACATACTCCATCTGATCAAACTGGTAGTGATCGCGCAGGTGTGCGACTTCCTCCTCCAGTTCACTGCAGTACTTCTCGCGATGTGCCAAATGCAGGATTCCCTGCTTCAGGTCACAGTGGATCTCATGCTTATGGATAAGCTGCTTTACGGTATCCACAGCCTCTAAACCCATGTCCCAGAGACCTCTGGCAAGCTCTTTGCCGAACTGCTTTTCAAGATAGTACTGGTCCTTGCGCTGACCGATTCCTGCATGGCCACCGTTGCGCCCTGAGGCTCCAAAGCCAACTTTTTCAGCCTCCAAAACGATTACCGAATAACCTAGTTCGGCTAGATGTAATGCCGAAGAGAGGCCGGTATAGCCGGCACCAACGATACACACATCTACCTGCTGATCTCCAAGCAGAGCAGGGTAAGCCGTTTGTATGCCTGCACTCTGGGCATAGTAAGAGTTTACTTCTTCCATGTAACTAGGACCTAGGTTGATTAAGAATTGACATTACCATCTTTTCGAATAATAATTCAACATTAATTGAATAATTATTCAAAATACGGGATAAATCGAAAACTTATATACAACCTGTGGATAGGTGCTTTATGCAGTCGGAACAATCAGTGGAAGAGTGGCTTAAACAAAATAAGATCACGGAAGTGGAATGCTTGGTACCGGACATCACCGGTAACGCCCGGGGTAAATTTATTCCGGCTAATAAGTTCGTCAAAGAAGACAGCCGCCTACCCGAAGGAATACTGGCGCAGACGGTAACGGGTGAGTACTCAGATGATTTCTGGGAGCTGTTAGGCACAGTTGATGGCGATATGCTGCTTGAGCCGGATCCCAAAACAATGCGCAGCGTGCCCTGGGCCAATGAGCCTACGGTGCAGATTATTCACGACTGCTTTACCAAGGACGGCAAGCCTCATCCTTTCTCGTCGCGCAATGTGCTCAAACGCATTTTGGCGCTTTACGAAGCTGAGGGCTTGAAGCCGGTTATAGCGCCAGAGGTCGAGTTTTACTTAATAGAGAAAAATATTGACCCCGACTCCGAGCTTAAGCCGCCAATAGGGCGCTCTGGGCGTTACGAAACAGCCCGCCAGTCCTACAGCATTGACGCGGCCAACGAATTTGAAGACTTTGTCGAGACTATGTACAGCTATGGCGATGCCATGGGTTTGGATCTGGATACACTTATTCACGAGTCTGGCGCTGCGCAGCTTGAGGTTAACTTTATTCATGGTGATCCCCTGGATCTGGCTGATCAGGTGTTTACCTTTAAACGCTTAGCGCGAGAGGCCGCCTTAAAGCACAATATCTACGCCACCTTTATGGCCAAGCCAATGGCCTCAGAGCCGGGTTCAGCCAAGCATATTCACCAGAGTGTGCTGTCACTGAAGGACGGCTCAAACATCTTTGCCACGGCTGACGGCGAGTACAGTGAAGCGTTTTATCATTACCTGGGCGGCCTGCAGACTTACACGCCCTTTGTGATGAGCTTTTTTGCCCCCAACGTGAACTCCTACCGCCGCTTCACTCGAGAGGTTGCGGCACCCATAAATCTGCACTGGGGCTTTGATAACCGCACAACTGGCTTGCGCGTGCCTGACGCAGCAGCCAAAGATTACCGTATCGAAAACCGTTTCCCTGGGGCTGATGTTAATCCTTATCTGTCAATTGCCGCGTCTTTGGCCTGCGGCTATCTGGGCCTTAAGAAGGGCATCAAGCCATCAGAACCCTTTCATGGCAACGCCTATAACGAAGAGATGCAGATGCCGCGGACTCTGGAGGAGGCTTTGCGTGAGCTTAAGGAAGACGAGGATATTGTCGAAATCTTCGGCAGCGAGTTTATCCAGCTTTATACCTCTATTAAGCTGGTGGAGTTCGAGGAGTTTAATCGGGTGATTTCCTCCTGGGAGCGGGAATTCCTGCTACTGACGGTTTAGAGCTCTAAGGCGTTAATTAGCTCGATACAAAGTCGATAATCCAGCTTGCGACTAAAGCGCCATACTCTTGCTCTTGCAGT
This sequence comes from uncultured Pseudomonadales bacterium, assembly GCA_963968025.1. GTDB lineage: Bacteria > Pseudomonadota > Gammaproteobacteria > Pseudomonadales > Porticoccaceae > HTCC2207. Next base: position 7,087 of record CAXAFJ010000054.1, on the reverse strand, counting down.
GAGGTCATGGCGTTTTTGTATATGGCTGGTGGGTAGTTTTTTTCGCGCAATCGATACAGTGCCTGGGCATAATCATGCGAGAACTCAGGATGGCCCTGAAAGCTAAGAATATGCTCACCTATTGCCGTCATCGCCAGGGGGCAGATATCGGTTGACGCCAGCAGGGTACTGCCGGGTACCGGCACTGTTACCTGGTCTTGATGACTGTAGAGCAAGTTAAGGCTCCTATCGCCGCCATCAATCTTAAGACCTGCATCAGCAGCCGCTTGAGTGAGACGTGTCGCTTTGACTCCTAAGCCCCAGCCTACGGTGGCTTTCTCCACTTTGCCACCCAACGCCGAAGCAATGATCTGATGACCAAAACAGATACCTACAGTCTTCTTATTGGCGCTGTGTAGCGTCTCAACAAAGCGATGCAGCTCTTCAATCCAAGACTCCTGGTCATACACGCTACTTTTGCTGCCAGTAATAATGTACGCATCAACTTCATCTATATGGCTGGGATATTGCTGCCGATTCACTGCGTAGCTAGTGAATTCTAGAGATTTCCCGTCCACGTCACGGGCAAGATTGGCGGCAACTATTAAGTCTTCGACCATCTCTGGATACTCGCCAAAGTCTGAAGCCAGCTCGGGAGAGACGTCATCCGCCCGTAGAATGCCGATTTTAATTGTCACTGATAGGTTCTCCGATAGGGCGCATCCACTTAATTTGAGGATGTTCCATATTAATATATTGGATTTAGATAGCCATATAAATATCTGATATTTATAGTTTTATTGTCTAATATTCTAAACGTCTCGCCCTTTACCTGATTTGGCCCGCTCTTTCATATCGGACTGTATATAGATCTGATCTGTGGTGCCCATGCTGGCGTGGCCGAGATCATCTGACATATGCTTTAAGGGTCTGGTAGCAATATCCTGTGACGCGCCAGTATGTCGCAACCAGTGTGTTGTGGCTTCTCGCAGCGCTTTTGCTTCGCCGCCAAAGCCCTCAGCAACCATCCTATCGTAAGCCAGATCAAATCCTTCTTGAACAATACGCCGCAACTGCCTTGATGTCATACCCCCTGAACCACGATTTTTGGCCACCATGGCAGAGTTAATACCAAAGGATGAGTTCAGTGATGATCGGTAACGCTGATAGCGGTCAATGTAAGGTGAAAGGGCGCTCGGCACTGAAACATCTCGCAATTTATTGCCTTTCCCCAGCACTTTAAGCCAGTTGTTGCCGTCGCTGTCCTGCCAATAATGCTTCCAAACCGGCTGCCAATTAGACCGGTCGGAAAGCTCAGATACTCTTAAATAGAGGGTTTTAAGGGTCGCGATGACAAAAAGCGTACGCTCGTGCATAGGGTCTTTGTCCGCCGCGGTCTCGGCACACTCGAGAACAAAGTCCCACTGAAGGTCAGACAATCGTTTAATGGTTTTCTGAGTGGCACCTTTTATAAGGTAGGGCGACTGTTTACGAATCGCCGGGATAGGATTGCCAAAGGCATAGCCCTCATCGGTCAGATAGTCGTAATACGCGGACACCGCCGAGTAACAGATCTTCATGGCTTCGTGACTCAGGGTGTGGCCGTCCTTAGATATCTTGATATCAGTGCCCTCCACCATTGCCTGCTTACGGTCTTCCTTGGCGAGTTTGCCGGCAAATGGCCGCCAGTTTTTGTTTTGACGGCACTCTCCGCCGATTGTTTTAAAGCGATCCTGGACTGAATTCCCAACCCAGGCTGCCGGTGGATTGTGAACAAAGTCAAAATAACTCTCCAGATCTGGACGCTTGAGCTGGATAACGCTTTTGCCGGCTAGGGTCCAGGCCCAGAGCAACAGGCGCTCAACCTCATTGCGGTAACCACGAAATGTGGCTTCGCTTTTACGGCTGTAACTTTTCAAAAAGGATTGGGTGTAGAGAAAGTCTTCACGAGCCTCGGGGATTGGCTTACAGATCTTATCCAAAAATAATTTCGAGTCTGGATAGCCATCGAGCATCTTAATGGCCATTGGCAGCCGTACAAAAGACTTGTGCGCATCAAACAGTGGGCAGGCATTAAAGGCTTTGGACATTGATGGAGATTCTCAGGTTTAAGCTTGTAGGCGACTTTATCAGCGTATCTCGGTCCTGTCCACTAAAGTCCACTAATTGAGATTAGAGGACATAGCGGATAATCAGGGGCAGCCCCTTCTCCAGCTAGTAATAATCGCTAACCCATTGAGCGAATTAACCAACAAGATGTCTATAGTAGTTAAATCGAGTTCTGCTAAACTAGCTTAACACTGACAAGGAATTACATTATGTCGCGCGCTATTCTCGCCTTCGTATTATCCATTTCGTTTGCGCTTTCAATTTCACTGGCCTTCTCATCAAGCGCCATGGCCATTGCCCCCATCGAAAAGCAATCGGATCAAACCGCCCTCTACCGTGAAATTCTCGATCGCTTAGCCACCCGCCATTATCGCGGTCAGGATCTTAACGACGAGCTCTCCCTGCGCTACCTCAATAGCTATGTCGATATGTTGGATCCAATGAAGAGCTATTTCCTAGAATCGGATATTGAGGAATTTAATCAGTGGCAGACTGAGCTTGATGACTTGGCCCGCCGCGGGGATGTCAGCCCCGGCTTTGTGATGTATAACCGCCTGCGTGATCGCATGCTGGCTCAGATCACAGCCAATATTACCCTATTAGAGAGCGACGTTGCCTTCGATTACACCGTTGATGAGGCCATAGTGCTCGATGGTGAAGAGCGTCAGTGGCTGCAGAGCGCGAAAGATCAACGAGATTACTGGCGCAAACGGGTCAAAGACTCAATGATCCGCTTGCTGCTTAACGATAAAGAGCCGGCCAAGGCGCGGGAGCTGCTGATAAAGCGCTTTACCAATCAAATCACCCAGATGGAGCAGCGCGATAGCCAGGATGTTTTCCAGATCTACGTCAACGCCCTCGCCTCACTCTACGATCCCCACACCGCCTATTTCTCACCCCGTGGCACGGAAAACTTTCAGATCAATATGTCCCTGTCTCTTGAAGGTATCGGCGCCGAGCTCAGAACCGAAGATGAATACACCAAAGTCGCCCGCGTTATTCCTGGTGGCCCAGCGGATATGCAGGGCATTCTAAAAGCCCAGGATCGCATTATCTCAGTTGGACAGGGTGATGAAGAGCTGGTCGATGTAATTGGCTGGCGCATCGATGATGTCGTACATTTGATTCGTGGCGCTAAAGACTCCATCGTTAGATTAGAGCTTATTGAAGGGGGCAACGATTCCTCTGATAGCACCAAAATCATTGCCATTGTCCGCGACAAGGTCAAGCTCGAAGAAAAATCGGCGCAGAGTAAAATCATTGAAATCAATCAAGATGGTGTTGATTTAAAGCTCGGCGTCATTGATATCCCCGCCTTCTATATGGACTTTGAAGCCTATATGAAGCGCGACCCGGATTACAAGAGTACCACTCGAGATGTGGAGAGATTGCTCGCCGAGCTATTAGAGGACCAGGTGGATGGCATTGTGCTCGATCTGCGCAACAATGGTGGCGGTTCATTGCGCGAAGCTACCATGCTCACGGATTTGTTTATTGATATAGGTCCAGTGGTGCAGATACGCAATACCCATCAGCGGGTCTCCCGCAACCAACGGGCTAGCACTCGAGGCGCCTATAGCGGTCCGCTACTGGTTTTAATCAACCGCCTCAGTGCCTCTGCCTCGGAAATTTTTGCCGGTGCGCTGCAGGATTACGACCGTGCTGTCGTTGTTGGTAGCCAGAGCTTTGGCAAGGGCACCGTACAGGACGTCACCGGACTTAGCAGTGGTCAGTTAAAACTCACGGTATCAAAATTCTATCGCGTCTCCGGTGACAGCACCCAGCATCGCGGCGTGGTGCCGGATATTGAATTCCCCTCACTTTATGATATCGACAAAGTCGGTGAGAGCCACAAGGACAACGCCCTGCCCTGGGATAATATCCACAGCGTGCCATTTACTCCGTCGCCTAGCGTCAAAGCATTTGTTCCTGCGCTTACCGCCGAGTCTGAGGCCCGCAGTGCCAGTGATCCTGACTTTGTTCATATGGTCGCCAACCTCGACCTGAGAAATAGCTGGGATGCAGACAAGTCTGTCTCCCTTAGTTTGGATAAGCGCAAAGCGCGCAGGTCTGACTGGGATAAACAGAAGTTCTTGCTCGAGAATAAGCGACGCAAGTCAAAAGGTCTTGAGCTCTACGCTGATGTGGCGGCTTGGAAAAGTGACAATAAAGACCCGGATGAAGACGAGATTGTCGCGGATGCTAAAGATGATGCTGAAGCAGATAAGCAGGATGATACCTCTGACGATGATGTTTCCTTAGATGTCGCTGACGAAAGCCCCGCAGCCAACGAAACGACTGAGCAGGATGAGGAGGAAGATATAGCAGAGTCCGATCCCATGCTGTTTGAAGCGGGTAATATTCTCGCCGATCAAATTCGGCTGTTAAAGAAACCCGCCACCAGACAGTTGATGGTTAAAAGCCCCAAGCTCGAGAAAAAACTATGACCGCACGGATTGTTTCATTTAACGTCAATGGCCTGCGCTCACGCCTGGATCAGCTCGAGGCGATGATTAAACAGCACTCACCGGATATTATTGGCTTACAAGAAACCAAAGTCAGTGATGAGGAGTTTCCCCATCAGGCTATTACAGATCTCGGTTATCAGGTAAATTTTCACGGCCAAAAAGGCCATTATGGTGTGGCCCTACTCAGCAAGACGCCCGCCATTGCAGTATCCCGTGGCTATCCAACCGATGATGAGGACGCTCAGCGGCGTATGATTCATGGCCAGTACCTGATCAATGGCCAGACAGTGCATGTGATCAATGGTTACTTTCCCCAGGGCGAAAGCCGCAGCCACCCGACCAAGTTTCCCGCCAAAGAAAAATTCTACGCTGATCTGCTGGCCTATTTAAAGGCTAACTTTGGCGCCGATGACCTAGTTGCCGTAATGGGTGATATGAATGTCGCGGCCGAGGACATAGATGTAGGTATCAAACCAGAAAATGCCAAGCGCTGGATCAAGACCGGCAAGTGCGCCTTTCTTCCCGAAGAGCGTCAATGGCTGCAGAACTTGCTGGATTGGGGCCTACAGGATAGCTTCAGAGAGCAGTATCGAGAGGACAATAGCTACAGCTGGTTTGACTATCGCAGTCGAGGATTTGAGCAAGAGCCAAAACGCGGTCTGCGCATTGATCTGATATTGGCGTCACCGGCACTGATGACACAGGTTTCAGACACCGGTATTGATACCGAGGCCAGAGGGTTTGAAAAGCCATCGGATCACTGCCCTATTTGGGCTGATTTGAATCTCTAAGCCTGAATTAAAAAGCCTGTATATAAAAGCCCAAAACGGGCAATACAGTCAACCGATGTTCTCCAATGCCGTTCATAGAGCGACAGGTTAATTAGGAGATAGATATGCGTAAATTACTGACGATATTGACCCTTAGTACAGCGCTGCTGGCGTTTCCCGGAACGGCACTTGCCGAACGTGAAGATGATCGAGCATCGGCTAATCACAGCGATCACCGCCAGCAGGCCGATAGAAACCACCACAAGAAAACCAGTCACCTTGATAGAAAGCACGCCGCTAGAAAACATGCGGATAGAAAGCATTCGGACAAAAGCTACCGACATCAAAAGCAGTACATAAAAAAATACCGTGCAGAGACTCGCAGGCAACACAAGCTGGAACGCAAGCACCGCAATCGTATTGCCACTTACCGCCATTTTAACGGTAATAATTACACTCACTGGCGCGACCGTCGTGACTATCGAGAACATCGAATCTATAGCCAACAACGCAGAGCGTTTTACGGGCGTCATAACGACCGCTACAGAACCCATTATTTGCGCTATCATCGGGGCCTTAAACGCAGCCATCACCAACATGACGACAACTATCTCGAATGGGTCGCCACAATGCTGTTACTGAATGAACTGTTAGATGATGACTATCGCTAACCCGCCGATAACGGCTGCGGAACTGGCACTACTAGTGCCGGAACCGCTGGCAGTGCGAGGCAACGTCAATGGTACTGCTTTAGGTGTCGACCGCACTGAGACCAGAGACTCGAAGAACAACAGGGCAGAGGAACACAAGCTTGAGCAAACCGTTATTAAAAAAACTGCGCCCCTGTTAATGGAGATGTCGATGGATGAATTTCTCCAGAGCATTGAGCGTCGCGCTTTTCATATGGCGAGAATCGCCACAGGCAATCGCGATGACGCACTGGATATAGTTCAAGAGGCCATGTTCAAGCTGGTGCAGAAGTACTCAGCCAAGACCGCCAGCGAGTGGCGTCCGCTTTTTTACCGAATTTTAAACCGTAAAATTACCGATCACTACCGCCGCAATGCAGTCAAAAATCGGCTCTTTAGCCTCGCAAGCTTTGGCATGAAAAGTAGTGATCAAGGGGCTGATTTGATTGATCGTGCAGAGGGCCGCAAAAGTGATGCGCCAGACGCCACGGTGGCCCGAGAACTGCAGATGGAAATACTCTCTAAGGCTGTGGCTCAACTGCCAGGACGTCAGCGGCAGGCTTTTATGCTCCGCTGCTGGGACGGCATGAGCACCGCCATAACCGCTGAAACCATGGGCTGCAGCCAGGGTAGCGTCAAGACACATTACTCGCGGGCGATGCACTCCCTGCGCGCCTCACTGGAGGATTACCGATATGAATAGCAAGACAGAGCGCAGTTTGCAGGATCAGCTTGTGGCGCTGGAACAGAACACCGCCAGCAAGGATTTATTTCGCCTGGCTCAGGCTCGCAATAATGCCCTAGAGCAAAAGCCCGGAACAATCAGCAAAGGACTGTGGCCAGCAATGGCAACCGCCTTTGGTTCAGTCGTACTAATCGCAGTGCTCTACAGCCCGATTGAATCGATACTCTCGCCCAGCACCGAGTTCAGCAGTGATGATTATTATTCAGAGCTGTCAGAAGATAGTTTTGAACTCTATGATGATCTAGAATTTTACGACTGGTTAGCGGATATTGAGAGCTAATAAAGAGCTAATAAAGAGCTAGTGAAGAGCCCTAATACAGAGACCGA
>CAXAFJ010000053.1:0-14323 GCA_963968025.1 uncultured Pseudomonadales bacterium | reverse complement strand
CTCATCGCTATATGAGGCATATCTGCATCCATAAACTCCTCTCCATATTGAACAAACCCAAGGCCGCTATAAAAGCGCAGTGCGGTTAGCTGCGCATGCAAGTAGAGCTGGGGTCGTCGGTCTGCTGTTGCCGTTTTAATGACTGCACGCATAATCCCATCGCCAATACCCTGCTTGCGGTGGGACTTGAGCACCGCCATGCGGCCGAAGTGGCCATCCGCCAACAAACGCCCAGTGCCAACGGCAATATTATTCACGTAGGCCAGCCAGTGGATGCACTGAGCATCGAGGCCATCAAAGTCGAGATCCATGGGGACATTCTGCTCTTCGACAAATACCGCTGTGCGAATGCGCCTTATCTCTGCTTCACTGTCGTGCCAGCTGGCTTGTTTAACCTGAATCGCTGATTTAGCCTGCATGTAGAGCTCCAAAATAGATCCTAATGTTAGTTGCTCGCAACAATAAATCATTTGGTGTGGAATTTCTCCGCTTAACAGCGAAAATCAATAGGCCATTTAAAGCGTCGATATTGAGTGCTACAGGTTGCCTTCTGCAATCGAATAATAGAAGGTGGGCTCTTAATCAGTAGGCCATCTAATAGGCCATCCAACTTGAGATTATTCAGCATGATCAGAATTTTATTAAACAGCGCCCAGATTGCCATCTACCTGCTGGTAAGTCCCTTTGCACTGGCTGCTGAACAAGCCATTATCGATCCCAGCGCACGCTTCCATCCGGTGGTTAGTGATAGCGGCATGGTAGTTTCTCAAGAGATGCTTGCCAGCCAGGTGGGTGCGGATATTTTGGCCCGCGGCGGCAATGCCGTGGATGCGGCAGTGGCCACCGGCTTTGCTCTGGCAGTGACCTTGCCGCGTGCCGGAAACCTCGGAGGTGGCGGCTTTATGTTGCTGCACTTGGCTGAAGAGAAAAAAACCATCGCCATCGACTATCGCGAGATGGCGCCAGCTTCAGCGTCCAAGGATATGTTCCTCGATGCTGAGGGCGACGTGGACAACAGCAAAGCGCGCTTTAGTATTCAATCATCAGGTGTGCCGGGAACGGTTGCCGGTTTGCTCCATGCTCTGGATATGTATGGCACCATGACCGTTAAGCAGGTGTTGCAACCGGCTATAGAGTTAGCCAGCAAAGGCTTTCCGGTAACCGTCGATCTCTCTTCATCACTGCAGGCGCGACACAAGACATTACATAAAAATGCCGCATCTAAAGAATACTTTTACAAACCCGATGGCGCTGGTTATGAATACGGCGAAACCCTGGTGCAAAACGATCTTGCCGCCACCCTTGGGCGTATTTCAAAGAGTGGCCGCAGTGGATTTTATCGGGGTAAAACCGCTGAGCTTTTGGTTGCTGAAATGCAGCGCAGCGGGGGTTTAATCAGTCACAAGGATCTGGCTAACTATCAGGTTGTCGAGCGCACTCCAGTCTGTGGCGACTATCGCGGCAATAGTGTCTGCGCCATGCCACCGCCATCCTCTGGCGGCGTACACATGCTGCAGATGCTAAATATTCTCGAAGGCTATGACCTGAGTGCTCTGGGGCATAACAGCGCGGCGTATATCCACCGTCTGGTTGAGTCCATGCGTCGCGCCTATGCCGATCGCAGCAGTTACTTAGGGGATCCAGATTTCTTTCCGGTACCCGTGGCTGAGCTAATAGATAAACAGTATGCGGCTGACTTGCGTGAACAAATTGATCTGCAAAAGTCTAGTCGCTCGGCGGATATCCGTCCCGGTCTCGACGCCAGTTCGGCTGGCAGTGAAAGCACTGAAACCACGCACTTTAGTACCTGGGATCAGTGGGGCAATGTGGTGAGTAATACTTACACCCTCAACTTCTCCTACGGCAGCGGTATCTCAGTTGCTGGAGCAGGTTTTTTGCTGAATAACGAAATGGATGACTTTTCTGCCAAGCCCGGCTCCCCCAATGGCTATGGTCTGGTGGGCGGTGTCGCCAATGCTATTGAACCGGGCAAGCGACCGCTTTCGTCGATGACGCCAAGCATCGTATTCGACGCTGCAGGCGCACCGATACTGGCTACAGGGAGCCCCGGTGGCAGTACTATTATTACCATTGTGATGCAGATGGTACTGAATGTTATCGACTTTGATATGAATGTTGCTGAGGCCACGGCCGCAGCGCGTATTCACCATCAATGGCTGCCGGACAGAGTGTTTTATGAATCGGGCGTGTCGGTGGATACATTGCAGCTGTTGCGCGATATGGGCCACCAGTTAAATGATAAGACCAGCCGTCTGGGTGCCACTCAAAGTATTCAGGCTAGCCCCAGTGGCACGCTATTTTACGGAACCGCTGACTATCGCCGCGATGGATCAGGTGTTGCCGTGCCTTCCAATGGCGGCCCAGAAGTGGAGAAGTAGCCGAAAAGTAGCTGTCTAGTAAAAAAAGCCTACTGCTTAAGCCCATTTTCATAATGACTAATGCTGCCATCTGCATTGCGCAGGTCGGCAGTGCGCTGCTCGCCAGTGTCGTCCACTAGCATCTGATACTTGGGCGTGGTCATAAAGATCGCAAACCACTCCGCCAATAATTTATCGTCGTCCAGAGTTTCTAATATCAGCTTCTTTACCTGCGCCACATAGGCTTCGGGGATGGGTCCCTGAGCTGACTCTGGGGTCAGTGGAGGATCGATAAGATAACGTGGCGCGGGTCCGCGGCTAAGCAGCTCAGTGGCCAGGTCATCGAGCATCTCGGTGGCGGCGGGGGATCTAAAGCCCACAGAAAAGGTTGTGCAATCGCCAACCGCAACGCCGTGATGGGCGATCTGCGGCGGCAGATAGAGCATATCGCCGGTCTCTAATACCCATTCATCGGTGGGGGCAAAATCAGCCAGTATTTTAAGCTCGGCATTCTCCGCTAGGGGCGTGTGCTCGTCGCAGTGCTGGCCAATCTGCCAGCGGCGCTTGCCCGCACCCTGAAGTAAAAACACATCGTAGTAATCAAAGTGCGGACCAACACTGCCGCCATCTTCGGCGTAGCTGACCATAATGTCGTCGAGGCGCCAAGAGGGTAGAAAATCAAATTTACACAGCAGTTCGGCAACTTCTGGAACCCAAAGATCAACCGCCTGAACTAGCAATGTCCACTGGCTTTCTGGAAGGTTGGCAAAGCGCTCTTCATCGAAGGGACCCTGCTCAAGCTGCCAGTCACTGCCGACGACTAAACGGGATTCAACCTCCGCTTCGAGAGCCAGACCCGCAAGCTCGTCACCATCGATGGGTGGCTCAAAGTTAGGGATAGCGCCGCGAATTAACAGTGGCTTCTTCTGCCAATAATGGGCTAAAAAGTCTGCTGTACTGATCTCACCGAGAATACTTTCAATAGGTTGCATAGGTTTAGATATTCTTCGCTTGGTCGGCGGCATTGCCAATGTAAGAGGCAGGCGTCATGGCCTTGAGTGCAGTCTTAGCCTCTTCCGGCATATCCAAGGTATCGATAAAGGTCTGAATGGTTGCCTGATCCATAACATTGCCGCGAGTCAGTGCTTTGAGCTTCTCGTAAGGCTCTTCGATACCATAGCGACGCATTACCGTTTGGATCGGCTCAGCCAAGACTTCCCAGCTATTATCCAGATCCGCAGCGAGCTTGGCGTCATTGAGCTGTAGTTTGCTCATGCCCTTAGTGAGGGAGGCATAGGCAATCATCGAGTAGCCAAGACCCACACCCATATTGCGCAGTACCGTGGAATCGGTCAGATCACGCTGCCAGCGTGAGATTGGCAGCTTGGTCGCCAGATGACCGTAAAGTGCATTGGCTATACCCATATTGCCTTCGGCATTTTCGAAGTCGATAGGGTTGACCTTGTGCGGCATGGTGGAAGAGCCCACTTCACCGGCAATGGTTTTCTGCTTAAAGTAACCGAGAGAAATATAACCCCAGATATCCCGGGCATAATCGATCAGGATGGTATTGCTGCGAGCCAGTCCGTCAAACAGTTCAGCCATATAGTCATGGGGCTCAATCTGAGTGGTGTAGGGGTTGTAGTCGAGACCCAGCTGCTCGATAAAGTCTTGGGCAACCGCCTGCCAGTCAATCTCTGGATAGGCTGATAGGTGAGCATTGTAGTTGCCCACTGCACCGTTTATTTTGCCGAGCATGGGTACCGCTTTAATCTGTGTGATCTGGCGCTGCAATCGATAGGCGACATTGGCCATCTCTTTACCCACAGTGGTGGGCGATGCAGTCTGGCCATGAGTACGAGCGAGCATGGCAGCATTGGCATAGTCATGGCCCATGGTTGCCAGATTCTGGTGAATCTCTTGCAGGGCCGGCAGCACAATATTATCGCGGCCTTCTTTGAGCATCAGCGCGTGAGAGAGATTATTGATATCTTCTGAGGTGCAGGCGAAGTGAACAAATTCACTTACCGCGTTGAGTTCAGCATTGTCAGCAATGGTCTCTTTAATCAAATACTCCACGGCCTTAACATCGTGGTTAGTGGTGCGCTCAATCTCTTTAATGCGCATTGCCTGCTCAAGGGTGAAATCATTAACCAGCTGATCCAAAGTACTATTAGCGGCAGCGGAAAAAGGCGCCACCTCAGTAATAGCGGGATGCTGTGAGAGATGCTGCAACCAGCGCACTTCGACTATGACGCGGTAGCGAATCAAACCATATTCACTAAATACATTGCGCAGCGATTCAGTTTTGCCGCTGTAGCGGCCATCGATAGGGGAAACAGCGGTCAGCGAAGAGAGCGGGATACTGGTCATTAAAAGTCCAAGTGGGGTCATTAATTAAGCCGCGTATGATAGCGGAATCAGTGTTCAATTTCAGATTATTTGCGCCTCCACAACCGAGGCGTGAGGATCGGACTGGCCTAGTTTTTAAGGGCCCGGATCAATGGCTTTCGGTAGACCACCAGGTGATATCGTTTGCCACCCAATTGACGCCACAGAAAGGCGCTCCTGACAGCGGCAAATAGCAGGCAGCGAATGCGCTCGGCAATACCGGGCTGCTGCAGATAAATAGGGTTGCCCTTGACCTGAATGCGCTGACGCAATGTGCTGATGGTCTGCTGATAGAGTGAGGCAATATTGGCAAAGACATTGTCGTGAATAATCGAGAAATGCTGCGCCTGGCGAGTCGCGTTATCGATGCCCTCGGCGATATTCTTTAACATTACTGGGCGGCTATCTAGCTGCCGTTCAATACTTAAAATTGACAGCGCATAGACCAGTGTGACGCCGCTAAATTGCTCGCTGCCTTTGTGCTCGCCGAGCAGCAGGGTCAGTGCGTCGACACCGGTTGCCAAATTGTACTCTGAGCCATAGAGATCCTCGATAGACTCGGGGTCTTGATTGAGCAGGGCGCTGATACAGACTTTTACCTGCTCGTTCGAGGCTTCACCGGTATTGGCCAGCTGGTCAACCAAATGGCAGGCTTGAAATACTGCCGCCAGGGCCATAGCTTGGTCGTGAGTGGGCTTAGCAAACATCAGCGACGTCCATTTGAGCATTCCAGGTCGCTTCAATAGTGCCGCCACCGAGGCAGTGGTCGCCCTGATAAAACACCACCGATTGACCGGGGGTTATAGCGCGCTGTGGTTCGTCAAACTGCACTTCACAGCCGCTGGCTGTTGGCGTCACTAGGCATTTTTGGTCGGGCTGGCGATAGCGGGCTTTGGCCATGCAGGTGAATGCAGCGCTGGGTCGGCCATTGATCCAGTTGATACCCTCGGCGCGCAGATGATCGGTAAAAAGCAGTGGATGATGGGTGCCTTGGCCGACAATTAGACGATTGTTGGTGAGATCTTTTTGCAGTGTAAACCAGGGCTCGTCGGGAGCGTCTTTGACACCGCCAATCCCCAAACCTTGGCGCTGGCCGATGGTATAAAACATTAAGCCCTGATGGCGACCAATAACCACGCCGTCTGAGGTCACCATATCGCCGGGCTGGGCCGGAATATACTGCTCGAGAAAATCTTTAAAGCGGCGCTCGCCAATAAAGCAGATGCCGGTGCTGTCTTTTTTGGTTGAGGTGACAAAGCCATGCTCTTCGGCAATACGACGCACCTCCGGCTTCTCCAGTTCCCCCACAGGAAACAGTGATTTGGCAAAGGCGCTCTGTTCGACGGCGTGGAGAAAGTAGCTTTGATCTTTATTGCCATCGAGGCCTTTCAATAATTGCGTCTGGCCATCGACTTCGGCAAGGCGCGTGTAATGGCCGGTGGCAATGGCATCGGCACCGAGAATCTGGGCGTAGTCGAGAAACACTTTAAATTTGATTTCCCGGTTGCAGAGAATATCTGGGTTGGGTGTGCGGCCGGCGCGGTACTCTTCGAGAAAGTGCTCGAAGACATTGTCCCAGTAGTCGGCGGCAAAATTGGCTGTGTGCAGGCTGATGCCGAGCTTATCGCAAACCTGCTGCGCATCTGCCAGATCTGCTTTAGCGGTGCAGTATTCAGTCTCGTCGTCTTCGTCCCAGTTCTTCATAAACAGGCCTTCGACGCTATAACCCTGCTCGATTAAAAGCAACGCTGCGACGGAGGAATCGACGCCGCCGGACATGCCGACTATGACTTTTTCTACTTTGCTCATGGTTGTCCAGATCGATCAGGTTGAGTGACTGCCGTAACAGCCCGCTACTATAAAGCGTTGCGAAATATTTCCATAGGGAAAATGCGCTGCGCCAAGTAATCATCGAGGCAACTTATGACCCCAGGGCTGCGGAGCTGTTCAAGGTTCTGCTGAATCTCTTCGTAGCTCATCCACAGGGCGTAATCTATATCTGGATCAATCACTGCACCAGGGTCAAACTCCAGCGGCTCTGCGGCAAAAGCCAAGCGGTAGTAGGTGATGCCACTGGTTGCATTAAAGGAGGTTAAGAAACCGAGAAATCCAGTGAGTTTCACATGCCAGCCGGTCTCCTCAAAGGTTTCACGGACAGCCGCTGCCTGTATCTCTTCGCCGGGCTCAACATGACCCGCAGGCTGATTGATTACCTGACGGCCAAACTTGGTCTCTTTGACCATCAAGAACTGACCGTCTCGCTCGACTATGGTAGCGACGGTGAGATGTATTTTATTTGGCACGATTAGTGGCCCCTGTTTAATGCGGGTTATTTTGCTGAAGGTTTTTTTGATACAGGTCTTTTTGCCGGAGGTCGTCCACTGGCCGATATTTTACCCTGAGGTCTTTTGGAGCGTGGTTTTTTAGCCTCAGGCCTATCGACAGTTTCAATTTGATACTCTCCTGGGAGAATATCTGTGACTTTCCAGTCGCCAATGGCGGCGCGAATTAAGCGCAGTGTTGGCAGTCCCACAGCGGCGGTCATTCTTCGTACCTGACGGTTACGGCCTGCATTGATAGTGAGTTCAATCCAGCTGTCTGAAACCGTTTGCCGTTCTCTTATTGGCGGAACCCGGGGCCACAAATTTGGCGGATCCATAAGGCGGCAGGCAACTGCTGAGGCGGGTCCATCTTTAAGATCCACGCCATTAATGAGCTCCAGGCAATGTGTCTCGGTTGCTGTGCCCTCGACTTGGGCCCAGTAGGTTTTATTGAGTTTGTATTTTGGGTTACTAATCTGTGCCTGAAGCTGACCATCGTCAGTTAATAGGAGTAACCCTTCAGAGTCATAGTCAAGCCGTCCAGCTGGGTAGATGCCTTTGATCTGGATAAACTCAGACAGGGTTTTTCTGGCCTCGGAGTCGGTAAATTGGCTCAGGACATGAAAGGGTTTGTTAAAGAGGAGTAGTTTAGCCACAGATTTCTCTCGTTTTTTCTTATTGTAAATGAAACAGGGTTACAAGAAAGGATGGAAATGATGCTAAAATGCCGACCTTTGGTAAAACTTTTACAAATAACAATAACCCCGCGGAGACAATAATGGGATATCAGCATATCCAGATACCCGAATCTGGTAAAAAAATAACCGTCAATTCAGACTTTTCACTCAACGTTCCTCACAATCCAATTGTGCCTTTTATTGAAGGCGACGGCATTGGCGTAGATATCACGCCAGTGATGATCAAAGTTATCGACGCGTCGATCAAGAAAGCCTACACCGGTGAGCGTAAGATCTCTTGGATGGAAGTGTACTGTGGTGAGAAAGCCGCTGAACTGTATGAGGGTGACTGGTTCCCCGCTGAGACACTAGAAGCCGTTAAAGAATATGCCGTTTCTATTAAAGGACCTTTGACTACACCTGTAGGCGGCGGTTTCCGCTCGCTGAATGTTGCCTTGCGTCAAGAGTTGGACCTGTTTGTTTGTCAGCGTCCAGTGCGTTGGTTCCACGGTGTTCCATCTCCTGTAAAGCAGCCTAATAAGGTTGATATGTGCATCTTCCGTGAGAACTCCGAAGATATTTACGCCGGTATTGAGTGGAAGGCCGGCAGTGAAGAAGCCACCAAGGTGATCAAGTTTCTGCAAGAAGAGATGAGCGTTACTAAGATCCGTTTTGACGAGAACTGTGGTATCGGCGTTAAGCCCGTATCAGAGCAGGGCACTAAGCGTCTTGTTAGCAAAGCGATTCAGTACGCCATCGATCAGAACAAGCCGTCTGTGACTATTGTTCACAAGGGCAATATCATGAAGTTCACTGAAGGCGCGTTCTGCGATTGGGGCTATGAAGTCGCTCGCGAACAGTTTGATGCGAAGCCTTTAGACGGAGGCCCATGGCACGTGGTTAAGAACCCAAACACTGGCGAAGACATTGTTATTAAAGATGTTATCGCTGATGCCATGTTGCAGCAGATTATCCTGCGTCCAGATGAGTACAGCGTGATTGCCACCTTGAACCTCAATGGCGACTACATCTCTGATGCGCTGGCCGCTCAGGTCGGTGGTATTGGTATTGCGCCAGGCGCTAACCTGTCTGACGACGTTGCTATTTTTGAAGCCACACACGGCACTGCACCTAAGTATGCAGGTCAGGACAAGGTAAACCCGGGTTCACTGATTCTGTCTGCTGAGATGATGCTGCGCCACATGGGTTGGGGCGAAGCTGCTGACTTAGTCATTAAAGGCATCGAAGGGGCTATCTCTGAAAAGAAAGTCACTTATGATTTCGAGCGACTGATGGACGATGCGACATTGATGTCCTGTTCAGAGTTCGGCGATGTGATGATCGAGAACATGTAATTCTCTTTAAGCCCGGTTTAGAGCAGCTTAGAGAAGTATAGATCGATAAAAAAACCGGCCTCGCAGCCGGTTTTTTTATATCTCTTGATTATTGTTTTGGATGGCTGTGCTAAATATCGGCCTTAGAAATTTGCGATTTCGGCGTTTCACTACTGTTTTGCGGTTTCGGTACCTCACCGGGGATGATATTCACCGCGTGGCGTCCATTTTCACCGTGTTCCACCTCGTAGGTGACGCGCTGAAAGCACTTGAGTGTTTTATAGCCTTCCATAATGATGTTTTGATGATGTGCAAACAGCTCTCGCTCGCCATTGTCTGGCTCTATAAACCCAAAGCCTCGGTCATTGCTAAACCATTTAACTCTACCTGTATCTGCCATGCTTTATGTCTCTCCATTTTGTACTTTCCCATTCCGTTGTAAAAAGACAAGATGTTACAAGCTGCGCCCACTTTAAATAGTTGAATATCCCTGTCAAGACCGCTCATCGTTTAGCAGAATCACCAATCTGATGTAAGATGAAATGCGTACCCTATATGTAAACTAATTGGCAAAAATAGTATGAGTGATGAAAAAGATATACCTTCTTGGCAACATGACAGTAATACTGTGGTCGAAACAGAAAGGCCAAAGTTAAAGAAGCCTTCAATGTTCAAAGTAGTGCTATTAAACGACGATTACACTCCCATGGAATTTGTCGTCGAACTACTGGAAAAGTTTTTCTCAAAGACTCGCGAAAACGCTACGCGAATCATGTTAAGTATTCATACCGACGGAAAGGGCGTCTGTGGCGTCTATACTAAAGATGTGGCAGAGACGAAAGCGGGCACAGTTAATCAGTACTCGAGGGACCACCAGCACCCGCTTTTATGTGAAGTAGAACCCTGTAACGATGAAGAAGAGTAAAAACTATGCTAAGTAGAGAACTGGAAGTTACCCTCAATCTGGCGTTCAAAAGTGCCAGAGACAAGCGTCATGAGTTTATGACTGTCGAACATCTATTGCTGGCCCTGCTGGACGATGCCTCAGCATCGAGTGTGCTCAAGGCCTGTGGAGCCGATATCAGTGTACTGCGGCAAGATCTAATAGAGTTTGTCGACTCGACGACGCCAATCATTTCCGATATTCAACTGGAGCAAGAGACCCAGCCCACACACGGCTTTCAGCGGGTACTGCAACGCGCGGTATTCCAGGTTAACTCAGCCAATCACAGCGAAGTGGTGGGTGCCAATGTGATCGTTGCGATCTTCAGTGAGCAGGAAAGCCAGGCGGTTTACTTTTTGCGCCTGCAGAATATTGCTCGCATTGATGTGGTCAACTATATCTCTCACGGTATTTCGAAATATGTCGATCAGCCCGAGAGCAATAGAGAGGAGTCCACCAGCAACACAGAATCTGCAGCTGCAGCCGATGGACAGGAAGAAAGCCTGCTGAGTCAGTTTGCTACCAATCTTAACGAACAGGCCGCCCTCGGCAATATAGATCCGCTGATCGGACGAGCTGCAGAGGTTGAACGTGTCAGCCAGATCCTGGTTAGACGTCGCAAGAATAACCCGCTGTTAGTAGGCGAATCCGGTGTCGGTAAAACCGCCATCGCCGAAGGTCTGGCAAAACTGATTGTCGAAGGCGCCGTGCCCGAGCCTCTGAAGGGCAGTGTGGTTTACTCGCTAGATATGGGTGGACTGCTGGCTGGCACCAAGTACCGAGGTGATTTTGAAAAGCGCCTCAAGGGTATTATTGCTGAGCTTGGCGAGCGAGACGGATCGATCCTATTTATCGATGAGATCCACACCATTATTGGTGCCGGCGCCGCATCTGGTGGCGTTATGGATGCCTCTAATTTGCTCAAGCCGCTGCTTTCATCCGGCAAGCTGCGCTGCTTTGGCTCGACCACCTATCAAGAGTACCGCGGTATTTTTGAGAAGGACCAGGCGCTGTCGCGACGCTTTCAAAAGATTGATGTGGAAGAGCCCTCAGTGGAGGAGACCTACCAGATCCTCAAAGGCCTGAAGTCACGCTTTGAAGAGCACCACGATCTAAAGTTCAGCAACCCGGCCTTAAAAGTCGCTGCAGAATTGGCTGCCAAGCATATCAATGACCGCTTTTTGCCCGATAAGGCTATCGACGTAATCGATGAAGCCGGCGCCTATCAGCGTCTGCAGCCTGCCAGCAAGCGCAAGAAGACCGTTGGTGTCAGCGATATCGAACTGGTGATTTCAAAGATTGCCCGTATCCCAGCCAAGAGTGTTTCAAGCTCCGATAAAGAACAACTCAAAGGTCTGTCTGAGAAGTTAAAGATGGTGGTATTTGGTCAGGATCCAGCTATCGATGTGCTCACTACCTCGATCAAAATGGCTCGCGCCGGGTTGCGTGAAGGCACTAAGCCGATTGGTAGCTTCCTGTTTGCCGGCCCCACTGGCGTAGGTAAAACCGAAGTTAGCCGTCAGCTGGCGAATATCCTTGGTGTCAATCTGATGCGCTTTGATATGTCCGAGTATATGGAGCGTCACACCGTGTCACGACTGATCGGCGCGCCTCCAGGCTATGTTGGCTATGATCAGGGTGGATTGCTGACCGATGCAGTGAATAAGCATCCCCATTCAATCGTGCTGTTGGATGAGGTGGAAAAGGCCCATCCGGATGTCTTTAACCTGTTACTCCAGGTGATGGATCACGGCACGCTTACCGACAATAACGGTCGCAAAGCGGATTTCCGCAATGTCATTATCATTATGACCACCAATGCCGGCGCTGAGTTAATGAGCCGTTCGTCTATGGGTTTTGCGCAACAGGATCATCGCACCGACGGTATGGAAGCGATCAAGAAGATGTTTACCCCGGAATTCCGCAACCGTCTCGACAGCATTGTGCAGTTTGCTGAGCTGTCTATGGATGTGATTACCACGGTGGTGGACAAGTTCTTGGTGCAGTTACAGTCGCAGTTGGACGATAAGAAGGTCTTCCTCGACATTGATGAAGACTCTCGAGAGTGGCTCGCGGTCAATGGTTACGACGCTAAGATGGGCGCGCGGCCAATGGATCGACTGCTGCAAGAGCGGATTAAAAAGCCACTGGCCGAAGCGGTGTTGTTTGGCAGCTTATCTGAGAAGGGCGGTACCGCATTTGCGCGGGTCGAGGATGGCGAGTTGGTTGTACACACTGAGGATGAGCTCGCTACCAGTGAGTAAATCAGAGCGAGTAAACCAGAGCCAGCAAAAAACCGTCCTATGGAAGCCATGGGACGGTTTTTTTATGCACGATTAATGTGAAAAGGACTGAGCTTATCGCTCTCTAAAGGTAATGCGGCCTTTAGTTAGGTCATAGGGAGTCATCTCAACCTTAACCTTGTCACCCGTAAGAATACGGATGTAGTGCTTGCGCATCTTTCCAGAGATATGGGCAATGATCACATGATCATTTTCCAACTTCACTCGAAAAGTCGTGTTCGGCAAAGTGTCGATGACTTCGCCTTCAAATTCTATGTGATCTTCTTTCGCCATAAGCTTAATGTAGTGCCTGTCAAATGAGATGGTTTAAAACCAATGTTAAATGGGAGCCTGTGTGGAACCCAAAAATCGCGGCAAGTTTGCCTTAAATCCGCCCGTATAGCAAAGTCATTCGGCAATTCGCCAGCTATTTTGTCGGTACAGCTCAAGGGGCCGGTAATTGGTCTTATATTTCATCTTGTCACAGCCGGAAATCCAGTAGCCTAAATAGAGATGTTCAAGACCTAGACGCTGGGCTAAGTCGATCTCCACCAGTATCGCCAGCACCCCGAGACCACGATCGGAAAAGTCGGGATCAAAATAGGTGTAGATCGCCGAGAGCCCATTTTCAATCACATCGATTACTGCACAGCCGATCAGCTGATCGCCCAATCTGAACTCGAGAAACTGAGTACACTCCCAGGCGTTGCCGAGAAAATCTTCAAACTGACGCCTTGAGGGCGGGTACATATCGCCGTCACTGTGGCGCTGTTCTATATAGCGAGCATAGATTGGGAAATGCTCGCCAAGATTAATCCCGTCGAGCTGTTCAACCATAATGTCATCATTTTTTTTCCAGCAGCGCTTCTGGGCGCGACTGGCCTTAAAATCATCCACTGGCAAGCGCGCTGGAATACAGGCATTGCAGCCAGTACATTTTGGCGCATAGAGAAAGGGTCCGCTGCGGCGAAAGCCAAGCTTGGTCATGCGCGAATAGAGCTCAACATCAATACGCATCTCGGGGTCGACAAAAGCGGTGGTCGACTGTCGGTCAGGTAGATAGCTGCAGTCATGGGCTTCGGTCAAACAGAGTTTGATCATGCCTATATCTGGCGATATATCGCGGGTCATATCGGACTACCTTTTAGTAGATGTACTATTCGACAATAGACACAAGAGTAGTTCAGCAGCGAAGGATACTCAATGTGATTTTTTTCAGCCACTGCATCACCACTGTCAGCCACCGCATCACCACTGAAAGTGCAGTCGAGTGGGCTGCTCAGGGTTGCCTGGGGCCTGCCAATTTAGGCTCCTATCCCGGCACTCTGAAAGCTGAGTTAGAAAATCACCGCGCTCTATGCTCACTGCACCCAAGCTGACCAGGTGTGGGTTAACCAGCTGACAATCGATCAATTGCAAACCTGATTCTAAACCCCAGCGGCAGAGATGCGCCATAGCAATTTTCGAGGCACTGGCACGACGACTAAACATAGACTCACCGCAAAATAGACTGCCAACTGCGACGCCATAGAGCCCACCAACCAGCTCGTCTTCGAGCCAAACCTCAACCGAATGAGCCTGTGCCTGCTGATGAAGCTGCCTATAAGCCGCCATCATCTCCGCGGTGATCCAGGTGCCGCCATCGTCGTCGCGGGGTTCACTACAGGCTTGAATGACCTCTCCAAAAGCCTGATTGAGAGTGACCTGATAATCATTGCGGCGCAATGTCTTGCGCAGACTCTTGGAACAGTGCAGATCTGAGGGTGGCAGCACGCAGCGGGTGGCAGGGCTCCACCAGAGAATCGGGTCGTCGTCTTGATACCAGGGAAAGATACCCGAGCGATAGGCGCTGAGAAGAGTTTGTGGCTGCAGATTACCCCCGACGGCGAGCAGGCCGTCGGGTTCCTTTAAGGCGCCCCGAGGATCGGGAAACTGGGGATTGTCGTCATCTAGCAGAGGTATCTGCACAAACAGACTCCAGAGTTGCTATTTTAGAG
>CAXAFJ010000052.1:0-14731 GCA_963968025.1 uncultured Pseudomonadales bacterium | reverse complement strand
TAACGTTTATTCTGACTGCTTATCTATTTATCTATTTATCTATTTATCTATTTATTAGTCACAAATTCGATATTCTGCCGAGCGCGCGTGGGCCGTCAAAGACTCTCCACGACCTAGCACCGAGGCCACTTTGCCCAGATCAGAGGCGCCCTGTTCGGAACAGAAAATCAGCGAACTGCGCTTCTGGAAATCATAGACACCCAGCGGCGAAGAAAAGCGCGCCGTGGAGGATGTGGGCAACACATGGTTGGGGCCAGCACAGTAATCACCCAAGGCTTCGGCGGTGTGGCGACCCATAAAGATAGCGCCGGCATGACGAATCTTTGGCAGCCAGGCTTCAGGGTCGGCAACCGATAATTCCAAATGCTCTGGCGCAATGCGATTAATTAACTCAACCGCTTCATCGGCGTCGCGCACCTCAATCAATGCCCCGCGGCGTTCCAGGGACTGAAGGATAATGTCCCGGCGCTCCATCTGCGGTAGTAATTTGCTCATACTGCTGTGCACTGCCGCTATATAGTCGGCATCCCAAGAGATAAAGATCGCCTGGGCATCTTCATCGTGCTCCGCCTGAGAGAATAGGTCCATGGCGATCCAATCGGGATCGGTGTCGCCATCGCAGACCACCAGAATTTCACTGGGTCCGGCGACCATATCCAAGCCCACCAAACCAAATACCATACGCTTGGCCGTGGCCACATAGATATTGCCGGGGCCAACAATTTTGTCGACTTTGGGTACAGTCTCGGTGCCATAGGCCAGCGCCGCAACTGCCTGTGCGCCGCCAACGGTAAATACTTGATCAACGCCGGCGATAGCCGCGGCAGCCAGAACCATGGGGCTGAGTTCACCCTCCGGTGCCGGGACCATCATAATCACTTCACCGACCCCAGCAACGCGGGCGGGAATGCAGTTCATTAACACCGATGATGGATAGCTTGCTTTGCCACCTGGCACATAGATACCCACTCGATCTAGCGGCGTAATCTGCTGCCCAAGAACGGTGCCATCGGCTTCACAGTAACGCCAAGAGGGCTGTTCCTGGTGATTGTGGTAGTCGCGGATACGCTCTGCGGCGGTCTCTAGAGCCTGGCGTGTCTCAGTATCGATAGACTCAAGAGCCTGCTGAAGCTGCTCCTGGCCAATCATTAATTCACCGATCTCTGCAACTTGACGGCGATCAAAGCGATTGGTCAGGGTGATTAGTGCCTGGTCACCCTGAGCTTTTACCTGACGCAAAATCGCGATTACCGCGTCTTCTACATCATTGTCTGAGACCATATCCCAGGCGATCAGATCGCTGAGCGTCTGAGCAAAGTTATCATCCGTAGTGGACAGAGTTTTGATAGCACAGTTGGTGGTCATAGGTTTGACTCCACCGCCTCTCTAAGGGCATCGACAATACTCTGCACCTGGGTAAATTTGGTTTTCATTGAGGCTTTATTAACAATTAATCGCGAGCTGATTTCGGCGATTTCGTCTCTGGCTTCAAGACCATTGGCGCGCAGAGTGTTTCCGGTATCGACTATATCGACAATCTCCTGAGCCAGATCCAGTATCGGCGCTAATTCCATGGCCCCATACAGTTTGATCAGATCAGCCTGGCGGCCCTGCTGGGCGTAATATTCTCGGGCTACATTAATATATTTAGTCGCCACTCGCAGTCTGCTGTGCTGCTGGGTCGTGCCCACAGGCACAGCGGTCATCAACTTGCAGCGCGCTATACCCAGGTCCAGCGGCTCATAATAGCCATCTCCCTGATGCTCAAGCAGCATATCTTTGCCCGCCACCCCCAGATCCGCAGCACCGTACTGTACATAGGTGGTGACATCGGAGCCGCGTAAAATAATCAACCGGACATTGTCACGATTGGTGGCAAAGACCAGTTTGCGACTGGTAAAGACATCCTCGGCGGGCACAATTCCAGCCCGGGCCAGAAGTGGCAGTGTCTCTTTTAATATGCGTCCCTTGGTGAGGGCGATGGTTATCTGGGTCATTAGCCTGTCTACTTTTTACTATTGGTTATATTAGGTGCCTGAGGCGATCAACCCCGACTAACTCAATTAGCTAGTCACACGCTTAATTTTCGCACCGAGCAACTGCATTTTTTCTTCGATACATTCGTAACCGCGATCGATATGGTAGATGCGCTCCACCATAGTCTCACCATCCGCAACCAGCGCAGCGATCACCAATGCCGCCGAGGCGCGCAGATCTGATGCCATTACCGGAGCAGCACTGAGCCGCTCAACGCCGGTAACAACAGCCGTATTACCCTCAACGGTGATTGTTGCGCCCATACGGTTCAGTTCTTGAACCTGCATCAGACGGTTTTCAAATATGGTTTCGATGACCACACCAGTGCCTTCAGCGACCGCATTAATCGCGGTGACCTGGGCCTGCATATCCGTGGGGAACGCCGGGTATGGAGCAGTCTTAATATTCACTGCCTTGGGGCGTTTGCCCTGCATATCCAGCTCAATCCAATCTTCACCCTGAGTAATCACCGCACCGGTTTCTTGCAGCTTTAACAGAACCGCCTCAAGTGACGAGGGATCAGTCTGAGTAACCTTAACTTTGCCGCGGGTTGCCACGGCGGCGGCCAAGTAAGTGCCAGTTTCAATACGGTCCGGCATCACCCGAAAGTGACCGCCGGTAATTTTCTCAACACCATTAATCACCAATCGAGCAGACCCTATGCCCTGAATATCAGCACCCCAGGCATTCAAGCAATTCGCCAGGTCGACGATCTCGGGCTCACGGGCGGCATTCTCAATCACTGTCTGACCCTCAGCTAACACTGCGGCCATCAGCAAATTTTCCGTGGCACCCACGGAGACAACATCCATCAGAATATGGCAGCCCACCAGCCGACCATTACTGCGCGCCTTGATAAAGCCATCTTGAATATCGATTGTTGCGCCCATAGCCTCGAGGCCACGAAGATGCAGATCTACAGGTCGGCTGCCAATGGCGCAGCCACCGGGGAAAGACACATTGGCCTCGCCATAGCGGCTCAGCAGTGGCCCGAGCACCAGAATCGAGGCGCGCATGGTTTTAACTAATTCGTAGGGGGCAGTAACACTGTGCAGCGTCGAGTTATCCACTTCTAACTGCAGTTTCTCGTCGATACTCACGGTGACACCCAGACTACCGAGCAACTCAATAGTGGTCGTCACATCTTGCAGATGCGGCAGATTGGAAACAGTCGCCAGACCCTCAGAGAGCAGCGTTGCCGATAAAATAGGCAGAGCGGCATTCTTTGAACCAGAGATCCATACCTCACCGTTAAGCGGCCCGCCGCCTTGAATCTTTAATTTATCCATCATCAACCTTGCTTAGAGAAACGCTAGTAGAGAAACACAAGCGAAGAAGTTTAGGCGTTAGCCTGCCACTCACTTGGGGTGAAAATCTTCATATTGACCGCATGCATGGCGCCAGATGAAATCTCGTTATTTAGGGCAGCATAAATCAGCTGCTGACGTTGCACGGCGCGCTTGCCGTCAAAGACCTCGCCAATAGCCGTGATATTGTAATGGCCGCCCTCGCTGGCCACCTCAAACTGACAGTCGGGAATGGCGCTTTCAAGCAGTGTTTTTACATCTTCGGGATTCATAACTCACTCTTTTGTCGTCGCGAGACGGCTGTCCGCGGTTTAAATTCATAGGCTTGTACTTAACCGGTTCTTGTTTACAGGCTCTTATTTACAGACTCTTGTTTACAAGCTCTCAGATGACCAGCCATTGATAACTTTTTCAATATCGCCACCGGCACGCTGGGCCGATTGAACAAATTGATTGCGAAAGGTTTTGCCCAGGTTAATACCGTTGATCACCACATTGACCACCATCCACTGCCCGGTCTTTTTCCGCGCCATGCTGTATTCCAGCGGGTAGACCGTATCAGCGCTGCGAATTTCCTGCTTTACCGTCAACCGACGCTGCCCCTCGGCCACTTTCTCCGCTTTGACCAGGACAATTTCTTGATTTTCATAGCCGATCAGGCCGCGACCATAGGTTTCAACCAGGCCGCTGCGAAAAGTCGCTGCGAAGCGCGCACGCTGTTCAGGCGTGGCTATTTTATGATAGCTACCCATGACATTGCGCGAGATAAAGGCAAAATCAATACGATCGCGAAGCAAGCTTTCCAAACTATCGAAATAGGCTTTTTCGTTCTCCGGGTAACCCACTTGATGCGTGGCTATAGCATCCAAAAGCTCAACCGTAACCTGCTCAATCTGCTGATATGGATCACTGACGTTATCCTGAGCAATGGTTAGTGAAACAGCTCCCAGCAAACCAGTCAGGGCCAGTAACCCCATGCAAAACCACTTTTTAACGGTCATAAAAACGCTTCTCATAATTTAATCATCCTGATCGATCAACAGCAGAAACTCTTATACGCAAGCATGGTTTTAAACGATGCAATATTCCGCGGTAAGTTTGCTGACAATAATGGCCCAGCACTATAACATCCCCGATCTGATGAAGAAATAGAACCCGCCGCCGACAAGACGGTAATTTGGAGAATTTATGAGCGCAATGTTACTACCGGTTTTAGGCCTACTAATCGGCGTTCTTGGACTCCTCTGGGGCGCCGATCGATTTGTCGAAGGCAGTGCTGGCGCGGCGCGAAATTTTGGTATTTCACCGCTGATCATTGGCCTCACTGTGGTGTCTATTGGCACCTCAGCACCGGAAGTCTTAGTTTCGGTCAATGCTGCCCTGAGCAGTGCCGCAGAACTGGCGGTGGGCAATGCCATAGGGTCCAATATGGCCAATATTGGCCTGGTGCTCGGCGTTACCCTGCTAATTGCACCGACCCCGGTGCAAAAGCACCTGCTCGGCCAAGAAGGTGTGGTGCTTTTATTAATTACCGCAATCGCCGGATTCTGTCTCTATGACGGCTATCTAGGTCGTCTTGAAAGTGCCATTTTGGCCGGCCTGGTCTTCCCCCTGGTGTATATAGCGGTTAAATATAAAAAGACCCATATCAGCCCTGAAGAAGTGGCCGCTGGGGAAGATATTCCCGATATCACCATGGGCGCAGCCGGCCTCTGGTTCGTCGTCGGCCTGGCAGTGTTGCTGGCCAGCGCCGAAGTGACGGTGTGGAGCGCGAAGACAATTGCCCAAGCCATGGGTGTCAGCGAACTGATTATTGGCCTCACTGTCGTCGCCATTGGCACCAGCCTGCCGGAATTAGCGGCATCGGTCGTCAGCGCCATGCGCGGCCACCACGATATCGCCATCGGTAATATCTTTGGTTCAAACCTATTTAACCTGATGCTAGTGATGCCCGCCGCAGGTATTATCTCGCCCATGGCAATGGCGCCAGAGGTATTTAATCGCGACTTTATCAGCCTTGCCCTTATGACCCTAATGCTCATCGCCATGGTGGCCTTTGCCCTCAATAAAGCCTCGCGCACTGGCCTGCCTGCCCTACTTTCACGACGTCTCGGGGTGATTCTTATCGCCTGCTACCTTGGCTATTATGGGGTTCTCTGGCCAGCAATTATCGGCGCCTAACAAGCCTATAGTTCTCCGCCCGCACATTTGCCTCTATAATGCTCAGCAACTTCACTCAAGCGACCGAACCTAAGCGACCGACTATGACCGCGACAAACTTTATCACTTCCGCACAGCGCACCATCAAAATGGAAGCCGACGCGGTTGCCGAGCTGCAACATCGCCTCGACCAGAGCTTTGTTACCGCCTGCGAGACCATGCTCGCCTGTGAGGGCCGAGTGATCGTTACCGGAATGGGCAAGTCCGGCCATATTGGCAATAAAATTGCCGCGACTCTGGCCAGTACAGGTACACCCTCATTTTTTGTCCATCCCGGCGAGGCCAGTCACGGCGACCTCGGCATGATCACCAAAAATGATGTAGTGATTGTGATTTCAAATTCTGGCAACACCGCGGAAGTGATTACCATTCTGCCGTTGATCAAGCGCCTGGGGATTCCCATGATCAGCATGACCGGCGATCCCGAGTCAGTGCTGTCCCAAGCCGCACTGGCCAATCTCGATGTCAGTGTTACCAGCGAAGCCTGCCCATTAAATCTGGCGCCGACGACCAGCACCACCGTGACTCTCGCTATGGGCGATGCCCTGGCTATAGCACTGCTTGAGTCTCGCGGCTTTACCGCGGAAGACTTTGCCTTCTCTCACCCCGGTGGCGCGCTGGGTCGCAAGTTGCTACTGAGAGCAGCGGATATAATGCATAAAGACAGCGAAGTACCGCGAATTCTGGCCACCCAACCATTGCATCAGGCATTGCTGGTGATGACCGAAAAAGGTTTTGGCATGACCACCGTGGTAACCGATGAGAATAAATTGCTCGGCGTGTTCACCGACGGCGATCTGCGTCGCATCGTCGACGCCAAAGTGGATATTAACAACGTCACCATGGCCGATGTGATGTCTCCCAATCCAAAGACCATAAACGGTGAAATTCTCGCCGCTCAGGCACTTAAAATAATGGAAGACGATTCCATTACCGCACTGATTGTCGAGGATGAAAATCACTCCCCCATCGGCGTATTGCATATGCATGATATTTTGCGTGCGGGAGTCATGTAATGGAGGGCCTAATGGAATCAGCCCTAATCAGCTCCACCGACAAGGTAGTCATCGAAGCCGCCAAGCAGATCAAGCTATTGCTAGTGGATGTCGATGGCGTGCTCACCGACGGGCGACTCTACTACGGCAACAATGGAGAAGAGCTCAAAGCCTTTGATATTCAAGATGGACTGGGGATCAAATTGCTCCAGCGAGGTGGCGTACAGGTGGGCATTATCACCGGACGGGTCTCGGCATTATTGCAGCGACGGGCCGATGAACTGGGCATGGAACCAGTGGTTCAGGGGCGCGAAGACAAACTCACCGCACTCAATGAGCTATTACAAAACATGCCCGTCGAGCTCCATGAAATCGCCTTTATTGGCGACGACCTGCCAGATCTCGCAGTAATCAATCGAGTCGGCCTAGGCATCACTGTCGCCAATGGCAATGCTGCAGTGGCCGCCAAAGCAAAGTGGCAGACTAGCCGCTGTGGTGGCAATGGCGCAGTGCGCGAAGCCGCCGAAATGATCCTCGCGGCACAGGGCAAATTAGATGACCTGCTGGTGGCTTATCAATGATTCAACAGGCACTGCTGGCAGTGTTCCTAGCGTTTATGGTGGGCGGATTTGTGCTTATCTGGGACTCACCTCCAGAGGCATTTTTGCGTCAGACCAGCAGCCCTATGGATGAAAACCCCCAGGCCGACAGCTATATGACAGAGGTCACCAGCCAACGCTTTTCAGCACTGGGCAGCGAGCAATTTAGACTCAGCTCACCGCGTATCGAGTTCTTCCAAGGTGAGTCGACCGTCGATATAGAGCAACCACGGTTTATCGCCAAAGGCGATGCTCGTCACCCCATAAGGTTAACCGCGAACAGCGGGCAGCTTGATAATGCCAACGGCAGACTCGACCTCAATAATAATGTCCGCGCCGAGATCACCAGCGATGGCGGTCCGGCACAGTTGACCACAGAGCAGTTGAGCTACTTGATCGACAGCAGTGTCGCCACCACTGATCAGCCGTTTAATCTTCACAGCGTCCAAGGTAAAGCCTCCGGCACCGGACTCAAAGTTGATCTGGTCAAGGAAACCTTCGCAATCCAATCCAAAGTCAGGGTAACTCATGATCCTCGCTAAGCTACTTTATCTCTCTCGGCTTTTTAACCTAAGCCTCAGAAGCGCTGTTCTAGCAATCGCTGGCACTGCACTGGCCCTGCCATGCCTAGCCCTTCCCGACGATCGTCAGCAGCCCATTTCCATCGAATCGGACTATGCCGAGCGCAATGAAAAAACTGGCCGCACTGTCTATCGAGGTAATGTCGTGATCAGTCAAGGCAGCGTGCTTATCGCAGCCGATGAGATCACCCTTCACGTTGACAACAATAAGATCAACCGCATTGAATGCGAGGGCACACCGGCAAGCTACCAGCAAAAGCCTGAAATTGATGGCGCCATCATGATTGCTCGGGCCAACCATATCGATTATCTGCCGGCCACCAACAAACTCACTCTAAAACAAAATGCCATGCTCTCCCGAGACGGCACGATCATTAAGGGCGACTCAATTGATTACGATATCAATAAGCAGACCTGGAAAGCTAAAGGCGATAATCAGGGCCAGCAAAAGCGTATTCAACTAGTGATCCCACCCTCTGCACTGCAGAGCAGCGACACCTCTTCTGCGGAGATTACCCCCTGATGGCTACTTTACAAGCGCGCAATCTGGCCAAGGCCTACGGCAAACGTCCAGTGGTTAAAGATGTTTCCATCAGTGTTAAACAGGGTGAGATTGTCGGTCTCTTGGGGCCCAATGGCGCCGGTAAAACCACCTGCTTTTACATGATTATTGGCTTGGTGGCTCAGGACCGAGGCTCGATCACCATTGATGGCGATGATATTACTGCCCTGCCGATGCACGGCCGCGCCCGTCGCGGACTTGGCTACCTGCCCCAGGAGCCCTCGGTATTTCGCAAACTCAGTGTCGAAGACAATATTTTGGCCATTCTTGAAACCCGCAAAGAGCTCAACCGCAAGCAGCGAATCCAGCGCGCCGACGAACTGATGCGTGAGTTTCATGTCTCTCACCTGGCGAAAAATCAGGGCATGAGCCTCTCGGGTGGCGAGCGCCGACGGGTGGAAATTGCCAGAGCACTGGCTGCTGACCCGCAGTTTATTTTGCTCGATGAGCCCTTTGCTGGAGTCGACCCCATCTCGGTGACCGATATCAAAAAGATTATTCGCCACCTGCGAGACAGTGGCATTGGTGTATTGATCACCGACCACAATGTCCGTGAAACCCTGGATATCTGTCAGCACGCCTACATTATTGGCGAAGGCCATGTGATCGCCGAAGGCACAACCAGCGACATCCTCAATGATGCCCAGGTGCGCAAAACCTACCTCGGTGAAAACTTTACTCTTTAGAAACCGCCCTTAGCAGTTAGTTGATAGCAGGTAGTTGATAGCAGATAGCGGATATCGAATAGCAAGCCAACTAAAGAATCGGCTAAAAGGCCCGCAAATTGGTAGTCAATAAACCTCTATAGCGCCCAACACCGCACTCAAATCAACCTTCCGGGTAAATAGTCCATTGCCAGCAGTATAGAATTGGCACTAAACTTGCACACTTCTATAAAAGAATAATGTCCAACTATGCGCCAAGGCCTGCAGCTAAAGATTAGCCAACAACTGACGATGACTCCTCAGTTGCAGCAGGCTATCCGTCTTTTGCAGTTATCGACCTTGGATTTGCGCCAGGAGATGATCGAGCAGCTCTACAGCAACCCACTATTAGAAATGGATGAAGATACTCCTGAGCCCGCCTCGAGCCAAGACCCCGACCGACCCACCAGCGAGAGCAATCAGGTGGCGGAGGCGGAGAGAAATAGCGAGCAAAACCCAGAGTATGAGTGGAACGATGAGATCCCCAAGGAGGTGCCAGTAGACGCCAACTGGGATGATGTTTATAGCCCTCCAAGTACAGCCGCTAGTAGTGGTGGCGAAGTCAATCTCGAGCAGGTCTATCAGGTCACCGAATCCTTTCAAGGTCATCTCGAGTGGCAACTTAATCTGACCCCCTTTTCCGACCGCGATCGAGAAATTGCCTCGGCGTTTATCGACTCCATCGACAGCTCCGGTTTTATCTCTGCCGAGCTAAGCGACATTACCGCACATATTCACTACGATGAGATCGAAGACCAACTCAATGAAGATGAACTGGTGGCGGTACTGCATCGCCTACAGCAGTTTGATCCCCCGGGCGTGTTTGCCCGCAGCATCAGCGAATGCCTAATTATTCAGCTCAATCAACTGTCCCTCGAAACCCAGCACCTGCAGTCCGCCAAACATCTCGTCAGTGGTTTTTTACAAGATATCGCCTCGGTGGATAGCGCTCGTCTGGCAAAGAAATCAGGTCTAGATGCAGATGAGTTACAGGGTGCCCTGCAACTGGTGCGCAGTTTAAACGCGCGCCCGGGCGAAGCACTGAGTAGTAATGACGTTGAATATATAGTCCCAGATGCCTATGTGGAAAAAATCAAAGGCCGCTGGAGGGTCAGACTCAATGACAGCAATATGCCGCGACTGCGCATCAACGACTCCTATTCTTCTTTGATTAAACGCTCCGACAGCAGCGATCAGAATCAGTTTTTAAAAGACAATCTCGCCGAGGCACGGTGGTTCTTGCGCAGCATTGAAAGCCGCAATGAAACACTGATGCGCGTGGCCATGACTATCGTTGAGCTGCAGCGTGGCTTCCTCGATCACGGCCCGGTGGCCATGAAGCCGATGGTACTATCGGATATTGCCAGCAAACTAGAGCTCCATGAATCGACCATTTCCCGAGTCACCACGAGTAAATATCTGGCCACACCGCTGGGCATTTTCGAGCTGAAATATTTCTTTTCTAGCCATGTGAGCACAGTGGGCGGTGGGGAGTGTTCATCGACAGCGGTTTGCGCTATTCTTAAGGAAATGATCAGCGCTGAAGCACCAGCCAAGCCCCTCAGCGACAGCAAGCTGACTTCACTGCTAGAACAACAAGGCATCCAAGTCGCACGCAGAACAGTGGCCAAGTACCGAGAGAGTTTGGGTATACCATCCTCGAGTCAGCGCAAACGCTTTTAACTATTTAGCGGTTAATAATTTAATCATGTGAACTAAAGGAGTAATGAATGCAATTAACTATTAGCGGACACCACCTGGAAATCACCGACGCAATACGCGAATACGTCAACAGTAAATTTGCCAAACTCGAACGACACTACGAACAGATCACAAGCACCTCGGTTATCCTTACCGTAGAAAAACTATCCCAGAACGCAGAGGCAACAGTGCATGTGAGCGGCGCAGAATTATTTGCCAACTCTCAGCACGACGACCTCTACGCTGCGATTGACTCACTAACTGACAAGCTCGATCGCCAGCTAATTAAATACAAAGAGAAACACCGAGGCCGTTAAACCCGTCCATGAAAATCAAGAACATACTCACTCAACAGATGACCCAGTGTGGCATTCCCGGCGGCAGTAAGAAGCGCGTACTGGAGAATCTTTCCACCTTCGTCACCGAACAGCTCGGTGGCGACGGCGATCAGGCCGACAGCTTATTTCACAACCTGGTCGCCCGGGAACGCCTCGGCAGCACTGGCATTGGCGAAGGGGTTGCCATCCCCCATTGCCGTGTAGCTGGCTTTAACCGTATTCACGGCTGCCTGATCAAACTCGACAACGCCATCGACTTTGGCGCTCTCGATGATCAGCCAGTGGATTTAATTTTCGCCCTGATTGTCCCCGAAGAGCAAAACGAAGAGCACTTGGCGACTCTGGCAAGAATTGCTGCGATCATGCAGGACGACAGCTCCCGCGCATCTCTACGCCAATGCACCAGCAGCGAAGAACTCTATACCACAGCGTTACAACTCGAGCGTGCAGCCTAACTATGCGCCTGGTAATTATTAGTGGCCACTCCGGCTCCGGCAAAACCTCGGCCCTGAATATTCTCGAGGACGTAGGCTTTACCTGCATCGACAACCTGCCTGCCAGTTTGCTGCAGAACTTAATCGCCCAGTTAAAAGACAACAGAAACCACGATGACTTAAATGTCGCCGTGGGTATCGACGCGCGTAATCTGGTGGGAGATCTCAATCTAATTCCCGAGATTCTCGAGGCCATTGAACGAGATGGCGTCGATGTAAATGTCCTATTTCTCTATGCCCAGCGCGCAGATCTGCTGCGTCGCTACAGTGAAACCCGTCGTCGTCACCCACTGAGCACCGACAGCATTGGCCTTAAAGAAGCCATCGCCCTGGAAAAGGAAATGCTCAGTCCCATCGCCGATATTGCCGATCGCTCTGTGGACACCTCGCGACTGACATTGCATCAATTGCGCGATCTGATTAAAAAAACCATTGTGCCCAAACAACCTGAGCACATGTCGATACTGTTTGAATCATTCGGCTTTAAAAAGGGCGTGCCCACCGACGCAGACTTTGTTTTCGATGTCCGCTGTCTGCCCAACCCCTATTGGAAAACCGAGCTAAAGAACCTTACCGGCAACGATCCAAAAGTGATCGAATTTCTTGAGAGTCAGGTTGAGATCGCCTCCATGCTGGCGGATATTATTGGTTTCTTAACCCGCTGGATTCCACAATTTCAGGGTAATAATCGCAGCTATCTGACCATTGCCATCGGCTGCACCGGCGGGCAACATCGCTCGGTTTATCTGACCAATCGGCTGTGCGAACATTTCTCTGGGGTGCATCCATTTGTCCAGATAGCACATCAAGAATTGTCATCATAATTATCGGAGCACAGCCACATTGATCCACAGTCAGCTCGACATTATTAATAAACTCGGCCTTCACGCCAGAGCCGCGACCAAACTGGCGAGCACCGCTGGGCGCTTTGGCTGCACGATTCGCACCGGCAAACAAAAACCACTGGTAGATGCAAAGAGTGTTATGTCATTGATGCTACTGGCCGCCAGCAAAGGTAGCAATCTGATCTTTGAATTCGACGGTGAAGATGAGCAGGAAGCCCATGACGCCATCAGCCATCTGCTGGCGGACTATTTTGGCGAAGGCGAGTAATTTCCGCCAAGCGGATAACTGTTTACAGAGGGTTATCAGTTAAAACTACCGATCTCAGGGTTAGCTGGTTAGAATACCAACGCTGAATTGACTCAGCCCAGCCAAGGGAGCGATCTATGAACAATAACGATAACAGCCTTTTGGCCAGGCTCGGCACCGCTATCGACTCCGGCACCCTTAATCAGGTGCGGCATATTCTCAATAACCTCTCGCCCCCCGATATTGCTCACCAGCTGGAAACCGCCCCACCGCGCCTGCGCAACATTCTCTGGGAACTGGTTGAGCCGGATATCGGCGGTGAAGTACTGCAAGAACTCTCCGACGATATTCAGCTGGAATTCCTAAACCAGATGGACGGCGCAGAAGTGGCCTCGATCACCGAGGGGCTAGACGTCGATGATATCGTCGATATTCTCCAACAGCTGCCAGATCGAGTTATTCCCGAAGTACTGCAAGCCATGTCAGTGCAGGACCGACAGCGTGTAGAGTCAGTACTTACTTACAATGAAGATACCGCCGGTGGACTGATGGACACCGAGGTGGTGACGGTGCGCCCGGATATTAGCGTCGATGTGGTGCTGCGCTATCTGCGCCGCCATGAAGAACTGCCGGATATCACCGATAACCTCTTTGTAGTAAGCCGCAACGACACTTTTTTGGGTACATTGCCGCTGAGTAAAATGCTCACCTCGAGCCCCAGCACCTCGGTGCGCGAGGTAATGGATACCGAGGTGGAAGCCATTCATGTCAATCTCACCGACTCCGATGTAGCGCAACTATTCCAACGCCAGGATCTGGTCTCGGCACCGGTAGTGGATGACCAACACCGTTTAGTTGGACGAATCACCATTGATGATGTGGTCGATGTAATTGTCGAAGACGCCGACCACAGCCTCTTAGCCATGGCCGGTCTCAGCGACACCGAGGACACCTTCTCCTCCATCAGCCGCACAGCGCCGCGCCGCGCCCTGTGGTTGGGACTTAATCTGCTTACCGCGATTCTCGCCTCATCGGCGATCAGCCTGTTCGAGGCAACCCTGGAAAAAGTCGTGGCCCTGGCGATCTTGATGCCAATCGTCGCCAGCATGGGCGGTGTGGCCGGCAGTCAGACCTTAACCGTGGTTATTCGCGGAATGGCCCTTGGACAGATTGAACGTGGCAACCTGAAATGGCTACTGAGTAAAGAGTTCGCCGTCGGTGCCTTAAACGGCATGCTCTGGGCCGCAGTTATGGGCGCCATAGTCTCCGTCTGGTTTGGCGACTGGACCCTCGCCCTAGTTATCGCTGCCGCCATGGCGATTAATTTAGTCGCCGCCGCCATCGCAGGAACCCTGCTGCCGGTGATGTTGCGCTGGTTAAAAATTGACCCAGCCCTCGCCGGCTCGGTTATTCTCACGACCGTCACCGATATAGTCGGTTTCGTCTCCTTTCTTGGACTTGCCACGGTGTTTTACAACTAATGACCGATTCAGATATTAAAACGAACAGCGATAATGATAACAGCGAAGAAGATCTGGTCAGTAAATCCCAGCTTAAGCGGGACAGTCATGCACTCCAGGATATGGGCAGTCAGCTGGTTGAAATGCCCAGTGGGCAACTGGCCAAGTTCAATCTTCCAGATAACTTAAAAGACGCCATCAGTGAAGCGCGACGACTAAAGAATCGCGAAGGCAAGCGCCGTCAACTGCAGTATATTGGTAAGTTAATGCGCACCGCGGATATCAGTTTTATTGAAGAGACATTGGAGAGAATGGATCACCAGTCCCAAACCTATCGGCAGCATTTTATGCAGCTCGAGACATTGCGCGACAGGTTGATCAGTCAGGGTAATCCGGTGATCGAAGAGTTGATGGAAAAGTATCCCACGGCGGACCGCCAGCAACTGCGTAATCTTCAGCGCCAAGCGGCACGAGAACTGGCACTAAAAAAAGCGCCCACTGCGAGCAAAAAAATATTTGCCTATCTGCGCCAGCTTAGTGAGTAGAAGAGCCTTCAGCCAATAAAGAGCCCTCAGCGAATAAAGATCCTTCAGCCAATAAAGAGCCCTCAGCGAATAAAGAGCCCTCAGTCAATAAAAAGC
>CAXAFJ010000051.1:0-14794 GCA_963968025.1 uncultured Pseudomonadales bacterium | reverse complement strand
AGCATTGAGGGCTAGAGAGCGTTGCCCCTAGTCGGATGATCTAGGGGCAACACTCTTTAATAGCAGAAAGGGGAGAATCAGTTCAATATGACTTTTTAACCGCGACCACTAAAATTAGCCAGCGCCTGACGGGCAATAATCACCTGCTGCACCTCCGATGCACCTTCGTAGATCCGCAGAGCGCGAACATCGCGATACAGTGACTCAATAATATGCCCGCGAGTGACACCCTTACCCCCGTGTAACTGCACCGCCGCATCGACCACCAGCTGCGCCGATTCCGTGGCATGGAGTTTCGCCATCGCTGCTTCACGAGTCACTCGATCGGCAACACAGTCTTTGGTCCAAGCGGAGCGATAAACCAGTAGCGCACTGCTATCGATGGCCAGCGCCATATCCGAAAGTTTGCCCTGAACTAATTGTAAGTCTGAGAGCACGCCACCAAACAATTTACGCTGGGATACATAACTCAAGGTCTCATCCAGTGCTCGACGAGCCATGCCCAGAGCAGCAGCGGCGACTGTGGTGCGGAACACATCCAGGGTCGCCATAGCGATGCCAAAACCGCGTCCGGCTTCGCCGACTAAATTCTCGTGGGGAATTAGACAGTTTTCAAAACGCAGGGTACCCAGAGGGTGGGGCGCGACCAGATCAATGCGTTCGGGCACTGAAAATCCGGCGCTGTCGGCATCGACAATAAAGCAGCTGAGACCTTTGGCCCCCGGCGCTTCGCCGGTACGGGCAAAGACGGTGTAGAAGTTGGCGATACCGGCATTGGAGATCCAGGTCTTCTCGCCATTGAGAATATAACCGGCGTCGGTTTTTACCGCATTGGTACTCATGGCGGCTACATCACTGCCAGCCTCGGCTTCGGATAGGGCAAAGGCGGCCATGGATTCACCCGAGACGACTTTGTTGAGATAGCGAGCCTGCTGGTCAGCGTTGCCAAACAGCGAGATTGGGCCGCTGCCAAGACCCTGCATAGCAAAGGCGAAATCGGCTAGGGCATGATGCTCACCGAGCACTTCGCGAATAATACTGAGGCTGCGCACATCGAGTTTTTCAAGCCTGCCACCACCACTGGCGGGCACCGCATAACCGGTAATGCCGGCCTTGGCCATGCCGCGCATCAGATCAATACAGGTCTGATCCAGTGCCTTGTGTTCATTGGCCACTAGGGAGGGGATATTGTCTGTCGCCCAGGTCTGAACTTTTTCCGCCAGTTCACGATGTTGTGGTTCGAAAAAAGGCCAGTTAAGAAAAGTCTTATCAGTCACAGCTTGTCCTCTTAAATAAGTTTTTTAAGTATTTGTTAAATGGAATTTATTCCATTTTAGCCTTTAGTCGCCTTTAAAAATCGGTGTTTCTTTACTCACAAATGCATTGTACGCACGGGTAAAGTCTTCCGTTTGCATACAGATCGCCTGGGCCTGAGCCTCGGCTTCAATAGCCTGATCAACCGACATATTCCATTCCTGGTGCAGCTGATTTTTCGTAATGCCATTGGCGAAGGTGGGGCCATTGGCAATCCGCTGCGCGGTTTTCATCGCCTCTTCAAGGGGGTTATCTGAGATACGATTAAAGAATCCCCAGCGCTCGCCTTCTTCGGCTTTAAGTGAGCGGCCGCTGTAAAGCAAATCACTGGCACGGCCCTGGCCGATAATTCTTGGCAGAATCGCACAGGCACCCATATCGCAACCGGCTAAGCCGACGCGGTTAAACAGAAAGGCGACACCGGCATCTGGTGAGGCATAACGCAGGTCGCTGCTCATGGCGATAATGGCACCGGCTCCGGCGCAGACGCCTTCGACCACACTGATAATTGGCTGGCGGCAGGCGCGCATGGCTTTGACCAGATCCCCAGTCATACGGGTAAAGGCGAGTAGCTCTTTCATCGACATTTTGGTCAATGGGCCAATAATTTCATGAACATCGCCGCCGGAACAGAAGTTGCCCCCAGCACCGCGAATAACGATGGCATTGATATCACCGGCATAAACCAGGTCGCGAAACAGGTCGCGCAATTCCACATAGGATTCAAATGTCAGCGGGTTTTTGCGCTCGGGACGGTTTAGGGTGATGGTGCCCACCGTGCCGCCGGTCTCCCAGAGAAAGTGCGTGGCTTGGTAATCTTTCAGTTCGGTTGTTTGCATACTAGTGTCCTAATTAGTTGTGACTGCCCTAATAACACTTTAATGGCAGTGTTTTTACATCACTTCGCCGCCGCTCACAGAGATCGCCTGACCGGTGATTGAGTCACTGCCATCCATGCACAGCCAAATTGTGGTCTCGGCAATTTCCTCTGGGGTAATTAAACGCCCTTGGGGATTGCTGCTAACAAATTGTTTTAGCGCCTGCTCTTCTGTTCGCCCAGTGGTCTCGACAATCTTGGCGACACTGTCGCGGATAATATCGGTGTCGGTAAAACCGGGGCAGATGGCGTTGACGGTAATGCCGTGCTTAGCGGTTTCCAATGCCAGTGATCGAGTCAAACCCAACACGCCATGTTTGGCTGTGGTGTAGGCACTGACATAGGCATAGCCTTTTAGAGCCGAGGTGCTGGCGATATTGATAATGCGTCCGGACTTGCGTTCGCGCATGGGGTTAATCACCTGGGAGGTACAGCTAAATACGCCGTGGAGATTGACGTCGATAATGCTCTTCCACTGGTCAATGCTAATCTTGTGAAAGGGATTCGTCGGTGCTGCGCCAGCGCAGTTGACCAGTATATCAATCGGCCCAAAGTGTTTTGTAGCATCGGCAAAGGCGCTCTCAACACTGCTGTGGTCGGTGACATCACAAACGACACAGGCAGATTTTTGACCCTCGGCAAATAGCGCCGCGGTATCCAGCAGCTTTTCGTGGCGACGGCCCATGAGGCTCACTTTGACTCCGGCGGCGGCAAATTTCAGCGCGATTGCCGCGCCTATTCCGCTGCCGGCGCCGGTAATAACAGCATGTGTATTTTCTAACTTCATAATCGCTATTGACCTGTTCCTTGTTATAGGGCGGCTATTAAATTTGACGCTATTTCAACGCGCGCAAGTCCGCGGCGGCCTGTTCAGCGGCGCGACGCAGATTGGTGTGCAATTGGCGGAAGCCCATATAGTATTGTTTTTGTTCGTGGACGCCGACACCAGTATGGCCGCTTTCCGCCGCGGCGCGCAATGTCCAGTTGGGATCAGCCAGGTGGGCACGACCGATGCAAACTAGGTCGGCGCGTCCGGCAGCGATAATACTGTTTACATGATCCAGCTCGAAGATATTGCCTACGGCCATGGTGGCAATACCGGCTTCATTTCTAATCTGATCCGAGAGCGGTGTCTGGAACATACGCCCGGGTCGCGGTTTTGCCTGGTGAGATGTTTGGCCACTGGATACATCGATAATATCAGCGCCGGCATCGGCAAAGGCTTTGGCCAGTTCGACACAGTCCACTTCACTGATACCCAGTTCACCCATCCAATCGTGGGCAGAAATCCGCACCGACATAGGACGTTCGGCGGGCCAGGCGGCACGCATAGCGCTGAACACTTCGACTGGATAGCGCAGACGATTTTCCATAGAGCCACCGTATTCATCGTCACGTTTATTGAGAATCGGGGTAATAAAGGCGGCCAGCAAATAGCCGTGGGCCCCGTGCAGTTCCAGCAGATCAAAACCGGCGCGGGCGGCTCTGTGGGTGGAGTCGACAAACTGTTGTTTGATCTCATCCATATCGGCACGGGTCATGGCCTTGGGTACTGGACTATAACTGTCAAAGGGCTGCTCACTGGCGGAGAGTAGCGGCCAGCCATTGGCTTTATCGAGAGGATCGTCGAGACGATCGCGATGCCAGTCCCAGGGTGCTTTGGTAGAACCTTTGGGGCCAGCATGACCCAGCTGCATAGCGATTTTCGATTGGGTGTGACCATGAACGAAATCGACAATACGTTTCCAGCTGGCTTCCTGCTCATCATTCCACAGGCCGGTGCATCCCGGAGTAATTCGGGCATCAGCGGAGATATCGGTCATCTCGGTAAAGATCAGGCCAGCGCCGCCTTTGGCCATATTGCCGTAGTGAACTAAGTGCCAGTCATCGGGCAGACCGTCGGTGGCGCTGTACATGGACATGGGAGAGACCACGACGCGATTTTCCAGTTCCAAATTGCCCAGTTTATAAGGCAAAAACATCGGTGGAACCGCCTCATCAAAATTCTCGCCAAGAGAGATTTTGGCCAGATGCTTTTCCATGCCCTGGAGCCATGTCTCATCGCGCAGGCGCAGATTTTCATGACTGACACGCTGGCTTCGAGTGAGCATTGAATAGTTAAACTGCTTGAGATCGAAAGCCTCGAGATAGCGCGGCGTGTTCTCAAACCAGATCATCGCGTTAAGCGCGGCGTTCTGAAGTTTTAGCGCTTCCAACTCACGCTCATCCTGATAGGCCTGCAGCGCGTCGCGCACGGGCAGCTCACTGCTCAGGTGCTTGGCCAGAGAAATTGCATCTTCTAAACCGAGCTTGGTGCCGGAACCAATGGAGTAGTGGGCCGTATGCGCGGCATCGCCAATCAGTACCAAGCGATCATTTTTAATCCAGTTGCGGCACAGCACCTGGGGGAAGTTGATCCAAGCTGATCCGCGAATATGCGCAGAGTTAGTTAACAGCTCATGACCGCCTAAGGATTTTTCAAAGATCTTGCGGCAGGTCTCGGCGCTCTCGGCATGGGTCATCTTGTCGAAACCAAAGGCCTCGTAGACATCCGGATTACACTCGACAATAAAGGTCGAGGTGTCTTCATCAAACTGATAGGCGTGAGCCCAGATCCAACCATGTTGGGTCTTTTCAAAGATAAAGGTAAAGGCATCGCGAAAGCGCTGCTTGGTGCCGAGCCAGACAAAGTGATTGCTGCGCACATCGACAGTGCACTCAAAGGCTTCGAGATCGGAGTTGCGAATTTTTGAGTTGAGCCCATCGGCGGCGACCACTAAATCCGCATCGGCAAAGCGTGTATCTATATCGTCCACAGAAAATTCGCTTTGGAAATGTAAGTTAACCCCGAGCTCAGTAGCTCTGGCATGGAGAATCTGCAGCATGCGCTTGCGTCCTAGGCCGATAAAGCCATGGCCGTCAGAGCGTTCGATCTCGCCATTAACCACACAGTCGATCATATCCCAGTGAATAAACTCGCTGGTCAGGGTGCCGGCGCTGACTGGATCATTGAGAGTAAGGTTTTCAACGGTTTGATCTGAAAAAACCACGCCCCAACCAAAGGTGTCGTCGGGTTTGTTGCGCTCGTAGAGATCTATTTGATGTGACGGATCCTTGAGCTTCATTGAGATTGCCAAATACAGCCCCGCAGGACCTCCACCTAAACATACTATCTTCATTTTTTGCCGCCTTTGATATGGTTCTTCTGTGTAGATGGTCGATCGGAAAAAGCGTCTGGAGCTATTGGTTAATCTGCTCGCTGAGCTGCTTATAAAGCCTCTTTTGGGCTTCTTCTGATAAATACTTTTAGACTAAAGATTCATTGCACTATACAGCAAACTATTTTAAACTTAAAACATATTTTTGCAATACTAATATCGCCGTAATCAAGCCCGCTTTTGGTATACTTCGCCGATCGCTAATAGATAGATTTACAGCTTGAAATAAGGATTAAACATTATGAGTGCAGAACAAATTGATCACGAAGCGCGCCTGGTGGAAGACGACCACCACTCGTTAAAGTTGTGGCTCAGGTTATTGACCTGTTCAAGCCTGGTGGAAAACAACATTCGTGAATCTCTGCGCCGTGAATTTAATACCACCTTGCCGCGTTTTGATTTTATGGCGCAGTTACAGCGTGAGCCCGACGGGTTGGTGATGGGCTCACTGTCAAAGCGCATGATGGTCTCCGGCGGCAATGTTTCAGGCATTGCGACCCAGCTGGTGAAAGACGGATTAATTAGCCGAGACTCGTTAAAAAATGATCGCCGCACCTTTGTTGTCAAGCTGACCGCCAAGGGATTAAAGACCTTTAATAAGATGGCGGCCAGGCACGAAGAGTGGGTGATCGAAAACATCGGCCCTCTCGGCAATGACAATATCGAACAGCTAGCCAAGCTACTTGGCGAGCTTAAACGCACGACTCTTACCGCTCAGAGTGAGAGTAATAAATAGAGCAAAAGCAAAATGTGGAAGCCAGCAGAACGAATTAAGTACGATGTTATTGCCACTGACTGGCCTTCCAACACCGAGATATCTCAGTCAAAGCTCTTTCAATCTATCGATGTGGGTCCCATGGAATTGCTCCAGCGAACTTGGATTCCAGCCATGGTGCCCTGGCGCTCTAATGAAGAGGGCGAGGTCACCGAAGATGTACTGCAGTGGTATCGCCGTTTTGCCCAGGGCAAACCCGGCGTGCTGGTGGTTGAAGCCACGGGTATTCGCGACACACCCAGTGGGCCGCTGCT
The DNA here is from genome assembly GCA_963968025.1 of uncultured Pseudomonadales bacterium. Lineage (GTDB taxonomy): Bacteria > Pseudomonadota > Gammaproteobacteria > Pseudomonadales > Porticoccaceae > HTCC2207. The sequence goes on along the minus strand of CAXAFJ010000051.1, from coordinate 8,356 downwards.
GCGAATCGGCGATGACCGCTATATCGACGGTCTGCGCAAACTAGCCGACACCGTGCGCGAGGCCAGTGAGGGCAAAACTCGATTACTGATTCAGCTGATTGATTTTCTGCCCATCCGTCGACGTCCGGATCCGATTAAATACCTTGAACGCTTTCTGGTGATTACCGATCAGCATCGGCAGCACCTCGGTATGGCCGATGGCTCTGACAATCAGGTGCGTGCCAAGCTCGCCGAGCTAGAAGTGCACGATCTTGAGGCCGCCCTCAGTGCCAAAGAGTGGGAAGACCGCAGCTTTGGTAATCGACAGCGGGTCACCGACACCCATATCCCGGAAATAGCCGCATTGCCGGAAACCCTGCCAACACTGTTTGCCAATGCTGCACGCAGGGCAGAGGCAGCGGGTTTCGACGGCGTCGAACTACATTATGCCCACGCTTACACCATGGCCTCATTCCTGTCGGCGACCAATACTCGCAGGGACGGTTATGGCGGTGATGTGCAGTCGCGAGTGCGTCTGCCTCTGGAGGTTTTAAAGGCGGTGCAGGATGCCACCGATGACGAGTTTGCCGTGGGCTGTCGTTTTCTAACCGATGAAATTGTTGCAAATGGCAGTGGCCTTGAAGATGCCTGCTATTTTGCCGACTGTTTCGCCGACGCCGGAATGGATTTTCTGTCCCTTTCCCGAGGCGGCAAGTTTGACGATGCCAAGCAGCCGAAAGTGGGCTGGGCGGCCTATCCCTATACCGGTCGCAGTGGTTATGAATGTATGCCGAGCTATATCTCAGACGAGCAGGGCCCCTTTGGCCGCAATATAGATCCGGTGGCGGAAATGCGTCGCCGCAATCGTGCCAGCGGTTATCGAACGCCCTTTGTTGTAGCCGGAGGTATTCACAGTTATGCACAGGGGGAGGCGGTTTTGCAGCAGGACCAGGCGGATATTATTGGTTTTGCGCGACAGGCTCTGGCTGATCCGGATTGGTTTGAGAAGGTTCGCCTTGGCCGTGGCGACGAAGTGCGTCTCTGTCGCTACAGCAATTACTGTGAAGGGCTGGATCAGAAACATAAGCAGGTCACCTGTGAACTCTGGGATCGCGAAGACCTGGATGGGCCGGGGGTGGTAAAAAGTCATGATGGCAAGCGTCGTTTAATCGCCCCTGATTGGAACGCCGCTTAGTTTTACGGGTGATCTTCTCTGCCCCTTAGGTGTATATTGGCCCCTAAAAACTACAGGGTGGTGATATGCAGGGGACAAAAGCGATACGGGTCAGTCAGATAGTGGTGGGTTTACAGATACTTTTTGTTACCTCATTTATTGGTGTTTCGCTGTTTTATAGTTTTTTTAATAGCAGCTCTGTTAGCGAGCCTGAACAATACGACCTAGTGATTAACCAGGGTCGTGTGATAGATCCAGAAACTCAGCTCGATGCAGTCAAACATATCGGTATTCGCGATGGCAGCATTGTCGCCATCTCTGACCAACCTCTTACAAGTGATGTGATTATTGATGCCGCGGATTTAGTGGTTGCCCCCGGTTTTATTGATGTTCACAGCCACAGCCCCACAGTTCTCGGCCAACATTTTAATGTTTTAGATGGCGTTACCACCCAGCTGGATCTTGAGGCGGGGTCTTTTCCTGTCAGCTTTTATGGCGAACATCTTCGCGCTGGTGCAGCGATTAACTACGGTTCCTCTGTGGGCCATTTTGCCGTGCGCATCAAAGTGCTCGAAGGCATAGATCAGCCCTATATTTTTGCCGGTACAAAAGCTGTGGTGATGGGTAGCCCGGCTTGGATGCAAGAAGCCACCGCAGATCAGATCGAGCAGATGCGAGTGCTCTTGCATAAAGGTCTGGATGAAGGCGGTCTGGGTATTGGTGTATTGCTGGACTATATGACCGAAGCCGTCTCCGATGCTGAACTGGCAATGTTATTTGACGTGGCCGCCGCGCGAGAAGTGCCAATTTATGTCCATGTGCGCCGCGGTTACACCGGTGATCCAGCGGGTCTAATTGAAGTGATTGAACTGGCCAAGAGCACCAAGGCAGCGCTATTTGTCTGTCATATTAGCCACAACGCCATGGGTCGCATTAGTGATTGGCTGGCCATGATCGACGAGGCCAATAAGGCCGGCGCCAATATCACCACCGAGACATTGTCCTATGCCGCCGGCGGCACCAGTATTGGCGCCGATGTATTTCGCCGCCGTGACTGGCAGGGGATTTTTGATATTAGCTATGCAGATGTGCAGTGGGTTGCCACCGGTGAATGGCTGACCAAAGAGAGCTGGGAGAGGTATTCCAAAGAGCAGCCGGCGGGCGCGGTCAATCATCATTATGTAAAAGAACAGTGGGTGGAGACCGCACTGCAGTGGCCGCGGATGATGGTCTCTACCGATGCACTGCCGGCGGTGGATCGCCGAGTCGCCACCAACCCCAATATAGCCGGGACCTTTTCGCGGCTGTTGGGACATTACGTGCGCGAGCAAAAGGTTATTAGTTTGACAGAGGCCCTGGCTAAGATGAGTCTCTATCAGGCCCAGTGGATGGAGCAGGCGGCGCCGTTGTTTAAGCGCAAGGGTCGCATTCAGCTTGGTGCGGATGCGGATATTGTGATCTTTGATGCCAAAACCGTTGCCGCTAATGCTGCCTATGGCGACCCCTATCAGCCCTCCAGCGGAATCCAGCATGTCTTGGTTGCCGGCCAGCAGGTGGTGAAAGATGCGCTTCATCTCGAACAGGTGCATGCGGGTGAAAAGCTGCTTAATAATTAAAGAGCTAGCAATTGGAGAGCTAGTAATTAGAGAGCTAATAATTGGAGAGCTCAGTAATTAAAAAGCTTAACCGCTAGATCCTCTTATCAATGCGCGGCACAATATAGCCGGGCAGATGGTATAAATCGAATCGCCTCAGCCAATGACAATAATAAAAATAACGAGACTAAAACTATGTCAGATCGAATACCCAGAGACAGTGATAACGATTACAGCGAACATATGGCCAAAACTCGCCGCGATTTTTTAGCGCAAAAAAGCTCTGCCAAATTAGACCATATTGGTCATTACTCAGTTGATCCCGCCACCACCGCTGGCAATATCGAAAACTTTATCGGTGTCGCCCAGGTGCCACTGGGTCTGATCGGTCCGCTACTGGTCAACGGTGAACATGCTCAGGGTGAGTTCTATGTGCCCATGGCCACCAGTGAAGGCACTCTCATCGCCAGCTATAACCGCGGCGCGCGATTACTCCGGGAATCTGGCGGCGTCAAAGTCACAGTGGTCGACGACGCCATGCAGCGAGCGCCCGTATTTGTCTTTAATGACGCCCGAGAAGCCCGTGAGTTTGGTGTCTGGGTTGAACAAAATTTCGAAGAGATTGCCGCCAAGGCCGAGACCACCACCTCATCCGGCAAGCTGCGCAATATTGAACAGTACGCCGCTGCGCGAATGCGCTACCTGCGCTTTAACTTCACCACCGGCGATGCCGCGGGCCAAAATATGGTCGGCAAAGCCACCTTTATCGCCTGCGAATGGATCATGAAAACCTATCCCGGCATTCAGCGTTATATGCTCTCCGGCGCCATGGACACAGACAAAAAACACTCTCAAATCAACACATTGCACAGCCGTGGCAAGCGTGTTGTTGCCGAAGTGCTGATTCCCGGTGACCTGTTGGAAAAGACCATGGGCGTTACTGCAGAGGTATTATTTAAAGCGCGACAGATCAATCAAGTCGGCAGTTTTATGGCCGGTTCATCAAGCACCGGAGCCCATGCTGCCAATGGTATAGCGGCAGTATTTATCGCCACCGGTCAGGACGCTGCCAATGTCGCCGAGTCCTCATCATCGATTATTTTTGCCGATGTTGATGAAGCCGGAAATTACTATTTATCGATTACCCTGCCATCACTGATTGTCGCCACCTACGGCGGCGGAACCGGCCTGCCAACCCAGCAAGAATGTCTCAATATTCTCGACTGCAATGGCAGCGGAAAAGTCCGCAAGCTCGCCGAAATTATTGGCGCCACAGTACTCGCCGGAGAAGTCTCTCTAATGAGCGCCGTACTCGCCGGCGACTGGGTCACCAGCCACGACGCCCTAGGCCGCAACCGCTAATTAATGGGGGCCGTGTCGCGTATTTTTTGGTCAACTGTTATCGCTTAGGCTTACCTTCCCGCCGTTTGGGGGAGGTAAGCTAGAGTGCCAGCCTCTCTACTCATTGTTTATTGTCACGAGTAAATGCCATGTTTGCCCGGAACCGGGGCGTAACGGTTGGGCTAGGGATTGTTTATTTGCTGGTCAGTAGATGGACACTCTGGTCGGCAAATCCAGCACCTGCCTCGGCGTAAAAATTAAACACCTCATTTACACCGGCGGCGAGTAGTTTTTCTTTCTCATCTTCATAGCGGGCAATGGCCGCTGTTTTGCCTTTAAAGCCCGCCAGCTGAATCTGGTTTTGCGCCTCCTGAATATCGAGAAAATTGGGCATGGCAAACATGATTAGTCGAATCCCATCAAAGCTGATATCGGACCAAAAGTCCGGATCCTCGGCATCACCATAGATAACACTGCGCCCCGCCCCCGAGTGGGAAATAGCACGGGCTCGATCCATATCAATACCGCATACCGTTTTCGCCATCTCGTTTTGCAGTATGTCGTACGCGCCACCGCCGACACGGCCCATACCCACCACAAGAACCTCAACCTTGCCCGGTTGATCAAATCGATCTTCAGCTAATCGGTCGGGGTTTTCGAATTGTTTGAGCTGCGCTGTCCAACGACCATAGAGCCGGTGCGACAGGGTGTTGGCCGCACTTGAAAAGACAAAAGAGAGGGCTACGCTGAGGGCCATAATCACTAGCCACTCTTTACCCAGTAATCCCTGGGTGACACTGATGGAGCAGACAATTAAGCCAAATTCACTGTAGTTGGCCAGACTCAGGGCGGTTAAGAATGCGGTGCGTGCCCGCAGTTTTAGGCGCGTCAGCCAGAAAAAAAACAGCCCCGCTTTAATCGGCAGGGCAATGGCCATTATTAGAGCGACGCCGAGCATGTCGATGGTTGGCAGTGCGGTAAAGCCAATGGATAGGAAAAGCCGATTAGAAAAAGATCTTTAAAGCTAAGTAGTGATTTCGACAATTCTGCGGCTTTCGGATGACTGCTGATTAGTACCGCGATTACGAGCGCGCCAAGGTGGGCTTTTAAACCCAGCAGTTCGAATAGCTCCGCACCACTAAAGGCGAGAAATATCCCGGCCAAGGGCAACAGCTCAGCGTGGCCACAGCGCGCCATTAAGTAATCCAGCGCTGGGCGCAGCAGCGGCAATAGCAGAAAGCTCAGCGCCCACCAGGACGGTGACATATCTGAGGCGAGGGTGACAAACACCACTGCGGCTATATCTTGAATAACCAAGATACCAATGGCTACCTGACCGTGGCGCGAGCGCATCTCGCCATTCTCTTCGAGGACTTTTACCGCGATTACTGTGCTGCTAAAGCTCACGGCGAAACCGATCAGTGCCGCGCCAGAGAGTTCTAGGCCGGAGAAATGTAGCAGTCCGATCGCTCCGAGAAGAGTGCAGTTGATGACGGTGAGCACCACGATGACGCTCATATGGCCAGCCGCACCGGCCCAAATTTCTGTTTTAAATAGGCTGCTGATATTGAGCTTTAGGCCAATTGTAAACAGCAATAGGATAACGCCGAGATCACCGAGGGTTTGCAGTGAGGCATCGGGTTGCACGCCCAGAGCATGGAGTCCGAAGCCTGCGGCGAGGTATCCAACGAGGGGAGGAAGATTGATTTGTTTAACCAGAAAACCGCAAACGAATGCGATAAAGATCCAGAGGTAGTCCATAGATTTATAATTAGCTGCGTTGGTGATTGTTAGTCTGTGAGTATAGTCGGTAGATCCAGCCTGGTTGAAGTGTCCCTCAGTTTTAATTGGGGCCATGTCGTTTATTTCTTGATCAGGTTGATTTTGGGTCCATTATGTCGGCGGTCAGAGTTTGCTATTCCGAAGGCCTATGAGAGAGCTGGTGGGTGGGGGCAGGAGATCCCTCGTCGCTTCGCTCTGTTGGGATGACCGCTTCGTTATAGGTGTATTAGTCAAGATAGTTAGCCTCGCTTAGCTCCCGCAAAAGGGTCGGAGCGCTAACAGTATATATTTTTGGTTTTCCATGACGCTACTAGTCTGTAGCTAAATCAGTTATTAACTAATAGGCGTTCTTCCCTATGAGACCCATGCTTTTACTCACTGTTGCAGTAGGTCATCGCTGTTACGTGCTAGGCGGTCGATACTATGGACATTTACCGTATCGCCTTCTCTAACGAATTCTAGCATTGCTTCAAGGGCAGGGCGGTTAGTAATGCCGCCACTACACTTGTCGGTGAACGTCTTGTCGAACTGTAAGCCGTCTAGCTATGATAACGCCTACGAGCCAGTAACAGCCCCACCATAATTAACAGTAGTAACAAAGAGGCATCAGTCGAACCATCAGAGGCGACGGTGCAACCACCACCGCCTGACTTAGCTACACTAACTGAGGCAAGCCGCAGCCGGGCTGATACAAGCATTACACTCATCTCACCGTTATCAATTACCACGGTGACCGGACCACTTCCCGCTGTCATGCCTGCAGCCACCGTGGCAGTATAAACACCGCTACCCTGTTCGACAAAGTCACTGACCACAACACCCGATATCGCCATGCTCGCTGATACTAGCATGTGCTCAAGACCTAGGCCCTGGTCATCATAGACGGTCACCGTAACCACGGTACTATCAACACCATCAGCAGTAATGACTGTTTGCTGTACCACCACTTCACTATTGTTACTAGGGGTACCAATGTACTTCACAGCAATACCGCCTGTATCAGTAGTGGTGCCATCAACCGCGCCATCGGTATCATTAGGGCCGCCATCCTGCATAAGCAACTGAAGGCAGTTATCACTGGTCGTCAGGCCTGGTGTATATCTCTCACTGCCAGCCTCTGGGCACGCCCCATCAATTGCGGATGTGGTTGCAAGGGCATTGTATGCATTTTCAACAAACATCTGCCAACCGATGTTCTCACCAAGATAATTACGATACACCGCACCATTAGGAACTGGCTGAGATAGAGGCATAACAACTTTGTAGCTATGCCCCAACCCAGCACCTGTTACAGCAAAGTTTACCAGGTCTGATGGGTAGTCATAACCTGAATCAACCGCCATACCAAGAGAAACCAGCTCGCTCTCCGATACCGTAACGTTGTTATCACCCATCACTAAAGAGGCCGCGCCGAGAGACACCAACATGCACGCCTCGGTTTGCATAAAGCCATTCTCCATTGGCACCACATTCGAGGCTTCAATGTTATCTTGATAGTCTGGTATACCATCCCCATCACTATCGCCATAGCCTTCCACGGCATCTGAAAGCCCATCGCCATCGGTATCGGCATCTAAGGCTAAGATTGGTGCTGTTGCTTGCACTACCGCTAACGAAGAGACCGTAATACTTTCTTTACCATCACTGACATCAACAAGTAGCGTTATGGGACCCTGTTGCGCGACACTAAAGCTTAGCGATTGCCCTGGTACATCAACCACAGCATTTGGCAGTGTGAGAGCGTCCAACCAATCAACCGTATGCTGATCTCCATCATTTGCGTCCGTGATAATTACAGAGACAGTCACCGTGCCACCATCTAAAACAAGTGTGTTACCAGTAACGCCATCCTGAGTAATCATCATTTTCGCCTTAGGAGGAAGGTTTCCTTCCACAATTAACCAGCTCTGCGCACTGGCCACGCCAAGTGCAGTATTTACAGATTCACCAAGAATAATCTGCACCGTTTCCTCTGACTCAAAATCACCATCAGCAACAATACTCAGATTAATAGTGCCAACGGTGCCCTCTTCGATGGTAAGACTACCGGACTGAGTCACGGTGTAGTCATCGCCGTAAGTTGCAGTACCAGATAATTCAAATGGTATCATCACAGGGTAGACCGCAGCATGCCCACTTAGCCGGACGTGGGCCTCAGGGTTACTGCCCTCAGCTGTCATCTCGTTGGCACAAAAATTGGCTAACGGGTGAACCTTAATTATCTGTGTTGCTGTTTCGATGCTGCCAACACTATCAGTAGCTGTCCAAACAATCTTGTGAAAGCCTGACTGAAACGGACCCAATCTACTGGAAGTGACAGTAATATTACCATCCCCGTCGCTGGCTGTAGCCATACCAATATCAACATTAGTCAAGTAACCCACCGCATTAATGCTTATATCATCAGGGATTATCAGCGTAATTGCTGGTGCTGGGGTCGCGGTGACACTTCCTGTGGGGCCAGTGCGAGGCGTAAAGGTCCGCT
>CAXAFJ010000050.1:0-14798 GCA_963968025.1 uncultured Pseudomonadales bacterium | reverse complement strand
CGCTCAGGGCTACCTATTGCGCTCAGGGCTGTCATTGCGCTAAGGGCTATCTATTGCGCTAAGGGCATCTATTAAGAGCTTGAGGACGAAAGTCTCTAAGAGACTAAGTCGTCCAGCACAAAGCATAAATGCCAAACACCACAGACTAACTAGTGAATCGTGTGCGCTTTGCTCTGAACAGATTCAGCTGGCACTGCCGGTTCTTCAACAACATCAAAGGCCGTTTTTATGCCGGCGTCCATCATGCTCTTGGCCACATCTAGATGCTTGCCATCAAGATAGGCGAGCACATCGGGAGAGAAGCGAATAGTGACCAGTGTTTCATCACCCTCGGCGCGCTGCAGTGCAACTTCGCCGCTGTCTAACATGACTAATTCAAATTCCGCGAGAGGCATAAATAAGGTTCCCTAGAGAGTTCCGTTTTGTTCGTGATCACAGCGTGGTAATAGATTGCGTGCCGTAGGATAGAGTCTAGCAGTTGCGACAATCCCTGTTAACCGTTAACTGCGCTACAGCTAAAACTCAATCATCATTTCCCGCTGACGATCGATCAACTCTTGCAGAGATTGCAGCCACAGTTGGGCACGCTCAACACTCCACTCAACCACTACTGGGCCGTCTAAGGCAATCATCGGTAGACGATCCACATCCATTTCGGCTTTGCGTACCACCGGTAACAGATAGATATTCTGATAGGCCAGAAGCAGCTCGCTAAGCCAGGATCCGGGATCCTGCTGTAAGGCTTGCAGCTCTGTCGCTTCGCCTGGACACTTGCCCTGCTTGGCTAATTGGGCCACTAGAGAGTCGCCGTCGGTCACCGATTGCAGATCCTGTAACTTGTAACCTTCAGCGATATTGCGACAGTGCCACAACCAGGCCTGATGTAACTGCACAGCCACCGATTGAGCGGTGGCGGCAATCTCATGGCTGCTGGTGGAGCCCGTGGCGTTGAGCATACGCAACAGCTGTCGAGCGAAAAGTAGCTTCTGATTAACCGCTGAAATATACGTCGACATCAGAGGACCTACTTACTGCCCTTTTCAGCAGTGACCCATTTTCCGCTGTTGTAAAACGCACTCCAACCAGAGGGCTTGCCATCTTCTTCACTGCGCACATACTGCTCTTTGGTTTTGCGGCTATAGCGAATAATCGTCGCTAAACCCTTGGGGTCTTTAACCGGTGCGGTGAGCAAGAATTGATATTTTTCATCGATCTGATCTTTGTAGGGCAGCAACTCTTCGACACTGGGTGCGCGAGTCTCGCGATTCTTGGGGAACTGACTGGCAGCCAAAAACAGACCTGAAGCACCATCGCGAAGCACATAGTGATCTTCGACTTTTAAGCAGCGCAGCTCCGGCATGGAAATAGGATCTACCTTTGGCGGCGCGGCCTGACCATTGCGCAGTAACTTGCGGGTATTTTTACAGGGCTCGCCGGGAGCAGTCTCACCGGTACAGCCAAAGTACTTGCCAAAGCGACCGGTCTTTAACTGCATTTCATTGGTGCACTTGTCACATTCGATCACTGGACCTTCATAGCCCTTGATCACATATTGCCCAGACTCGAGTTCAAAGCCACTGCAATCTGGGTTATTGCCACAGACATGCAGTTTCAGGGTTTCATTGACCAGATAGCTGTCCATCACCGTATCGCAGGTTTTACAGCGATGACGGTGCATCAGCTGCTTAGATTCAGCCTCATCGTCTTCATCAATGTTAACGGCTTCGTCGCCAGCGGTGAGGTTCAGCGTGTGCTTACAGCGCTCTTTGGGCGGCAAGGCATAGCCGGAACAGCCCAAGAACACACCAGTGCCGGCAGTTCGAATCATCATTGGACGATCACAGAGCTTGCAGGGAATATCGGTTTCAGTGGGCGCATTGGGACGCATACCCGCATCCTCTGCTTTGGCGCTCTCAACCTTCTCACTAAAGTCACGATAGAAACGATTCAACAGATCTTTCCACTTCAAGGTGCCCTTGGCAATTTCATCCAGGTGCTCTTCCATGGTGGCGGTAAAACCATAATCCATTAGATCAGTAAAACTCTCAGCCAAGCGGTCGGTGACCACATCGCCGATCTTTTCGGCGAACAGGCGTTTGTTTTCAATGCGCACATAGCCGCGATCTTGAATCGTCGAAATAATGGAGGCGTAGGTGGAGGGGCGGCCAATACCGCGCTTCTCCAGTTCTTTAACCAATGAGGCTTCAGAGAAGCGGGCGATGGGCTTGGTAAAGTGCTGTTGTGGCACCAGTACCAACATCGACATCTTGTCACCCTTTTGCAGGTCCGGCAGTTCGCCGTCTTCGTCGCCTTTGCGATTAGCCGGCATCACCGCCAGATAACCATCGAAGCGCGTTACTCGGCCTTTGACGGTCATCTCATAATCGCCGGCGGCCACAGTAATCAGGGTCGAGGTAAACTGAGCGGGAACCATCTGACAGGCAACAAACTGCTGCCAAATCAGCTGGTAGAGTTTCTTCGCGTCCACTTCCATGCCATCTAGGCTGCCGGGGGAGATATCTATATTCGACGGACGAATCGCTTCGTGAGCTTCCTGAGCGCCAGACTTGCTGCCGTAGATTTTCGGCTCATCGGGTAGATAGCGTACGCCGTGGCGAACTTTAATGTACTCGCGACAGGCAGCGATGGCGTCTTCACTCAAATTGGTCGAGTCGGTACGCATATAGGTGATGTAACCGCCTTCATAGAGACGCTGTGCCATCATCATGGTTTTCTTGACGCCAAAGCCGAGCCTTGTACTGGCAGCCTGCTGCAGGGTAGAGGTAATAAAGGGCGCCGACGGCTTCGATGACGTGGGCTTGTCTTCGCGCTTAGATACCGAATAATCAGATTCTCTAAGGGCGGCTAGAGCAGTGTCAGTAGCGGCTTTGTTAACCGGACGGAAGGCCTTGCCCAGGTGACGCTTCACTTCAAAGCGAATCTTTCCTACATCATCACTGGCTGCTTGTGCTTCAAGATCCGCATGAACTGTCCAGTACTCTTCAGGCAAAAAGGCACGAATTTCTCGCTCCCGTTCAACAATCATTTTTAGGGCAACTGACTGAACTCGACCGGCGGATAGACCGCGACCGACTCTTTCCCAGAGCAGTGGCGAGACCATAAAGCCCACCACGCGATCAAGAAAGCGTCGCGCCTGCTGGGCGTCGACTCGATTGGTATCAACCACACCGGGCTTTTCAAAGGCCGCGCGAATGGCTTTCTTGGTAATTTCGTTAAACACTACACGCTTGTAGCGGCTGTCATCGCCGCCAATCACCTGAGTCAGGTGCCAGGCAATCGCCTCCCCCTCTCTATCCAAATCCGTCGCCAGATAGACAGTATCGGCATTTTTAGCCAGCTTCTTGAGCTCCGCCACGACTTTTTCTTTACCCGGCAGAGTTGCGTATTCCGCTTTCCAGTCATTTTCTGGGTCTATACCCATACTATTAATTAGCTGGGATTTAGCCTTGGCCGCCCGGTGAATAATTTTATCCTCCGGTGACAGCTTGCGGGTTATCGCCGCCTGTCGAGCGCGCTCTTTGGGGTCTGTAGGTATGCGATTAGCGCCGGTGGGCAGGTCGCGAATATGGCCGACACTGGACTTAACGATAAAGTCATCGCCGAGATAGCGATTGATCGTTTTGGCTTTAGCGGGTGACTCTACAATGACTAACGACTTTCCCATTTAGGCTGATTTCCCTAATTGTGCACCTGCCATCAGAGCAGCATGCTGAAGATAATTTGGCTCAAATATTAACGAGCTTTAGACTCAAGGTGCGCATATATACGTGTTTGTGCGCCCTCTGGTCAAGTTTCATCGACAAATTTCTTTTGCCTGATGTTGAAATTTCTTTAAATTGTCGACGATTCTTACTAAATCCGCATCATCGTCGCGCTCATTCCAGATCACACCGATACCCGCCGCGGTAGCCACAAGAGCACTGACACCGGCGGGAAAATCATCCATCTGATCAGCCAATATGGCATCCCACTGCGGAGCAGCCTGATTAATCGTCCACAGCCACCCGGGGCAGCTCGAATCCCAGCCACGGCTGCTAAAACGGTGCAGCACCCAATTCTGACGGCAGTCGTCATCGAGCCAGGGTATGCGATAACAGACGCATTCTAAACGTGTTTCCTCATCACGGGCATCGGGACGACGATAGAGGCTCACCTGCAGTCCGGCACTGCCTGCCGAGCGCCTGAGTTCGGTAATCAGCTTTTGCCGCGGCGACTGTCGAAACCACATTAGTGGCGATATCACCACGGCGACGCCCAATACTATTAACATCCAAGTCATTTCGTACTACTCTTATCATTAGCGATTCCAGGCAGTGCTGAAGAGCTTATTCAGCAAACAGCACTAGTCTCTGCCAAATCAACTAACGCAATAATAAGGAGCATCTCATGGCTACTTACCAACATCTGCTGATCGGACTCGATCTGTCGCCAGAATCACAGCAAGTGGTAGACCGCGTCAAGCAACTTTTTGCCGACCGTGATCTAAAAATATCCATCTGCCATATCCTCGAGCCTCTTGCTTTCACCTACGGCGGCGATATCCCAGTGGATTTATCCGATGTCCAGGTGCAGTTGGAAGAACAGGCGACACAGCGTCTGGCCACGCTGGCTGAGCAGCTGGATGTGCCAACAGAGAATCAGCATATAGTTCTCGGTCAACCGGCCAATGAAATGCGCCGCATGGCGAAAGAGCAAAATGTCGACCTTATAATAGTAGGCAGTCATGGCCGTCATGGTTTGGCGCTGATCTTTGGCTCCACCAGCAACAGTGTATTGCACGGTGCGCCCTGTGATGTCCTGGCGGTGCGGATCACCGAAGACGACTAGAGTCAATTGAACGGCTCGATTAAAGCGGTTGCGGCTGTTGATCATTTAGCCTTTTAATTGAAGGGGGCTTTTTATAGCTAAGGGCTTTTATTTGGCTAAAGGCTTTTGTTTGTCTAAGGGCTTTTGTTTGGCTAAGGGCTTTCAACACACCGCCCACAAGCTATACACTCTGGCATCAGATTTGAATATTAATTTACACCCTCCTTTTAAGGCTGTTCTTATTTTTAGTCTCTTCCGCTCCCATCTCAGCCCGTGCCTTATTGTTCCAATACTTGTGTTCGGCTGCGCTATGGCGGGCGGCAGTGATGCCGAAGGCTTGGATCAAGAGCTCGTAGACAATGAGCTCTTAGGCAATGAGCTCATAACAAGAGAGCCCGTAAAAAGAAAGCCCCTTGAGAAGCAAGCCTCAAATGATCTCGCCCAGCAGCGCCTGCTCTACAGTGAAGCCCTGGAACTCATGCGTCGCGGCAAACGGCAGCAGTTCGCAAGAAAACAGCAGCAGCTTCAAACGTACCCGCTCTACCCCTACCTTATCTACGCCGAACTGGCGGCGGATCTGCGCTACTCCCGACATCCAGAGGTCAGCCAATATCTTGAGCAGTATGCGGGCAGCCTTAAAGCTCAGCGTCTGCGCAGCCGCTGGCTCGACTATCTGGCCAAACGTCAATACTGGGCCACCTACATCAGCTTTTATAAGCCGCAACAGGCCAGCGTCAGGCAGCAGTGTCAGTTCCAACTGGCGCGCTACTACTCAGACCCAAAGGATCCGCAATTAGCAGAGCGACGCCAGCAGGCACTTACAGCGGCACTGAAACTTTGGAATCTGGGCAAATCCCAGCCCAAGCAATGTGATAGGCTGTTTAGCCGCTTGATCGCAAAGGACCGCATTAGCGAGGCTCTAGCCTGGCAGCGGTTTAATAAGGCACTGCTCAATCACCAGTATCAGCTCGCCAGATATCTAGAACGATTTTTTAAAAGTGCCTATTACAGCGACCTAGCCAAGCTCTATTATAAGGCTGACCGATCCCCCCAGAGCATTGCACAGTTCGCCGCATTTAACAGCGACAGCCCCGAAGAGTTGGATATCATTGAACATGCTCTGGTGCATCTGGCCCGTCGCGACAGTCACGCCAGCCTCAAGTACTGGAGTCACTATCAGCAGACCCATGAATTTACCCATACCGCCCGCAGCGCTATTGTCAGTGCGATTATTAAAGGTCTCTATAAAGAGCAGGCAGAGACGGTGGCCGACGCCTATTTTGTCGATCACCTCAAGCTGCTCAACGACACCCTAGATGGCAGCTTGGTGGAGTGGCGCATTCGTCTGGCACTGCAGGAAAAGGATTGGGCCAATGTCCGCCTATGGTTAGAGCGCCTGCCGGAGAACCTCCAGAGTCGCAGTGCTTGGCGCTACTGGACTATTCGTAGCATGCACAGCGACCCCGCGACCACAGCGCATCCGGCCCTGGAACAGATGACCCAGAGCTTGGCTCAGGAACGGGATTTTTACGGTTTTCTTGCCAGTGATATGCTCGACAAAGAGTACCGTCTAAACCATCATCCAGTGGCTATTCATCCCCAGCGCCTAGCCGAGATTAGCGCCCTGCCCGCCATGGTCCGGGCCCGAGAGCTAAGGTTTCACAATGATAATCTCGACGCCAACCGGGAATGGAATCAGGCCAGTGCAGAGTTCACCTACGATGACTGGCTGGCAGCCGCCATGGTTGCCGGACAGTGGCAGTGGCACAACAAGGCCATTGCCAGTCTCGGACGCGCCCAGTACTGGGACGATGTGGAGCTGCGCTTTCCCCTGGCCTTTGCCGACGCCATCAACGGTGCCGCTAAAGACAATCAACTGGATAGCGCCCTACTCTTTGCCCTGGCGCGCCAAGAGAGCGCTTTTGATCAGGCGGCTACCTCTTCTCCTGGAGCCCGGGGATTAATGCAGCTGATGCCTGCCACCGCCAAAAGCACGGCGCGCAAATATAAGATCCCCTATCGCAAAACAGCCGAGTTGTACGACCCAAAAACCAATATTGCCATTGCCAGCCGCTACTACAGCGAAATGCTTAAACGCTTTGATGGCAGTCGCATTCTTGCCAGCGCCGCTTATAATGCCGGTCCCTCTAGGGTCAACCAGTGGCTCACTAAAACGAATGGCCAGTTACCATTCGATATTTGGATTGAAGTGATCCCCTACAGAGAAACCCGCGCCTATGTGCGTAATATTTTGATGTATTCGATTATCTATTCGCGGAAAATGGGCCAGCGCCCACCGCTGTTAATGCGCGAAGAAATCTACAGGCTGTTGTAATTATGTTAATCGATATAGGCGTTAACCTCTCCAACTCACGCTTTGATAAAGACCGCCATGAAGTTCTAGAACGGGCTCGGCAAGCTGGCGTCGAAAAACTGATTCTCACCGGCACCTCGGTGAGCGAAAGCGAAGCGGTTGTCGAGCTCTGTAATGAGTTCGGTGAAGGCTTTCCCAATATGCTCTATGCCACTGCTGGCATTCATCCCCACGACGCTAAGGCTTTAAATAAAGAGTCTATGGGTATTCTCAAGGGGCTTGCGGCGAATCCCTGCGTGGTCGCCATCGGCGAAATGGGACTAGATTTTAATCGCAATTTTTCCACTCCGGCGCAACAGGAAAAAGCCTTTGAGGCACAGCTTGAGCTGGCCGCCGAACTACAGCTGCCGGTATTTTTACACGAGCGCGATGCGGCTGACCGGCAACTACAAATACTGCGCACCTACAGAGATCATCTGGTGGATGCGGTGACACATTGCTTTACAGGCACCAGAGAGGCTCTCTACGGCTATTTGGATCTGGATATGCATATTGGTGTCACTGGATGGGTTTGCGACGACAAGCGCGGTACAGAGCTTCAGGGGCTGGTGGCAGATATTCCACTTCAGCGCCTGATGGTGGAAACCGATGCCCCCTATCTGCTGCCGAAAACCATGCCCGAGCCGCCAAAAGGCAAACGCAATGAACCGGCGTTTTTACCCTGGGTGGTGAACAAGATAGCTGAACAGAGAAATGAGTCCGCTGAGGAACTTGCCCAGCAGACCAGTGATAATAGTCTTAGATTTTTTCGACTGGGGTAAGCTGGTCGCCCACTCCGATCACACCGTTGCCGCGAATCTGGGCGCGCAAACCACCTTTGCCCACCAGCTCAGGTAGGATACTCACGGCGAGACGCCGCTGCAGACTGGCGCAGGGCTCACAGAGCTGCACGCCATAAAAGTTAACATTGTTGATGGTGAAGCACTTGCCCACCAGATCATTGAGGCGTATCCCAAGAGTAACCAGATTGCGGCGAAAGTCACTCTCGTGAAAGCTATGGCCCTGCTCTTGATTAAATGCCTCAATCACCTCGGATTCAATCAGGGTGATTTCCCAGTCTGGCTGACCTTTGTAATTAGAGCGGTTCTTGCCCGTCCGAGAAAAATAGCGATCTCCTTCAATACCTTTGCCAGCGCGCAATGAAACCTTTTGATGGCCCATCACGCCAGCACCCTTAGCTGGCGCAACATAGATACCGAGAATATTCCCCACTGACATTAGAATTCCTTAATCTTCAAAAAAACGTTTATACATGCTGTTTTTTGGCATGCTAAACACCCTGCGAACCATGGGCTCGAAAGCACTCAACTCCAGCTTAGGCATTTCCGGATCAAAGGAAGGGTCATCGTACTTGGCAATAAATCTCGCGGTGCGCTTAAAGTTTGGATTGTCACGATACTGGTCACGCATATTGCGATCAGCGCCGAGAAAATGGAAAAAATTGTAGCCCTGAAAAATAGCGTGATGCTTAATCATCCAGTGATTTTCTGCCGACACAAAAGGCTCCAATATCACTGCCGCAACGTCGGCATGGTTAGCACTGCCAAGGGTGTCGCCAATATCATGGAGCAGCGCACAGACAACATACTCTTCATCTTCACCGGCTTCCGCGGCACGGTGAGCGGTCTGCAATGAATGCTGCAGGCGGTCGATGGCAAAGCCGCCATAATCGCCGGTGAGCAGTTCCAAATGGGCCAATATGCGATCGGGTAATTTCTTGAAATAAGCGATCTGCTCGGGAAGAATAATCTGCCAATCTTCCGCTGTGCTCTCCGACATCTTGGTGAATAATGCGTTCATGCCAACCCCTCTCGACGGTCAGGCTAATCCGTCGATTTTAATAGTGTTTTTATTGTGCAGAGATATTAGCAGTAGAACAGGCTTTTATCTATGGCCGACAATAAGCCTTGGGGGAAACGCAAACCAGCCCTAAAAAGGGCTGGCTGCGAATAGGCTACATTAGACTAGACTAAACTAAATCATAAGAGCATCAAGGCTCGGATCAACCGCATCCCACTAGTGACTTCTCAGAGATGTCCTTGGTGACTCTAATATCAGCAATGGTCAAGGCAAATTCTTTAGAGGTAACCAGGACAAAGGGCGAGTTAACCTTTTTCAAATTGACGCCAACCTTTTCAAAACAGCTTAACTTAACCCCAAGACGAACCGGCTGCCCCTCTGGAATAGCACGAAAGATACGCGTTAAGTTGAGTCCGCCGGAACAGGGCCAGCCACAGTCCATACGCAGGGTTACAGCACCCTTCGGCTTTTTGTTAACCTTGACGATCATAACCAAGGCGGCATCTTCATCGCGCAGGTTAGTCAAATCAATACCAGCTTCTGACTGAAAGTAGAATTGACTCTCACGGCCACCTTTCCACTCCACCAGACGCGAGTCTTCCTGCACCGTGCCATCCACAGTAGTAACGGTGAGATCGCCAAATGCGGTAGCGGACTTATTGCCCTGAACCAATTTCTGCCAGTTGCTGGAGTCTCCCACATAGGTTTTAAACGGCGGACGAGCACTGCCGCTAAACACCACACGAGCTGCCTTAGACATATCAATCAACGGCTGTTCATAGAGGTTGTCAGCAATAATTTCTGCATCGCCATAGCTCAGACCCTGACCACGAGTCAGCAGCAGGTCAGTTACCGGACGAGAGATATCGGTGCGGTCAAGCTCACTGTTCGGCCAGTCAAAAGACAGTCTGCCGGTAAAGTCATAGCGTATTTTGCCAGCACTATCAGCGACCATTACATCGGCCAAACCAACACCTTCAGAGCCGGGTAGCCAGGCGACAACAAAGGCATCCGAACTATTGAACTCGGCATTCATCCACAGCGGACGGCCGGTCAAAAACACAGCTACCACAGGTATATTTTTAGCCTTCAGCGCTTGCAGCAATTCAAGATCAGCCTTATAGCCATCGCGATAAACCAGTGATTCAATATCGCCCACGCCTTCGGCGTAGGGCTCTTCACCAAATACCACTACCGCCACATCGGGCTTCTTCACCCAGCTGTCGTCAGCGCTCAGTTCAACCGAACCGCCGTTGTTTTCAACAGCTTGCTTAAGACCAGCATAGATAGAAGTGGCACCGGGGAAATCACTGTTCTTGTTCTCTGTACCCTGCCAAGTAATAGTCCAGCCGCCGTTCTGTTTGCCGATATTGTCTGCGCCATCGCCAGTAACCAGGATATGTTGCTCGCCTTTCAGGGGCAGCAGCTGGTTTTTGTTTTTCAGTAATACCAAGGACTTGCGCACTGCGTCCCGCGCAATAGCACGGTGCTCAGCAGAACCAATAATGTCAGACTCACCAGCTAGTTGCCGAGTTGATGGAGCGCCTTTCTCTAACAAACCAGCACGAATTTTAATCCGCAGAATACGAGTCACGGCGTCGTCTATACGGGCCATTGGAATAATACCGCTCTCAACCTGCTCGAGCATATTGCCAATAAGGTTTCTCCAACCCTGAGGCACCATAATCAGATCTATACCGGCGTTAATCGCCTGAGCACAGTTTTCAGTGGTACAGCCTTCAACCTGTCCGACACCATCCCAGTCACTGACGACCAAACCATCAAAACCCAGCTGGCCTTTTAGCACGTCGGTAATCAGCTCTCTGTGGCCGTGAAGCTTGCGCCCATTCCAGCTATTGAATGACACCATGACCGACTGCACGTCAGCATCGAGAGCACTGAGATAGCCCTGACCATGCAACTCGAGAAGCTGATCTAGATCGAGTATGGTATTGCCCTTATCGACACCGCGGTAAGTACCGCCGTCACCGATCCAGTGCTTCGCCGTAGCCACAACTTTTGAGGGGTCTGCAGCCAATTCGCCTGGCTCACCCTGAATGCCTTTAACAATCTCACCAGCATAGGCTTTAACGATTGCAGCATCGCTGCTATAGCCTTCATATGTGCGTCCCCAGCGGTTGTCTTTAACCACAGCAACGGTCGGCGCAAAGATCCAATCGATACCGGTAGCCGCAACTTCTCGCGCAGTCACTTCACCAATCTGGCGCAGCAGCTGCGGATCATTTGCCGCACCCAAACCAATGTTGTGTGGGAAAAGCGTGGCACCGATCACATTGTTGTGGCCGTGCACCGCATCAGTACCCCAGATAATAGGGATACCGGTACCGCCGTTAGAGGTATCAACAGAGGCATTGTAATAAGCGTCAGCGAGATCAACCCAGTCTTGGATAGCAGAGTTTTTACGCTCTCCGGGAAAGGAACCGCCGCCGTTAAGAATAGAACCAATATGGTACTTTTTAACATCTGAGGGAGAGACAAACTTAATCTCTGGCTGGATCATCTGACCGACTTTTTGTTCGACAGTCATGCCCGCCAAAATTGTCGCCACACGCTTTTCAACAGCTGCTGCCTTATCTGCAGCATTGAGATCTTGCGCAACCAGCTTGACCGGCATCATAGAGAATGCCAATCCAGCCACGATTGTTACCAAACCCTTCGCCAAGGCGTAATTTTTATCTTTAACCATTATTAACTCTACCCTACCCTTTTTGGAAAACTGTGCAGCGCCTGGGCGCACATAAGTTGAACGCTTATTCACGTGGTTTTATCTGCCAACACCACTTTATCGGGAACTATTAATTCCCTGAATATGTAGCAGTCTTTCATGGACGGCTGTGCGGTGGAAGATCAGATGAGGTGGCGGGTTTAACCGCTGCGTTGAGTGGGACATTGGCGGGACTAATGGGGGTAATAATAGAAAAATTGCTGCCTACGGTTACTGAAATAGGCTGCGGATCGCTTCGCGGTAATTGCGACTGACACGCAGGGAGTTGCCATCGGCTAAGTGCAGCAAACTGCCGCCCTTTTGTAATCGCGTGACACTGACTACGCGCTCAATATTAACCACGGTGGAGCGATGGATGCGGATAAACATCTGCTCATCGAGCTTCTCTAATAACTCACGCAATGTACTGCGTACAATATGCGTCTCGCCGAGGGCATGGACACACATATAGTCACCCGCCGCATCGACCCAATCAATATCGTCAAACGGCACCACTTTGACGATACCGGAATCGCGAATCAACAGCTTGCGCTTAATCCCTTCAGGTAGCTCCTCCACGGCAGCAGTGCCATCTCCTGACTCTTGGTTGAGACGCTTAGCAATCTCTTCGATAGCACCGATTAGCGGCATCTTGTGGGCGGTATCCTCATCCTGTACCGAATAGCGTTCAACCGCTCGCTGCACGGCGCGTTCAATACGCTCTGGATCCAGTGGTTTGAGTACATAGTCAACCGCATGCATATCAAAAGCATCAATCGCAAATTGATTGTAAGCCGTGGCAAAAATCACCATCGGCATGATGTCAGACTGCATCGCCTTAACCACTTCAAAACCGTTAATACCTGGCATCTGGATATCGAGAAAGATTAGATCGGGGTGCAGTGAGCTGACAGCGGCTATGGCATCACGGCCATTGCTGCACTCGGCAATTATCTCGATTTCATCTATGGCGCCTAAAATAGAGCGCAACAGTTCCAGAGCCAGTGGCTCATCATCGACAATAATGGTTTTCAGTTTAGACATGCTGATAACAGCCCTCGCCCTTTTTAAAAAAAATCTTCGCTAGCTGCCGAGCCCAAGCTCAGCGTTGCTCTCTGCCGTTTGCTTTTCCAGCGGCAGACGAATATAAATTGTCATGCCGCCACCATCGGGGCTGCGTAATTCAAAAATATAGTTGTCGCCATAAAAAGCGCTCAATCGATCGACGGTATTTTTAAGCCCAATTCCCGGTCCCGAGGCCAAGGCGTTAGAGTCATTCTGAATACCAGGTCCGGTGTCTTTGACCTCAATAACCAGATGTTCACCATCAAGTTTTGCAAAGACGCTAATCTTACCGCCTTTTTCCGCTGGGGCAATGGCATATTTAATCGCATTCTCCACCAGAGGCTGTAATAGCAGGCTGGGAATCTTTACATCGTTCGCCTCAGGGTCAATATCAAACTGCAGTTCTAGACGATCGGTAAAGCGGGTCTTTTCAATATCAAGATACAGTTTGAGGGCCAAAACCTCCTGCTCTAAACTGACCCGTTTAATCGGGTCGTTCTCTAATGAATAACGCAAGAAACAACTCAACTGCATAATCATGGTGTTGGCATTGGCGGTGCTGCGACCCACCACCAGGGCAGAGATCGCGTTTAATGTATTAAATAAGAAGTGCGGATTAAGCTGGTAGCGAAGCATTTTTAGCTGCGCTTCCTGCGCCAGGGTTTCAGCACGGCTGCGTTTGAGCTGTTCCTCTTTATTCTCCGCCGCAAAGTTAAGTAGCGCTTCATGCTCGGACTGTAATAGCTGATAATATTTAATACCGTGGTAGAGCGCCGTCCAGCACAAGAAAATCATGATCGAACCAAACAGCCAGCCGCCAAAATCAGCCCAGACATTGGTCTCGTCGGTCATCCATAAAAATGCCCCAATCCGCAGAGCAGACCAGATTACTGAACAGACCAACACTGACACCAGGGTTAGCAACAGGCGCGACAGCACTGGTCTGTTCCACAGATAATGAAACACCGATCGCAAGGGCCAGGAAACACCTACACCCAACACTGACTGCAATAAGGTATGAGAGATATAGGCTAGGCTCTGCTGGTTGTACCAGAGAGTCAGACTGAAAAAGCTGATTAACGAAAGACTAAACCAACCGCTGATCTGCAGAAAGAGAAACTGGGTATCGCGGTCTCGGTAGAGCTTACCAAGCCAAGGATTGAGCGTAGTCTGATTCATAAACCTGCCTGTCGGCGTGACTTTATTATTATTTGGCTATCATTTAGCCCTATATCTGGCTCTGTATCCAGTGCCGTATCCAGTGCCGTATCTAGCCGACTATAATAGTACTTTGCTATGAAAAGACAAATAACAACATTATCCAATCAGCGGTTTGTTTTACTGCTAGAATTTCGACTTCAAATAACGCGCGCCGACTGAGCCTATGACTTCAGAATTAGATAGACCATTAGTACCGCTTAAACAGCCAACCACACACAGCATTTCGTTTATGAATATCGACGCTCTCAAGGCCTCCCACCCAGAGGTTCGAAGGCTCAAGCGCCAACAGCGCCATGCGGCTCACGGCAATAAGGTCTGGCGCTCTAGCTTTGTATTGATCGATTATTTGAGCACCTGGGAAATACCGGATCGGGCCAAGGTCATGGATATCGGCTGTGGCTGGGGGCTAACCGGAATCTATCTGGCGAAAAACTATCAGGCCGAGGTCATCGGTTTGGATATAGATGCCAGTGTTGAGCCTTTTCTAAAACTTCAAGCGAGCATTAACCAATGCAGCGTAGAGTTTCAAGAGCGCAGCTTTGAATCTCTTGAAGATGCCGAACTGACCGAGCTACACACCCTGATGGGCACCGATATCTGTTTTTGGGATGAGATGACGACACCGCTATTTGAGCTTATTCAGCGCGCTCGCGCCGCCGGTGTCGAGCAGGTGTTGATTGCGGATCCCGGCAGACCACCGTTTTGGGATCTGGCTGATCGCTGTGTTGCCGAGCTCGGCGGCGAGGTGATTTCGCGGCGAATTGATCAGCCGTGGAAGACTGAAAA
>CAXAFJ010000049.1:0-14990 GCA_963968025.1 uncultured Pseudomonadales bacterium | reverse complement strand
AGCTTTTCACGCAGCCCGGCCAGGCTAAGGGGTTTTGGCAGAAAATCACTCATACCGGCTTCGCGACAGATCCGCTCTTCATTCTCTGAGTTATTAGCAGTCATAGCGATAATCGGCAACGTGCCAGCTTGATCGCCCTCGTAGATCCTTATTTGTTTGGTGCTGTCATAGCCATTCATAACCGGCATATTGCAGTCCATAAAGACCAGGTCGTAATCTTCTCGAACCACTTTTTCCAGCGCTTCTTTGCCGTTGCTGGCCAGTGACGCCTGACAGCCGAGGCGCTCTAACATGGCAATCGCCACCTGCTGATTAGCGCGACTATCGTCGACCACTAAAATGTTACATGAGCGCGCCAACACTGCCTCTTCAGGTAATCGGTCGTTATCGAAACCCTCGGCACCAAACTCCGCACCACAATCAGCACCACTGCCGACAATAAAATATTTGTTTAAGATCTCGGTCAGTGAATTGGAGCGCAGGGGTTTATTCAGCCGCGGCATCGCCAGCTCACTGGTGATAGAGTCTTTATTCCAAGGGTTGCTCAGCATCACAGCGGGGCGTTTGCCGTAGTTCGGGGCTAACTTGATAAACTTGAGCAGCTCTTTGATTTTAATATCATCGAGTTCCTGGTCCACAAACAGGATATCGAAACACTCTTCAGCCGGATGCTGACGAATAAGCTCCAAGGCCTGCAACCCGGACTGAGCAAACTCGGCATTCACTGCCAAAGCTTTAAATTGCTGTGCGGCAAAGCCTCTGAGAATCTCGCTGCCGCTGACAAACAGCACACGAATATTTTCCAATCCACTGTTACTGCTACTGGCACTGATATTGTCGCCGTCCTTGGCCTCCGACTCCTGAGACTGTGCCACCAGTATTGGCAGGCTAAAACCAAACTGACTGCCCTGTCCCAATTCACTGGAAACAAAAATATCGCCGCCCATCAATTCAACAATCTGGTTGCTAATAGCTAAACCTAAGCCCGTACCCTGATAGCCTTTGGTATTCGATGAATCCACCTGAGTAAAGGCCTCAAAGATCCGCGCCTGATCCTCAGGCGCAATACCTATACCGGTATCCTTGACAATAAACCGTAATCTAACTGTAGAGCCGCTACCCCGCTGTCCCTCTTGACCCTTCTTGGTGACCGAGGAGGATGCAGAGCCCGGCGTTGCATCCTGCTGCAAGCCAACATGAATTGAGACTTCACCGCGCTCGGTAAACTTCAGCGCGTTGCCCGCCAAATTGATCAGAACCTGACGAATTCTATCGCTGTCGCTATGCAGTGCCAGCGGCACATCCTCATCGATAATATAGCCAATATTGAGGTGCTTTTTCAGTGCTGTACTGGAGAGTAGACCGACCACTTCATCGAGGCTTTCATGGAGCAGGTAGTCGCGATTGGTAATACTAATCTTGCCCGCATCGGCTTCGGAAAAATTGAGAATATCGTCGATCAGCGCCAACAGGTTGTCGCCAGATGATTTTGCCGTTTGCACATATTCATTCTGTTTGAGACTCAATCCCATAGTCATCAATAGGTCCAACATGCCCAGCACCGCATTCATCGGGGTACGCAGCTCATGGGTGACATTGGCGGCAAACTCCACTTTCATCTCGGCAGATGTCATGGCCATTTTCATTGCCCGCTTGAGCTCACGGCGTCGATTTTCCAACACTTGCATCATGCGGTTAAAGGATTTTTGCATCTCGGTGATATCTACCGGACCCTGAATCTCGGAGCGTATCTTCTCTTCACCCTGCTGGGCTCGCTTCATTACTGTGGATAAGCGCTCGATGGGGCTGGTCAGGCGGCGGGAGAAATAGAGCAGGGCAAACAACAAAATTGCAGCGCCAAAAAAGGATGCCATCAGGTTGTTTTGCAGAGTACTTTTTTGCATCTTGTGCAGGGTGTCTTTGCCGACTACCACGGTAATGTGCCCCAGCAGAAGATTCTCACTGCTCGCCATATCCATCACCTGATGGTCATCGGTGCTACTGGCATAGACCGGCGAGAAAAATTTCCAAAAATCGATATTCTCTGCCACCAGACTCAACTCACGGGCCTGTTTATTCACTGCCTCATTGGATAGCTGGGTGGCTTGATCAACAAACTCGCTGCTCTCGGCAACTAACATGGAGCCGGTGACAAATAGCACATCAGCCTTATCGGTTTCGATCATAATGCCCTTTACACCGGGAAAGTTCATCGCGTCTTGGCCAATATCCCCGGCGGCTTCGGGGCTCTGATATAACAGCGCCACTTCACTGCGACGGGCCAGGGATTCAGTGACCTGTTTACCCTGAAGCACTTCGTGCTCTTCGATAATGCTGCTGGATATCTTGCTCACTGTCACCGAGGTAACAAAAGCCAATACCAAAATGCCGAAGATAAACACCAGGGATATCTGAGTTTTAAAGCGTAATTTATCGAACCAATTGCGTTTTAGTCTAGCCATAGTCGGTCACCGCGCTGGCAATACTAGGTCAATTTGCGCACGCATATCATCGGTGAGACTAATGCCGAGATGATTGCTGGTGCGCTCATTGAGGGTGACAAAAACATCATCCAACGGCTGCATTTTGGGGATCTCAGACAGTTTCTGAGTCTCTTTTTGAACGCCTTCATAACCGGCAACCGCCTGTGCCAGACGCCCGAGGCTCAACCCCATCTTGTAATTATTCGGATAGACAGAAAAAAGTGCGCCGCGCTTTACATGCACTGGGTTAGAGGAAAACACCACAAAGTGTTTTTCCCAAGAGGCCTGTAGCAAAATCGATAGCATCGCATTGTTAACAAATGAGCCGTTGGGTTGAATCCATACAGCGTCTTGTTCATTGAGGGTTTGCATAAGATTGCGATAGACCCCCGCCGCGCTCCTGATATCTTCGGCCTGGTGAATCACCAGTTCGAAACCTCGATGCAAAAGGGTTCCTTCCGCCAGATCAAAATCCACTGCCGTTGTACCGGGTTTGGCAATCACATGAATTTTTTTAACCGCGGGAACCAAAAATGATAGTTTGTTTGATATAGCCTCAAAACTCGGCGTCAAACTGATGCCAAACACCTGATCAAAGTCACCATTAACGGCGCCGACAATTACTCGGTGGTGGGTATTCTGTTCAGCGGCTTGGCGGGCCAAGCGATTGCCCAGTACCAACACCGGTGATTTCCTATCGAGCACATGAATAAAATCCACAGGAGACTGATTTTTGGTCATCGCCACACGCTGCACTTGCTGCTCATAGCCATCCTCGGCGCCTCGAACAATCTCCTCAAAGACACGAGCAAAAGGCTCTCGCACCTGTGGGTAGACTATCACGAGCTCCACAGCTGCAGCGCTGGCGCTGCAACAGAAGATCAGTACTGCGATGGCACACAGCCATGCCCGCATACTCCCTGTATGTTTTATAGCACTACCTCCTGTACTGCCGTAAAAAATAGCCCGCAAATTGCCTTAACGGATAGCAGACTCATCTAGCGCTAAACACTTAGCTGTAAACATCACCTATAACGATTAATAGTAGTTTAAAAATTGTAGCGAATCTCGCCCAATACAGACCTGCCTGCGAGCGGCAAGTCATTTGGAATAAATGGCATTGGATCGGAATTAGGACTGGGTTCCCGAGCATCTTCATCGAATAAATTATTCACCGTCAAAGCAAACTCAAGAGCGTTATCCATTGTTTTGCGCAGCGATAGATCAAACAGAGCATAGTCGTCTACGTCCGGACGCAAGTCATCGCTGAGGCGATTGCGATCCATAACCCAGTTGCCGCGCAAGTTGACTCTCCATCCCTTAGATAATATCCAATCAGCACGCAGATAGAGCTGCTTCTCTGGAGACTTGGCTGCAGGCACATCGAGGGTTTCATCAGTGGAATTTTGTACCGCCAAATTACCGGTCAGGGTAACGTTTTCAGTTGCCTCCCAGACCGCCTCAAATTCCATACCATAACCGGTCTGCTCTCCGGAGTTTTGTGCGGTGCGATTACTGTTATTGGCATCGGGGACAAATTGGATAATATCGGTCCAGTCATAGTAGAAAAAATTGGTCATCAATGTCAGCTCATAATTGGGCCGATAATCAAAGGCCAGTTCATAGCTTTTAATCTCTTCCGGCTCAAGATTGATATTGCCGAGAATTAGGGGGTTATTAATTGCCCGCGTTTGAGCAAATGAAGGGGCACGAAATGCCTCGCCATAGAGAAACTTTGTGGTTAATTTATAACTGGTGGACCAGACCAGCGCCAGCCGTGGATTAGTGGTAGAGCCAAAATCTGAATAGTTATCATGTCGCAGTCCAGCGGTTAACTCCCAGTCATTGGCCAACAGCCAAACATCCTGAAGAAACACATAGCTATTATCGCGACTATCTTCGGTGAGGAACACAAAAGGGGTATCTGATACATCCACTAATGGATCACCGGGCAAGATCGGCAACATGGTCTCCGGGTTAAAACCAAAGTTTTTCGATTCGGTTATTTTATCAATTTCACCATCGTAATAGCCGGCGCCAGCACTGATACGGTGTTTGTTGATACCGCTATGTTCCAGGCGCACGCCAAACCGGGTATGACGCTCAAAAATCTCAGGATTGCCAATCACACCATCAGGAAAGGGTGGAAATATGGGCACACCGAATGGGTCGAGAAAAGGGCCAGTGGAACCAGCCGGATAGAGAATAAAGTTACCCTCCACTTCCTGCGAGGTATCAAAATAACTGGTTTGAAACTCAACCAAGGTGTTATCAAACATCTCCTCGTCAGTGTAGGTGAGATCAACATTAAAGCGCTGGCTGGAGAATTTATTGCCTTGATTAAGTGCTTGAGCCGCACCGGCTCCATCACCGATATTGTTGCGGATCTGGCTGCCTGCTCTGAGGCGCAGTTTTTTGTAGGTGGCCTCAACGCGCAATTCAATATTCTCTGAGGAACGATTGACCGAACCCGGTGCATTTGAAACCGCCGTTCCAGTAATCAAATCGAGTAGGCTTTGCGCATCACTGCCGATCACAGCATCGGATCCATCGCTCTTTGTCAGTTCGATGCTACCCATATAGCCTAGCTCGCCTTTTTCGCCCGCCCCAGTAAACCAAATATCCGTGGTATCAAAAGAGCCGACCCTTACGCCAGCGGAATTCTGCTTAACCTCCCCCGGGGTCTTGGTGACTATATTGATCACCCCGGCAAAGGCATCGGCGCCATAGAGTGCTGAGCCAGGCCCGCGAATAACTTCTATTCGTGAGATCGACTCCACTGGCATGCCGGTCCAAACTAGATTGCGGTCGCCCTGAAATAAATTAGTGATGGGAATGCCATTAATTAGCATTAAAACCTGAGGATTAAAGTCGGCATTGACTCCACGAAAAATGTACATAGAGTTGTAAAGTGGACTCCGAGTAAGATGTAATCCAGGAACAGTTTCCAACACCTGATCGATGTTTCGAGCGCCCATGGCGCGTATCTGACTAGCAGTGATAACAGAGGCCACCGCCGGTGCCTTGGCGATGGGCTGGGTGGAACCAGTGGCAATAGAAACATAGTCTTCATCACCATAGAAACCGGCGAAATCGACCCCTGAGTTAAGAGAATTTTCGGCAAATGCCGCATTACAGGCCAGAACTAATAGAACAAATACTGCATACAGCTTAGTCATTATTCACACCCTCCAGTGCTTGACTGTCTCGCCTCCCGTATAGTTGAGTCGAGCAGTCCGTAAGGGAAAAAAACATCCTTCCTGCTGATTTGATGCATCAATAAAACAAGGTATTGCACCTGCGGTAAATGTAAACGTCGCCATATGATATATATCCATAGGGCTCAGTCCTTCATCTGCTAACAAGGCTGCGCAAAGTGCCCCTCCGTTGATTTCGTATTTAAACCGACTATTGCTCAAATACTCATCAATCTGAAAGGCCAATTTGACGTACTTCCCGTCACCACAGCCTATAGAACGGGCAAAAGCCATCATTGGCTCTATCCGCTCGTCACCCTTAACTAATGGCCGTCCGTAGCCATAAACGCTCCTAAATTCTTTTAACTCCGATCGAATTATTGACTCTAAACTTTCGCCTTCATCAAGCCTTTTTTCAGCCCGCCAAAGAAAATCTAGCGCTCCTTTAATCGGCTTTAAACCATAAATAGTGGCTTCACTGACAGCCACCGCGCCAGCCGCCGCCAATGCACCAGAAGAGCGTGCTGTTCCGGCTAATGCAGCTACTCGGTTGTTCCAAATACGCGGATCAGGAAAACTAGTACAGATCACCCAAGTAGCTTCAACCAGCCTCGCTATCTTTGGTGATTCTTTCCCAGTCGCCGCATACAGCAGGTACTCCATCCATGTTTTATCGTTCAGCTCAGTAAAAATATCCTTACCACGCAAAACAGCCTTTCCCTCAAGGGACCAACCGCCCATTGAGGTTTGCCAATTATCCTCAAACTTCTCGAACTTACTGTGAACAGGCATACAGTTTTCTCACTGGACCGAATGGCCTCACGGATTTAATTTGAAGCCGTTGGCAAAAAACGGGTATTTGCGCCAACCCAGTCTCTCTTGCTCAAGACTGTGAATTGCCGCTCCAGGAAGGCGCAACAATAGAAACAGCATCTCGGCTTGTTCTGGCAAAAACTCAAGATCATAGAGCGCCATTGGGGTCAAAACCCGGCGCATGCTCCATGGGCAGCCAGACATCTTCGCGCCCAAGCTGTGGCGGGTCTTTGATCAACTGCTGCCAAGCTTCAAGACTATTCTGGCACTGCTGCCAATACTCCAGAGCGTGGAAGACCTCACGAGATCCGCCCAAATTACCCGCACCCACAGCGATTGCGGCGATCATTGCCGAGGCATGGGTCGAACCGCCAACTCCGGCACTCATTGCCGCTCTGACGCTGTGATCTCTGGGGCCGGGATTAGCCAGCGCAATAGCTAGCCCTCGAAGTAGCGCCGACTGCTCTGGTGTTGGCTGTTGCTGCTTAAATAGCAGATAGAGGTAATCTATATAGCTAGCGTTTTTTAATAGATCACCGTAAACATCATAGCCACAGCAATAACAGTTGGCCGCGGCGAATGGGTTGTCAGGCTCAGGAATTTCACGCCATATTTTTGTGCTAATTTTTTCTATTGGAATGTCGCTCATCCACTTTGCAACACGTTAGTGCGCAAGCCGATGGGCGGTGCTTCATTGGCATCAATGCGCACATCGAGAACTGTTGGTCCCTTCCGTGCACAAATCGTTTTGATATCGAGACTATTTAGATCTGCCGGTGAATTAATGATATGGCCAGGTGCGCCCATGGATTTTGCCATAGCTGAAAAGTCTACCGGCGTTAACTGATTAGCCGTGGGTTCGGCACCAGTAAGCGTTTGGCCATGCTTGACCATACCGTAGGCATGGTCATTTAAAATCACGAAGATAAGGGTTAATTGCTCTTCTATAGCAACCGTCAGCTCCTGACCGCTCATCAGCCAACTGCCATCGCCAGTGATACAGACAACTGGGGTGTTATCTAAGGCCATACTGGTTCCAACAGCATTGCCAATAGCCCAGCCCATTGAAGCAAAATCAACTGAGGCACTGAACAAGCCGCCACGAGCTTCACGCTTGCCAGAGAATCTGCGATCGAACGGGTTTAGGTAATGAGTTCCCCACGCCAAACTGTTTCCGGTATCCACTAGGTATCTAGTGTGTGCTGGAAATAACCTTGGTAAATCGCGCATAAGGCGCTGAGGTTTAATCGGCGTCGCATCCGAACAGTAGCCCTCTTCGTCATCAAACTGAAAATGGCGAGTTAAGGTTGCTTCCGACTCGGCACTGGCCGACTTGACCAAACGCAGATATTTTTTTGTATCTATATCAAAGCGACTGGCAATACGGTCAAAAATTGTTTCGATACAGCCGCGCACATGGAGCTTTGCCATAGGCGTGCGAGTCAAGTTTGCCTCTGTGGACTCCACATGGATGAGCTTGCCATTGAGCAAATTTGTGGTATCCCAGGCATTACTAGAAAACTCCCCAAAACGCGCACCGATTGCGATCACGAGGTCGACCTTAGGGTTGGCCAACACCTTACTGGCATCCGCATGGCCAGCGAACCCAAAAACACCTTTAAATTGCGGGTGGTATGGACTGACCAATCCTTTGCCCTGAGGAGTAACAATCAGCGGCGCACCCGTTTTAACAACAAGTGAGAGAATGCTGCCAATAGCATCACAGGCTTCGTCGCCAATAATAAATACAGGATTTTTTGCTGCACTTAACTCACCAAAGAGCTGCTCTACGGCATGATCATCAATCAGCGCAGGCCTATCCAATAAATTGTCTAACTGATAATGGGTCTGAGTATTAAGGTTATCCATCGCCATCACATCCCGCGGCACACTTAAATGCGCTGGCCCTGCGGGAGAGCCCATGGCCGACATAATCGCAGCGGCGAGTTTGTGTTCAAACTGGTCAATATGGGAGACAAGGGTGTTGTATCTGGTGCAGTGAGAGTAGAGACCCACTGTGTTTACGCCGGTGCAGGAGGAGTCTTGAATGGCACCTTTGCCAAAGGTTGAGATCGCCGTCTGAGCGGTGATCACTAACATGGGAACATTGTTTTCGTAGGCTGAGGCAACGCCGGTAATCATATTGGTCGCGCCGGGCCCAGTGGTTGAGCAGCAGACTCCCAGCTTACCACTATTTCGAGCATAGCCATCGGCCATAAAGGCGGCGCCGGTTTCATGACGGGCTACTACTGCACGAACTCCGCCGCGCCTTTCACTTCGTGCCAGGGCATCGTAGAGCGGTTCTATGGCGCCCCCTGGAACCCCAAAAACATATTCAACACCTAGCTGTTCAAGGTAGGCGACTAATAAATCCGCCATCTTTGGTCCTATTGGTGTAACAGTCCGGCACCGTTCTTTACTTTCTATGTCGGTCATTCTTTTTCCTTATAAATTAATGCGATACAAAGAAATGTTGAAGTGTTTTTTGTTAAATTTATTAATAGATGATGAATTGCGCCTTAGCAACCTAATCGTCACACAGCTATATATCATTGGGCGGTTTGGTTAAGCGCGTCTCGACATAGACAACTGAGTGGTTACAATGCGCTCCTGAAATTGACAAAAGACCACTATGACTGATACCACTGACACGCAAAAACAGCCCGCAGAAAAGACAGATAGCCTGAAAAAAGAGGCCCCACAAAAAGAGGCTCCAAAAAAAGAAAGCCTGCTTCTAAATCTGGCCTTTAATATCGCCATACCTACCCTGGTGTTGACGAAACTCAGCGGCGAAGATTATCTGGGTATTAAGCTGGCGATCATTGTGGCGCTGTCATTTCCAATAATTTATGGTGTCCGCGACTTTTTTGTCCGTGGCAAAATCAACTTCTTTTCCGCACTGGGGGTTGTCAGTGTTGCCCTGACCGGGGGCATTAGTCTGATGGAGCTGGATGCGATCTACATTGCCATTAAAGAAGCCAGCATCCCTGCCCTGTTTGGCCTGGCGACATTGCTTTCACTAAAAACCTCCCAACCTTTGATCCATACCTTTTTGCTCAATGACTCGGTGCTTGAGATCGATAAAATCAATGCCTCGCTGCTGAGCCGCAATCGCAAGCCAGAGTTCGACCAGTTGTTGATTAATGCATCGTGGATTCTGGCTGGCTCATTCCTGCTCTCTGCAGTGCTCAACTATTTTCTTGCGGTCTATCTGCTTACCGCAGATCCTGGCACCCAGGCGTTTAACGAGCAACTCGGCAAGATGACAGCCCTGAGTTTTCCGGTTATCGCGGTCCCGGCTATGCTGGTGATGATTGGCGATATGTTTTATCTCTTTAAGGGTATTACGCGGATTACCGGGCTGTCCCTAGACGAAATTATTAAACAGAAATAAACTAAATCTAAAAGTAAGAGTGATTTTATGTGGTACGCAATAATCAGTGAAGATATTGAAAACAGCCTTGCCCAGCGACTCGCCGCCCGCCCGGCTCATTTGCAGCGACTGCAAGAACTAAAAGATGATGGACGCCTATTTGTCGCCGGGCCACATCCGGCCATCGACTCTCTGGACCCCGGTGAGGCCGGATTTACCGGTAGTTTGGTGATCGCTGAATTCCCGTCTCTAGTCGATGCTCAGCAGTGGGCCAATGCCGACCCCTATGTTACCGCCGGTGTCTACCAGCAGGTAACCGTTAAGCCATTCAAGAAAGTCCTGCCCTAACCGCCTCACAAGACGCGATGATTAGCAGCCAAATGGTTATCATTTGCTGCTGATCAGAGTATTATCCATGCCTTTCTAACTTATCGTTTTTGAAACCATGAATTATCTCTTTTTGGCACTACCTATTTTAGCCCTCTCAATCAGTCACTCCGCATTTGCTCAGGAGGCCGAAGATCTCGAGTCTGCCGCAACCCCCGCAACTGCAGAGAAAGTTTATCTAGAGGAGAAATCGGTCTGGGTCAGCGATGAATTTCTGGTGCCACTGCGCTCTACGCCCTGTGCGCGCTGCACTATTGTTCACCGCGGTCTTAAATCCGGCACCCAGCTGCGTCTGCTGGAGATTGTTGATGGCTGGGGACATCTGATCACCAATCGAGGTGTTGAAGGCTGGATGGAGGAGCAATATCTGGTTGATCAGCCGATTGCCCGTATCAAGGTCAAGCAGCAGCAGAAAGAGTTGGCGGCACTGAAAAAACGCAATACTGAGCTGGATAAAATTGTCAGTGAACTCAACCTGGCATCCAAGGGGGTTCGTGGCGAACTCGACAGCAGTCAAGGTCAGCAAAAGAGTCTGGCAACCCAGCTGGCTGAGATCCGCGAAATTTCTTCCGATGCGATTACCCTCAGTGAGCAGAATCAGCAGTTGGTGAAAAACAACCATATGCTGCAACGGGAGAACGATTCCCTGAAGGCCAATGTCGATGACCTGCAAAAAGATCAACGCAACGAATCATTTTTATACGGCGGTTTAACCGTATTTCTCGGTGCCATTTTGGTGATTCTGATTCCTAAACTGCGCGGTCGCAAACGTTTCTCTGAGTGGCAGTAGCCCCTAACTGAAGCAGGATTGACGCCAACAATATTACCCGGAGAGAGCATGCAAAACGTCCACCACAGATTATTCAGCCGCTTTTTTTCAGTTGCTCTGGTGCTGTTATGCCAGGCTTTTTTCACAACGGCCTACGCCGAGAATCCACAGATTAAACTGCAAACTGATATGGGGGATATTCTGCTTGAGCTCTATCCACAGCAGACCCCAGTTTCAGTGGATAACTTTATTAAGCATGCCAATGGTTTTCACTATGACGGGTTGATTTTCCATCGAGTGATCAAGGGCTTTATGATTCAGAGCGGCGGTCATACCTTTGATTTGACCCCGAGGGAATCGGATCGCGCGGCGATTATCAATGAGTCGGTCAATGGTCTAAGCAATGGCCGCGGCACCATTTCCATGGCCCGAACCGGTGATCCAGATAGTGCCAAAGCGCAGTTCTTTATCAATCACCGCAATAATAAATCGCTTAATGCCAAAGGCCCTAAGCCGGGTTATGCGGTATTTGGTTCGGTGATTAAAGGCATGGATGTGGTCGACGCTATCGCTGAGACTGAAGTAGCCAACATGGGTATGTATCAGAATGTGCCGGTGACCCCGATCCGTATTCTGACGGCGCGGCTGGTCAACCCTGAAGCCTGGACGCCGCTTGCGGAACCGAAAACATTGCCGGCCTTTGAAAGGCCAGTTCCCGTTCGATAGGGGGTTCTTTTTGGAAGATCCTTTTTTACGGGCCTCTTTTTACGAGCTTCTTTTTATGAGCTTCTTGTTACGAGCTATGCGATATGACCGATCTCAGTATTAACCTCAATAAAATCGCCCTGATCCGCAATTCCCGCGAGGGCAATTACCCGGATGTAGTGGAATTTGCCAAGCTCTGTATCGATCAGGGTGCCGATGGCATCACCGTGCACCCGCGTCCGGACCAGCGCCATATTCGTCCCGACGATGTGCGCCGTCTGGCAGCACTGGTTAAGCCTCTGGGCAATATCGAATTTAATGTGGAGGGCAATCCCTTCGCCCCCGCGATCGGCAGCTACCCCGGTTTTATTGAACTGGTAAAAGAAACCATGCCAGATCAATGTACCCTGGTTCCCGATGGCGATGATCAGCTAACCTCGGATCACGGCTTTGACCTGACCCATTCTGGCGAGCAGCTGCGACCGATTATCGATCAGCTGCACCAATTAGGCATACGGGTCAGTCTGTTTATGGACCCGGATCTTGCACAGATCGAGCTCGCCAAAGAAATCGGCGCAGATCGTATCGAACTCTACACCGGTCCCTATGCCGCTGCCTGGGGCAGCGATCAGCAGGAGAGCTTATTTCAACAGCACCTGGCGGCCGCTGGGCTTTCGACCCGCTTGGGTATGGGGGTCAATGCCGGCCATGATCTCAATCTTCACAATTTGGCTAAATTTGCCAGCATACCGAGCCTGCTTGAAGTGTCCATTGGCCATGCCTTTACCGTTGATTCATTGACTCTGGGCATGGCGAAAACTGTGCAGAGCTACAAAGCGTTGCTCGGGTAAAGCGTGAAGACCCCTGCTGTGGTGACCACCAATCTGAAGGTCTCCTGTATAGGTGCCGGACGTCTCGGCACC
The DNA here is from genome assembly GCA_963968025.1 of uncultured Pseudomonadales bacterium. Taxonomy (GTDB): domain Bacteria; phylum Pseudomonadota; class Gammaproteobacteria; order Pseudomonadales; family Porticoccaceae; genus HTCC2207. The sequence continues at coordinate 2,340 of CAXAFJ010000049.1, read as the reverse complement.
ACAGTCTGTCGACTATTGCTGGAACAGCAGTCAGCTATCAGCGTTTCGATTGGTCAGGTACTCAATAACAGTTTTGAGTCGAGCCTCAAGGCGGTGGAATTTATTGGTGATGGCAGCGCCGTTAAACACTCAGAGCGACTCAAGCCCGCTAATCTCTGGTTGATCACCACGCCGGATAACGCGATTCAAGAAGTCTGCGAAGCGCTCTCTGAGTCTGGTGTTTTAGCCCCAGGTAATATTGTCTTGCACTTTAGCGGCTCCCTCAGTTCCAAAATTATCCGCCTGCCAGATGAGCAATGTTATCGCGCTTCAGTACACCCAATTCACAGCTTTGCCAACCCGGCAATATCCCTCTCTACCTTTGCCGGCAGCAGCTGTGCGGTGGAGGGCGACGATCAGGCCACTGGGCTGTTAAATCAATTGTTCTCATCGATTGGCGGCAACTGCTTTGCTTTACAGGGCGCTAAAAAAGCCCTCTACCATGCTGCCACGGTGATGGCCTGTAATAATCTGGTGGCACTGTTGGCCATGAGTAAGCAGATGCTCGCTGAAGCGGATATTGATCCAGGCCAGCAGGAGCAGATACTCAACCCGCTGATTCGCCAGACCGTCGACAACTATTTGAGTAGCGCGGATCCAACAGACAGCTTGACCGGGCCAATTTCCCGCGGCGATTACAACACTGTGGAGGCACATCTCGACGCCCTCTCGTCTCGACGCCAGTGGCTCGATGCCTACGCTGTGCTCGGCGAGACTACCGTGAATATTGCCCAGCAGCAGGGTTACGCCAGTGAAGATGAGCTGAAGAAAATAACCGAGCTGTTGGCGAAAGCTAAGGCTGCTAATTAACGGCCTGCTAATTAACGAGCTGTCACATACAAACTTATTAATCAAAACGCATTCACAAAAGCGACTAAATAGAATCTTATGAACCAAACCGACAGCCCCGAATATCTGGCACGCAAATCCGCCTATGACCGCCTGATCACCGTCTATGGACGCAAGCCGGTGTATGAGATTTTGGCCGACCGCTCACTGGAAGTGTTTCGTTTACATCTGGCTGAGTCCAACCGTGGCGGTGGCATTGTCGATCAGATTAAAACCTTGGCCGCTCAGCGCAATATCGAAATCTGCTATCACAGCCGTGAACAGCTAGCGCGCATCTCACGCAATAGCAAACAGGACCAGGGCGTTGCCTGTGATATTCACAGCGCCGGTTATCAGCCCTATAAACAGGCTCTTGAGCAGCTGCCCGCGGCGAACCAACGACCGCTGATTGCTGTGGATGGCATCACTAATCCGCAGAATCTTGGCATGATTATTCGCAGCATCACAGCCAGCCCAGCCTATGGTCTGTTACTGCCCAGTAAAGGCTGTGCCGATATCTCAGCCCTAGTGATCAAGGCTAGTGCAGGAACGGTTTTTAAGGGTAATATTCTGCGCTGTGAGTCGCTGGCCAAGGCGCTGCCAGCGTTTATTGAAAAGGGTTTTGAGGTCTGCACGCTGTCATCCCATCAGGCGACGCCGCTGGCGGAGTTCAAGCCTCAGTCACCGATTATCTATGTGCTGGGCAATGAGACTGAGGGTGTCAGTAAAGAGATTGCGGCACTGAGCAAGCACCGGGTGGGTATTCCCATGGCCAATGGTGTTGAGTCGTTGAATGTGGCGATTACTGCAGCCTTGATTGCGTTTAATCTATAGCCGCCGCTTTTGCCTTTAGTGACCAGAGCGGTGAGAATGCCGCAGCCACTATTGAGACCAGCAACGTTAGCAGCGCAATAACCGCAAAGGTTGGCGCCAGTCCGGTATGTTCAATAGCATAACCACAGACCCAAGCACCCAGTGGCGCTCCGCCAAATAAGCACAGTTGATACACCGAGGCGGCGCGGGAGCGATGGGAGTGGGGAACCTGGTTGTGCAGTATGGTTCGACCCAATGTCATAGACAGCCCCGAGAACGCGCCCCAGGCAAAAATAATCGGAAATAGCAGCCAGAAATTCGGTAACAAGGCGATAAAGAACACCAGTGTGCCGCGACCCAAAAAGCTAATAATCATCAATCGACCGGGACGCTTAAAAGTATCTTTCTGGCGACTGACGGAGAAGTTGGCGGCGACTATACCCAGGGTAAAACTCACCTGCATTAAGGCGAATAGCCCTGCCCCACCCTGATAACCCTCGCGCGCGAGCAGCGGCATACCCACTAGATAAACGCCAAAGGCCAAAAATCCGGTGGCTGACACCAACAGTAAAAGGTGCAGCAAGGTTTTGTCTGAGGTAAACAACGCAAAGCCAGCACGCAATTCGCTTAAACTTTCGCGCGGCGCCAGTTTATCCATGG
>CAXAFJ010000048.1:0-15508 GCA_963968025.1 uncultured Pseudomonadales bacterium | reverse complement strand
CTCTCAACCAGCCTCTCAATCAACCTCTAAACCGGCCGTGACCTGATACCTGTTGATAGCCCGTGGACAAAAAAAATAACTGTCCACAACCTGAGCCTCTAAACAGAGGTTAAGCCAAATCGGGCCAATATCTATACACAGCCGTACAGCGTCCATACAGTTGAAATAAAATTCAACTCACAGACTAATACAGCCGAAAAGTAATCCTACCACGCTGTTTTAAAACAGATTAATCGAGTTATCCCCAAAAACAGGCTTCCCTAATAACAACAACAATAACCCTTACATACTTAATATATAAATAATAACTCAATAAGTTAAACCATTAACACGCCAAATCAACAGTGAAAATAAAGTGCTTAACGTTTAACCAACCACCGGTATACTGGCCCACCTTAAATTGGTCTCTCGATTGCGCGCTATGATTTACCCAGATTCTTTTGATGTTATTGTCGTTGGTGGCGGACATGCCGGCACCGAAGCCTGCCTGGCTGCAGCCCGTATGGGCAGCAACACCCTATTGTTGACGCACAATATCGAAACCCTCGGGCAGATGTCCTGCAATCCCGCCATTGGTGGCATAGGTAAAACCCATTTGGTCAAAGAGATTGACGCACTCGGCGGCGCCATGGCCACCGCTACCGATTTTGCTGGTATTCAATTCAGGGTCCTAAACTCCCGCAAAGGCCCCGCGGTGCGCGCCACTCGCGCCCAGGCTGACCGGGTATTGTACAAGGCCGCAATCCTCAATATTCTCCAAAATCAGGAAAAACTGACCATTTTCCAACAGGCGGTAGATGACTTAATCATTGAGGGCGACCGGGTTACCGGTGTTGTTACACAGATGGGCCTAACGTTTAAGGCCAAGACCGTGGTGGTCACCGCGGGAACCTTCCTGGCCGGTAAAATTCATATCGGTATGGAAAATTATTCTGCTGGACGCGCTGGAGATCCTCCGGCCCTAAGTTTATCCCAGCGTCTGCGCGCCCTACCATTTCGCGTTGAGCGGTTAAAAACGGGCACGCCGCCGCGTATCGACGCGCGCAGTGTCGATTTCAGTCAGCTCCCGGAGCAGTGGGGTGATAAACCGGAACCGGTGATGTCATACCTGGGGTCAGTTGCCCAGCATCCCCAACAGACCTGCTGTTGGATCACCTACACAAACAGCCAGACCCATGAAATCATCAAGGGCGGCATGGATCGATCGCCCCTCTACACCGGCGTCATCGATGGTGTTGGGCCCAGGTACTGTCCCTCAATCGAAGATAAAGTGGTGCGCTTTGCCGATAAAAACCAGCACCAGATATTTGTTGAGCCTGAGGGGTTAAATACCTACGAACTCTACCCCAATGGCATCTCCACCAGCCTGCCCTTTGATGTCCAGTTATCCCTGGTGCGCTCCATTGTCGGCTTTAAAAATGCCCATATTACCCGTCCCGGTTATGCCATCGAATACGATTACTTTAACCCTCAGGACCTTAAGTTTTCCCTGGAAACTAAGGGTATCAAGGGGCTGTTTTTTGCCGGCCAAATAAATGGCACAACCGGTTATGAAGAAGCTGCAGCCCAAGGGTTACTGGCGGGAACCAATGCTGCACTGCAGGTTCAGGATCGTGACAGCTGGTGTCCCCGTCGCGATGAAGCCTACACCGGTGTGCTGGTTGATGACCTGATTACCATGGGCACCACCGAGCCCTACCGAATGTTTACCAGCCGCGCTGAATATCGCCTTCTGCTGCGGGAAGATAATGCCGATATGCGTCTCACCGAAAAGGGCCGCGAACTGGGCTTGGTGGATGACAACCGCTGGAAGCAGTTTAGTGAAAAACGCGAAGCCATTGAGCTTGAACGTCAGCGCTTAAAAAGCACCTGGATTCAACCGGCCAGTGAGACCGCTGAGAAGATCTCAGCCCATATTGAAAAAAAGCTCTCTCACGAGTACTCGCTGTTTGAGCTGCTTAAACGCCCAGAGATCGACTATAAAATTATTGGCTCACTCTACCCCGAACATCAGGTAGATCAGAAAATTGCCGAGCAGGTTGAAATCGACGCCAAGTACTCAGGGTATATCACCCGTCAACAGGATGAGGTCAACCGCCTGCGACGCCACGAGAAGACCCGTATTCCCGCGGGCTTTGACTATCTCGCGGTCAAAGGACTGTCCAACGAGGTCAAACAAAAGCTCTCCGAAGCGACACCGGAAACCTTAGCCCGAGCCAGTCGAATTCCCGGGGTTACCCCCGCCGCAATCTCCCTATTAATTGTGCAGTTGAAAAAACATGCCGCTTAAATTGCCCAGCGAAGCGCACCTGGCCCCAATCCTCGAAGCTGGCATGCGCGCTATGGCAATCAACTACAGCCCTGAGCAGCGAGATCAACTGCTCGCCTATTTGCAGTTGCTGATGACGTGGAATAGAGCCTATAACCTCACCGCCATTCGCGACCCTAGTGACATGGTTAAGTTGCATCTGCTCGACAGTCTCGCCATGCTGCCCCACCTCAGCGGTCAGAGAGTGATCGATGTGGGCACCGGTGCTGGCTTGCCCGGTATTCCATTGGCGATTATGTGTCCCGACCGGCATTTCACCCTGCTCGATAGCAACGGCAAGAAAACCCGATTTTTATTTCAGGCGCGCTGCGACTTAGGCTTAGCCAACCTGGTTGAAATTCAGTCTCGAGTCGAGCTGCACCGACCGGCTGCGTCCTATGACGCGGTATTGAGTCGCGCCTTTACCTCGGTAGCCGATATGGTAGAGAAATGTTCACATCTGCTCAGTGCCGAAGGGGTGTTTTTGGCCATGAAAGGAAAATTTCCACAATCGGAGTTGAGTGAGGTTGGGAAAGACTATAAGGTCGAGGCTTCACACACATTGCAAGTACCGGGTGTCGAGGGCGAACGCCACTTAATTGTTATCAGCCGCGACTCAGGGTACAGCGACACAACAGCCTAAAGGCCAGTCTAGTGACTAGAATAATTTCAATCGCAAATCAGAAGGGTGGCGTGGGTAAAACCACCACTAGCGTTAACTTGGCGGCTTCTTTAGCGGCTTACAAGCAGCGTGTTCTGTTGGTTGATCTCGACCCCCAGGGCAACAGCACCATGGGTGTGGGCATCAATAAGCACAGGTGCAAAACCAGTATTTATGATGTGCTTACCGAGAAGGCTGCCATTGAAGATGTGATTGTCCCCTGCGCCAAAGCCAAGATTCACCTGCTGCCATCAAATGATGATCTGGTTGCTGCAGAAGTTGAATTAATGCAGGAAATTGGGCGTGAGACACGCCTGCGACATGCCCTCAAGCGGGTTTCCAGCAACTACGACTACATAATTATTGACTGCCCACCCTCGCTCAATATGCTCACCGTAAATGCCATGGTTGCCAGCGACGGCGTGATTATTCCCATGCAGTGTGAGTATTACGCTCTCGAGGGGCTCTCCGCCCTCAACAACACCATTAAACAGATCGCCAAATTAATTAACCCCAGCCTTCGTATCGAGGGCATCTTGCGCACTATGTATGACCCCCGCAACAGCCTGACCAACGCCGTATCCGCTCAGCTGCGCAAATACTTTGGCAGTCGTGTTTACCGCGTTAGTATTCCGCGCAATATTCGTCTTGCCGAAGCCCCCAGTCATGGTTTGCCGGCACTGATTTATGACCGAAACTCTAAAGGCTCCCTCGCCTATTTAGCACTGGCCGGTGAAATTCTGCGCCAGGCCAAGGCTGACGCCGAGCAATCGCAACCCGAAACAGCAGGACAGTAGACTTATGGCCACAAAACGACAGAGTTTAGGTAAGGGCTTGGATGCCCTGTTGGGGATGAGCGACGACGGGGATTTCGATAGCCTCAACGCTCAGGACAGTCTCGATAGCTCAAACTCAAATGTCGTCGATGGCCAGTTGCGTCAATTACCCGTCGAGCTGCTCCAGCGGGGCAAATATCAGCCGCGCCGAGATATTAACGCTGAAGCATTAGAAGAGCTGGCCAACTCGATTCGCACTCAGGGTATTATGCAGCCCCTGGTAGTTCGACAGCTGGCCGATGAGCAGTATGAAATTATTGCTGGCGAGCGCCGCTGGCGCGCCGCTCAACAGGCCGGTCTGGATACGGTTCCGGTGATTGTTCGCGAGGTGTCCGATGAAGCCGCCATCGCCATGGCGCTGATTGAAAATATTCAGCGGGAAGACTTAAATGCCATGGAGGAGAGTCTGGCGCTCCAGCGCCTGCAGCAAGAATTCCAGTTAACCCAGCAGCAGGTGGCCGATGCGGTGGGTAAATCCCGCTCAGCAGTGACCAACCTGATGCGTCTCACCAGCTTAGAAATAGAAGTGCAGCGATTGCTTGAGCGCGGCGACCTCGAATTAGGTCACGCTAAATGTCTGCTCGCGCTCGATGGCGCCACACAGGTAAATGCCGCCCGCACCGTTGCCGGCACCAGTATGACAGTGCGTCAAACTGAGGCGTTGGTGAAAAAACTCCAGACGGGTGATACCGCCAAGCCCACCGCCGAAGTGGACAGTAGCCCGGATATTAAGCGCCTCGAAGAAGATCTATCGGAAAAGGTCGGTGTTCCCGTAAGCATCCAACACAGTGCCAAAGGCACCGGCAAGCTGATTTTTAAGTACAACAGCGTCGATGAGTTGGACGGAATTCTCGCCCATCTCACATAAAGCTTAGATTGCCGTCGGCTAACGACCCTGGTGATATTCCCTCGCCACCATCGGACTGATGAATTTCGACCATATTGCCTCGAAACCGTATTGAATATCGCCACCACTATACCTATAATGCGCAGCCTTCGGGGATGGGCCAGTTAGGCTTACCCGCAAGAGCAGCAGGAAAAGGTGTCAAACCAATACAATGACGACCATTGCATTACCAGCGGTTAAGAAAGTCGCGCTCTATCAGATAGCTCTATTGCTACCTGCTTCAGCAGCACTGTTGGGCTGGGATACTGTAGTCGCTTATTCGGTACTACTTGGCGGTTTGATTCAGCTTATTCCGCAGGCTTGGTTTGCTCGACAGGCGTTTAGATATGCAGGTGCTAGGCGAGTGCAGTCAATTGTCAGTGCCATGTACTGGGGCGAGACGGGAAAGGTGGTGTTATCGGCGGTGTTGTTTACCGCAACCTTTTTGTTGGTCAGCCCACTTAATGTCGGCGCGCTGTTCGGTAGTTTTGTAGCAATGATTTTGGTGCAGTGGTTTTCGATTTTTAGAGTCTTAAAGCGCTAGGCAGATAAATAAGTAACTAACGTAGCTCATATAGCTCATATAGCTCACGTAAATTACGTAGTTAACAGTAACGCTCGATTTTATATTGAGCAACAACCAGTTGAGAGACACAGATGGCAGGCGAAAACCCCGCAAGCACGACTGAGTATATTCAGCATCACCTTCAAAACCTGGTTTACGGGAATCATCCCGATACCGGCTGGGGCTTTGCACACAGCTCGCAAGAAGCCATTGATATGGGCTTTTGGGCGATTCACGTGGATTCCATGGCCTGGTCAATCGGGTTGGGTTCACTGTTTTGCTGGATGTTTTTACGCGCGGCAAAAAAAGCCCACACTGGCGTTCCCGCTGGCTGGTTAAACTTTGTTGAAATGATTGTTGAGTTTATCGACGGTCAGGTAAAAGACAGCTTCCACGGCCGCAACAAAATGGTCGCACCCCTGGCGCTGACCATTTTCGTCTGGATCTTCCTGATGAACCTAATGGATCTGCTGCCGGTTGATTTGATTCCGTCACTGTTGGCCCTGACGGGTGTGCACTTCCAGAAAGTGGTGCCCTCGACAGATCCCAACGTCACCCTGGGAATGGCCTTGGCGGTCTTTATTCTCATGGTGTACTACTCCTTCAAGATTAAGGGCACCGGCTTTATTAAAGAGCTGACTATGCACCCTTTCAATCACTGGGCATTTATTCCGATTAACCTGTTTATGGAAACTGTTGGCCTGTTGGCAAAACCGTTTTCACTGGGTCTTCGACTGTTCGGCAACATGTATGCCGGCGAAATGATCTTTATCCTGATCGCAACGATGTTTGCGGCGGGTGCAGGAGCTGGCTTTGTATCTGGCGGTCTGCATGCACAACTCTTTGGCGAAGAAACCAGCGCCTTATTTTGGTTAGTGATCTTTGTATTGGTCGTTAGCGTTTGCTGGTTAAATCTCAAAGGGAAAATATCTACGGGTAAAACAGTCTTGCTGTGTATGGCGTTTATGGCCATCGGCGGCGGTGTGTTTGCTCTGGGTGGAGGGTTAATGCAATGGAGTTGGGCTGTATTCCATATTCTGGTTATTACCCTGCAAGCATTTATTTTCATGGTTCTTACTGTCGTCTATTTAAGCATGGCGCATGAAGACCACTAATCTTACTGTAAATTTTTTAATGACTGAATTCAGGAGTCTACGATGGAACTAGTAATCATTGCTGCGGCAATTATGCTCGGATTGGGCGCGTTGGGAGCGGCTGTTGGTATGGGTTTGTTGGGCGGAAAGTTGATCGAAGCTACAGCTCGTCAGCCAGAGCTTGGCCCAATGTTGCAAGGTAAAATGTTCCTGCTCGCTGGTCTGATCGATGCTGTGCCTATTATTGGTGTTGGTATCGCGATGTACTTGATCTTTGTTGTTGCTCCAGGTGTTGGCGCGTAACAAACCGGTTAGCGAAAGTTAATCCATTGTTTAACGAGTGTTTAACGAGGTAATGGCGTGAATATTAATCTAACGCTTTTTGGCCAAATGGTAACCTTTGCATTCTTCGTGTGGTTCTGCATGAAGTTTGTCTGGCCGGTTATTATTGAGTCAATGGAAGAGCGACAGAAGAAAATCGCTGATGGTCTTGATGCGGCTGATCGTGCTCTACGTGATCTGGAACTGGCGCAAAACAAAGCCACAGATCAGATGAAAGAAGCCAAGCAGGAAGCTGCTGGCATCGTTGATCAAGCGAACAAGCGCGCGAATCAGATCGTTGATGAAGCCAAGGTTCAGGCACGCACTGAAGGCGATCGCCTAAAAGTCGCTGCCGAAGCTGAGATTGAGCAAGAGATCAATCGCGCCAAAGAAGAGCTGCGCACTGCTGTTGCAGGTTTAGCTCTGGCTGGTGCCGAGAAAGTGCTGGAAGCGTCTATTGACGACAAGGCCAATCGCGCATTGGTTGATAACTTAGCAGCGCAGCTGTAACCGAGGTTAATCATGGCAGAATTAAGCACATTAGCTCGGCCCTACGCGAAAGCAGCATTTGAGTTCGCCGAGACGGCGGGTGATTTGCAGGGTTGGTCGCAAAGCTTAGCGATTGCCGGGTCGGTTGCTCAGCAATCGAATGTTGTGCGACTGTTAGCGTCGCCAAGTGTCACGGCAGATCAGCAGGCGCAGGCATTGATTGAAATCTGTGGCGATGCACTCAACGACCAGGGCAAGAACTTTTTAACCGTTCTGTCTGAGAATCGTCGACTGCAGCTACTGCCGGATATCTCGCAGCAATTTGATGTTTTAAAAGCCAACCGTGAAAAAGCGGTTGATGTGGAAGTGACCGCCGCCCATGAGCTCGATGCTGAACAACAGCAGAAGCTTATTGACGCGCTGAGCACCAAACTAGAACGTAAAGTAAACATGCAGGTTCGTTTAGACAAGAGTCTGCTGGGTGGTGCGGTTATCCGTGCCGGGGATACCGTTATTGACGGATCCATTCGTGGCCGATTGGCCAAACTCGCCGAGTCATTACACTCCTAAGGATTTGAGGCCTAAGCATGCAGCAACTGAATCCATCAGAAATCAGCGAAATTATTAAGAGTCGTATCGACAATCTTAATGTTTCTTCAGAAGCCCAAAATGAGGGCACCATTGTTTCCGTATCGGACGGTATCATTCGTATTCACGGTTTAGACGACGTGATGTATGGCGAAATGATCGAATTTGATGGCGGCGTCTATGGTATGGCACTTAACCTCGAACGCGACTCTGTCGGCGCCGTGGTTTTGGGTGACTACCAGTCACTGGCCGAAGGTCAAAAAGCCCGATGCACCGGACGTGTATTGGAAGTTCCAGTAGGTCCAGAATTGGAAGGTCGCGTAGTCGACGCCCTGGGTAACCCTATTGATGGTAAAGGTCCTATTAATGCGGCCCTCACCGATGCAATTGAAAAAGTTGCACCAGGTGTTATTGAGCGTCAATCTGTTGATCAGCCAGTGCAAATTGGTCTGAAGGCGATTGATGCCATGGTGCCAATTGGTCGTGGTCAGCGCGAGCTGATTATTGGCGATCGCCAGATTGGTAAGACTGCTATCGCAGTTGATGCCATCATCAACCAGAAAGGCTCAGGGATTAAATGTATCTATGTAGCCATTGGTCAGAAAGCTGCTTCGGTTGCCGCTGTTGTGCGCAAACTCGAAGAGCACGGCGCCATGGAGCACACCATTGTTGTTGCTGCTACCGCCTCTGATCCAGCGGCCATGCAGTTCTTGGCGCCGTTTGCTGGTTGTTCAATGGGTGAGTACTACCGTGATCGTGGTCAAGACGCACTGATTATTTATGATGATTTAACGAAGCAGGCCTGGGCCTACCGTCAAATCTCGCTGCTGCTGAAACGTCCTCCGGGTCGTGAAGCCTATCCTGGTGATGTGTTCTATTTGCACTCCAGACTGTTGGAGCGTGCAGCCCGCGTAAACCCAACTTACGTCGAGAAGTTCACCAACGGTGAAGTGAAAGGTAAGACCGGTTCATTGACTGCCTTGCCAGTGATTGAAACTCAGGCGGGTGACGTTTCGGCCTTTGTACCGACCAACGTAATTTCGATTACTGATGGTCAGATCTTCCTTGAAGCGGATATGTTTAACGCCGGTGTGCGTCCAGCGATGAACGCCGGTATCTCGGTTTCTCGTGTAGGTGGTGCAGCACAGACCAAAATCATCAAGAAACTGTCCGGTGGTATTCGTACTGCTCTGGCACAGTATCGTGAGCTGGCAGCATTCTCCCAGTTTGCCTCGGATCTTGATGAAGCGACTAAAGCCCAGTTGGATCACGGCGAACGCGTCACCGAGCTGATGAAGCAGAAGCAGTACTCGCCACAGAGTATCGCTGAAATGGGTGTGATGGTTTACGCAGCAGACAATGGTTACTTGCAAGCGGTTGAAGTGAGCAAAATCGGTGATTTTGAAGCAGCGCTGCTTTCTTATATGAAAGCTGAGCACGCTGATCTGATGACCCAGATAAATGCATCAGGCGATTATAACGACGACATAGCAGCCGGCTTTAAAGCTGCTCTGGACAAGTTTATTGCAACCCAAACCTGGTAAGTCAGAGTAATCGGACAGGCATAAAACATGGCAATCGGAAAAGAAGTCAAAACCAAAATTGCTAGTATTGGTAGCACGCAGAAGATCACTAGCGCCATGGAAATGGTTGCGGCGAGCAAGATGCGTCGAGCTCAGGAGCGCATGTCGTTGGGTAAGCCCTACGCACAGCGCATCCGCGATGTGGTTGGTCATATCGCCAACGCGGTATCTGAGTACCGGCACCAATATTTGACTGAGCGCGACGTAAAGCGCGTCGCCTATGTCGTGATCTCAACAGATCGCGGCCTCTGCGGTGGTTTGAATATCAATCTGTTCAAGGCGGCCCTTAGGTCGATGAAGGCTTGGACAGATCAGGGTGTCGAAGTGGATATCTGCGTTGTTGGCAACAAGGCGGCAGGCTTTTTCAGCGCCGTTGGCGGCAATGTGGTTGCAGCGGTTAGAGATGTTGGCGATGAGCCCAATGCAGCGGATTTGATCGGCGGCGTAAAGGTTATGTTGGACGCCTACGATGAAGCCCGTATCGATAAGCTGTTTGTGGTGAGCAACGAATTTGTCAACACCATGACCCAGACACCTACTGTTGAGCAATTGCTGCCACTGGCTGCAAATGACGATACTCGCCTAAAGCATCACTGGGACTATATCTATGAGCCCGATGCCAAGGAACTACTGGACGGCTTGTTGATTCGCTATATCGAATCACAGGTATATCAAGGCGTGGTAGAGAATAAAGCCTGTGAGCAGGCCGCACGTATGCTCGCAATGAAAAATGCCACCGAGAATGCCGGTGAAATGATTGACGAATTGCAACTGCTTTATAACAAAGCCCGTCAGGCAGCGATTACCCAAGAGCTGTCAGAAATTGTAAGTGGCGCAGCAGCTGTATAAAGCGAACCGAATTTAAAGATTTAGTAAAGAGGAACCGGACATGAGTAGCGGAAGAATCGTACAAATTATTGGTGCTGTTATCGACGTGGAATTTCCACGTGATCAGGTACCCAGCGTATATGACGCACTAGTAGTCGACGGCAAAGGCTTAACGCTCGAAGTTCAGCAGCAGTTGGGCGATGGTGTGGTACGTACTATTGCTATGGGTGCATCTGAAGGCGTCAGCCGCGGACTGGCCGTGGTTAATACCAAGGCACCGATATCAGTTCCTGTCGGCATTGAAACTCTCGGCCGTATTATGGACGTTCTCGGCAATCCGATTGACGAAAAAGGTCCTATCGGTGAGAAAGAGCGTATGGCGATTCACCGCAAGCCACCAGCCTATGATGAGCTGGCCGCTTCCGACGATCTGCTCGAGACCGGTATCAAGGTAATCGACCTGGTTTGTCCTTTCGCCAAAGGCGGCAAGGTTGGACTCTTCGGCGGTGCTGGTGTTGGTAAAACCGTCAACATGATGGAGTTGATCAACAACATTGCAACAGAGCACAGTGGTCTGTCTGTATTTGCGGGTGTTGGTGAGCGTACTCGTGAAGGTAATGACTTCTACTACGAGATGCAGGAATCCGGTGTTGTCAATATCGAGACTCCAAGCGAATCTAAAGTAGCCATGGTATATGGCCAGATGAATGAGCCTCCAGGAAACAGACTGCGTGTTGCCCTGACCGGTTTGACCATGGCTGAGAAATTCCGTGACGAAGGTAAAGACGTACTGTTGTTCGTCGATAATATCTACCGTTACACATTGGCCGGTACTGAAGTCTCCGCACTATTGGGCCGTATGCCTTCAGCGGTAGGCTACCAGCCTACTCTGGCTGAAGAGATGGGTGTTCTCCAGGAGCGTATTACTTCTACTAAGACCGGTTCGATTACATCAGTTCAGGCGGTATACGTACCGGCGGATGATTTGACCGATCCCTCTCCTGCAACCACATTTGCTCACCTTGACTCCACTGTTGTACTGAGTCGTGACATCGCCTCTAAAGGTATCTACCCAGCGGTAGATCCATTGGATTCAACTTCACGCCAGCTGGATCCGCTGATTATCGGCACCGAGCACTATGCTGTTGCCCGTGGTGTACAGTCAGTACTGCAGCGCTACAAAGAGTTGAAAGACATTATTGCAATTCTGGGTATGGATGAGCTATCTGAAGAAGATAAGCAGGCCGTAGCACGCGCCCGTAAGATTGAGCGCTTCTTGTCACAGCCATTCCACGTCGCTGAAATCTTTACTGGTGCACCAGGTAAGTACGTTTCCCTAAAAGACACTATTGCTGGCTTCCAGGGTATTCTGGATGGACAGTATGATGATCTGCCAGAGCAGGCGTTCTACATGGTTGGCTCGATTGATGAAGCGATAGAGAAAGCGAAAAAGTTCTAAAGCGATTGCTTTAGAACCCAGTGCTTTCAAAAGTACTACCAACCCTATTAAGTTGCAGCAAGCAAAGGCAATAAAGACATGGCAATAACAGTGCATTGTGACATCGTAAGTGCGGATGAATCCCTGTTCTCTGGTTTAGTCGAGATGGTTGTTGCCACCGGCTCACTGGGTGAACTGGGTGTAACAGCCGGTCATGCGCCACTGCTCAGTGATTTGAAGCCCGGTCCAGTGCGTCTGGTAAAGCAGAATGGTGAAGAGGAAGTTTACTATCTGTCAGGTGGTTATCTGGAAGTACAGCCAAACAATATCTCTATTCTGGCCGACACTGCGGTGCGCGCCGGTGATATTGATGAAGCTGCAGCTGCCGAAGCAGTCAAAGAAGCAGAGAGTGCTATCGCCAATCAGTCCGGCGAAATTGAGTACTCTAAAGCGGCTTCCATGCTAGCTCAGGCGACAGCTCAGTTGCGCACCGTTCAAACACTGCGCAAAAAGCTTGGCGGTTGATTGGCTAGAGCTGTTAATTAGACAGAGCAGTTGAAAAAGGGTGGCTACGGCCGCCCTTTTTTATCGCTGAAATTTGAGGCCATACAGGGCTGTGCGGCCAGCTGATACCGAGGCTTGTGTAGCCCCGCTTTTGACAGTAACCTGAGCCCCTAGATTATTATCCCGCCGCGATAAAAGTGAACAGACTATGACAAAAACGGATATTGTTATTCTCGCCGCAGGCAAAGGCACGCGCATGCGTTCCCAGCTACCCAAGGTACTGCATAAGCTTGCCGGTAAGCCGATGCTCACTCATGTGCTGGATGCCGCTGCGGCGATTGCCGATGCCCATAAAATAGTGGTAACCGGCCACGGAGCGGAAATGGTTCGCGCCAGATACGGCGACGCCGCCTTTACCCTGGTCGAGCAAACCCAACAGCTTGGCACAGGGCACGCGGTTCAGTGCGCACTGCCCGAGCTTCGTACGCAGGCAAAGGTGGTCATTCTCTACGGCGATGTCCCGCTGATAACCCCCACCACCATTTCTAATATGCTGGCTGCGGTCGATGATCAGCACATCGCCCTGCTCACTATAGACCTAGCCGAACCCAGCGGTTATGGCCGTATTATTCGCGACACCGATGGCCAGATCGAAGCGATTATCGAACAAAAAGATGCCAGTCCCGAGCAATTGAAAATTTCTGAAGTGAACACCGGCGTGATGGCACTAACCACCGAACTATTGGCCGACTGGCTGCCACAGGTAAGCAACCGCAATGCTCAGGGCGAATATTATCTCACTGACTTGATCGCCATTGCCCGCAACAATGGTTTCAGCATCAATGGGGTACAGCCTATATCAGCCAGCGAAGTTGAAGGCATTAACAGCCGTTCACAGTTAGCCGGCCTAGAGCGTGTCTACCAGCGTCAATTAGCCGAACAGCTGATGGCTTCAGGCACCAGCCTTGCCGATCCCGCGCGCTTTGATCAGCGCGGCACATTAAGCGCAGGCACAGATAATTTTATTGACGTTAACTGCATCTTTGAAGGCGTCGTCAGTCTTGGCTCCGGTGTCACTATTGGCCCGAACTGCCATATCCGTGACAGTCATATAGGCGATGGCGTTGAAATACATGCCAATACAGTTATCGACCAATCTACCATCGGCGAGCGTGCCGTCTTGGGTCCCTTCGCCCGTATTCGTCCCGGCACTCAGTTAGGCTCCAATACCAAGGTAGGCAACTTTGTCGAAACAAAAAAAGCCATTGTTGGCAACGGCAGCAAGATCAATCATCTCAGCTATGTGGGTGATGCCGAACTGGGTGAAAATGTCAATGTCGGTGCTGGCACCATCACCTGCAATTATGACGGCGTCAATAAACACAAAACCGAAATCGGCGACAACAGCTTTATTGGGTCCAACAGTACCCTGGTGGCACCGGTCTCCGTAGAAGCAGACGGTTTTGTCGCTGCCGGTTCTACAATCAATTCAACTGTCACTGCCGGTCACCTTGCAGTTGGCAGGGCCAAACAACGCAATATAGCGGGCTGGAAACGCCCGACTAAAAACAAATAGGACGTTTGACTATGTGCGGAATTGTCGGTGCAGCAACTCAGAGAAATGTATATAAAATTTTAATTGAAGGCCTTCGTCGTCTCGAATATCGCGGTTATGACTCCGCCGGATTATCGATTATTGATAACCAGAAAAAACTCCAAACCCGAAAAAATATTGGCAAAGTGGCCGAACTCGTCAAGGTTGCAGAAGCCGATCCCGTCAGTGGTTCAACAGGTATCTCACACACACGCTGGGCCACTCATGGCGAGCCCAGCAGCATCAATTCCCATCCCCATAACTCCGCGGGTGTGTCGGTTGTGCACAATGGCATTATCGAAAATCATGATCAACTGCGCCAGGAAATGATTGCCGCTGGTTATCGGATTCTTTCAGCCACAGACACCGAAGTCGTTGCCCATTTAGTTCACTACTATTTACAACAAACACATAATTTACGCAGTGCGGTTGAGAAAACCATAGCCCGTCTCGACGGCGCCTATGCCTTGGGGGTTATAGCCGAAGAGTTTCCCGATACGATTATTGCCGCCCGCAGTGGCAGTCCGCTGGTTATTGGTGTCGGTATCGATGAGAATTTTATTGCCTCGGATCAGATGGCACTGCGTCAGGTTACTGACCGTTTTATCTTTTTAGAAGAGGGTGATTTAGTTGAACTGAGCAGCGTCGCCTACAGTATTTATGATCAGTCCGGCGCCTCGGTTACGCGCCCTATCAGTGAGTTGGATGAAGCAGATCAGGTTGCTGAAAAAGGCCAGTACCGGCACTTTATGCAAAAAGAAATTTTTGAGCAGCCAACAGTGTTAGCCAATACACTCGGTGGACGCTTAGCCGCTGACCATATTCGTGAAGCCATCTTTGGCTACAGAGCCGACGCGCTTTTTTCACAGACACAGAATATTCATATCATTGCCTGCGGCACCAGCTTTCACTCCGGCCTGGTGGCCAAATATTGGATTGAAGAATACGCGGGTATCCCCTGCCATGTAGAAGTCGCAAGTGAATATCGCTATCGCAAAGTTCCGGTTCCAGCGGCGACGCTTTTTGTCACCATCTCACAGTCGGGCGAAACGGCGGACACCTTGTCAGCACTACGCAAGGGCAAAGAAAGTGGCTACCTCGGCTTTCTCGCTATCTGCAACGTGGCCAACAGTTCACTGGTACGAGAATCGGATATTTCACTGATGACGCTAGCCGGTCCAGAGATCGGTGTCGCCTCAACCAAGGCCTTTACCACCCAGCTGGCAGCACTACAGCTATTGGCAATTTCTCTGGCCAAACACCGAGGATTGGATGCAGCTATTGAGAAAGAGTTAGTGGAGAATCTTCACCAACTACCGCAACTTTGCACTCAGGTGCTGGCCCTAGACTCGGTAATTGAAGCGGTTTCAGAATCCTTTGCCAACAAACAGCATGCACTGTTTTTAGGCCGTGGAGAGCAATATCCCATTGCCCTAGAAGGTGCACTCAAGCTAAAAGAAATTTCCTATATTCACGCCGAGGCTTATCCTTCCGGTGAATTAAAACATGGACCCTTGGCGCTTGTTGATGAAGATATGCCAGTGGTTACTGTGGCGCCGAATAACCAATTATTGGAAAAATTAAAATCCAATTTGCATGAAGTTCGCGCCCGCGGTGGCCAGCTATTTGTGTTTGCCGATGTTGCCAGCGGCTTTGTCAGCGAGCCAGGTACTACCGTGATCGATATGCCCCATGTGCCAAAAAGTCTCGAGGCGATTATTTATACTCTGCCGTTACAGATGCTTTCCTACCATGTTGCATTGCTTAAAGGCACCGATGTAGATCAGCCGCGTAATCTGGCGAAATCAGTTAC
>CAXAFJ010000047.1:0-15557 GCA_963968025.1 uncultured Pseudomonadales bacterium | reverse complement strand
CTCTTTACCCTGAACCGCTGACGGCTTTTCACCCTGAACCGCTGACGGCGCTATCTGCAGTGCCGCCCAACCCTGAATGATTTTTTCCAAATGATCTATACCGTCGGTCAGACAGGCAGGGCCCGGCTGCAAAATATCCGCCGATTTCACCTCGAAGAGCTGATTGTGAATCACCGCGGGAATTGCATCCCAGCCGGTTCTCGCCACGACTTTTTCAGTGGCAAATTTACGTCCACACCAGGAGCCGATAATAATATCTGGGGCCTTGGCAATCACTCTATCCTGATCGCCAATAATGCGGCTTTTGGCATCCGCATGAACTGATAACTCACCGAAACTGTCATCGCCACCGGCAATTTCAATCAACTCCGAGACCCAGCGAATACCGCTGATCAGCGGATCGCCCCACTCCTCAAAATAGACCTTGGGACGTCGTGGCAATGCCGCTGCAGTCTGCTGTATGGCATTCAATCGCGCCTCGTACTGGCCCAATAATTCCCGGGCTTTCTGTTCAGCCCCGACCATACAGCCAATCATTAACAGGGTAGAAAAGATCTCGGCGACCGAGCGCTGATTACAGATATGCACAGTGACGCCTTCTCGCACCAGATCCGCAGCAATCTCGGCCTGCATATCGGAGAAGCCAATGACCAGATCCGGTTTCAGCTCGAGAATTTTATGAATCTTGGCTGAGGTAAAGGCCGACACCTTGGGCTTTTCTTTGCGTGCATGGGGTGGTCGCACTGTATAGCCGGAGATACCGACGATGCGCCAGTCTTCACCCAGCAGGTAGAGCCACTCGGTGGTCTCTTCGGTCATGCAGACAATGCGCTCGGGTAATTTAACCTCAGCAGTGTAATTAAGTTTGTTAGAAGTGGTCATTCGCTGGCCTCCACATTAGTAGCGGGTAATCTTTCAACCAATCTGTGGACTAAAGCGACAATGCCCAAGTAAATCAACGGATCGGTCAGATAGGTAAAGTAGTAGCGCATCACCCGGGCGCTGTAATCGATCAGGCTAAGGTCACTGAAATTACCAGAAAACGCATAAAAACTGCCATTGGAAATTAAAAATGCGCCGCTAATTGAGAGCAGCGCCACGGCAAGGAGTTTAATGCCATTCTGTAATCGCCCTAGGTCATAGCGTTCAGCTGCCCATTTGGCGCTGCGCCAGAGTAGAAAATAACCGGCGAAAATAAAGCCATAAGCCGAGGTAAAACAGCCCTCACCGCCGATATACAAGACCCAGTAATCACAGGCATAGGCGAGACCGGCAAAAACCGCAAAGGAGAGATAGCTGCGCAGATAAAAACCCACCAGAAAGAAAATCGCCAGTGACGCGCTGGGCAGCACGGTGGCCCAGTCAAAATAATTGCTTCGGGTAATGATCATTAAGATGGCTAAACCTGCAGCCACTAATAGTTGCCAATTTCTGCTCATAGGATTATTCACCAAGCGCTTTTTTAAGGTCGAAATGATCAGGGAACAGCAGCGCACAGTCTAAGTGCTCTTCCAACTCTGCCGCCAAACGATTGAGCTGAGTTTCGCGAATGTCTCGCTGATCAACCACCTGAGTAGTGTCTAAACCAGCCCAGGCCAGAAGTGCAGCGGAGCAATCCGGATGATCAAAGAGTCCATGGAGATAGGTGCCGAGCACCTGATTATCCGCAGAGATAGCGCCGTCAGTGCGGCCATCATCCAGTGTTGCTACTGGGCGGTCTAAAGCCTTGCCCAAAGAGGCGCCACAGTGGATTTCGTAGCCTTCAATATTGCCACCGGTCAGACTCAAAGTCCCCTGTACCTGGCGCAGCTGTTTGTGCTGTTTAAGATCGGTGGTCATATCCAAGAGCCCAAGACCGCTAGAGACACCGGGTGCATCCTCCACACCATGGAGATCCGACACCTGAGTGCCAAGCATCTGATAACCGCCACAGATACCGATTATTTTGCCGCCGTAACGCAGATGACGATTAATCGCCTCATCCCAGCCATTGTCCCGCAACCACTGCAGGTCACGACGGACGTTTTTACTGCCGGGTAAAATAATTAGGTCTGCTGCCGGCTTGTCACCGTCGGGACCCACATAGTGCAGGTCGACCTGAGGGTGCAGACGCAGGGCATCAAAATCGGTGTGATTGCTGATGCGCGGAAACACTGGCACCACCACTCGAAGCTGGGGCAGCTCGGGGTCCAGTACCTGCTCCGCGGCAATGGCATCTTCGGCATCCAAATGCAGGCCCGGCAGATAGGGAATCACGCCAATCACTGGCTTGCCGGTACGCTCTTCAAGCCAATCCAATCCAGGCTCTAACAGCGCTATATCACCGCGAAATTTATTGATTACAAAACCAATTACTCGCTGCTGCTCTGTTGCTGAGAGTAAATCTAAAGTCCCCACCAGATGGGCAAATACGCCGCCCTTATCGATGTCGGCAATAATAATGACTGGGCAATCGGCCTTTTCGGCAAAGCCCATATTGGCAATATCATTGGCTCGCAGATTGATCTCGGCAGGACTGCCAGCGCCTTCGACTACCACTACCTGATACTGCGTTTCAAGGCGGCCGTGAGACTGCATCACTGCATCCATGGCGACCTTTTTATAGTCATGGTATTTCACCGCATCCATATGGCTAATAGCCTGGCCATGGATAATCACCTGAGCCCCAGTATCACTGGAGGGCTTGAGCAGGATTGGGTTCATATCGGTGTGAGGCTTGAGAAAACAGGCCTGAGCCTGGAGTGCCTGAGCGCGGCCGATCTCACCGCCGTCCTCAGTGACTGCACTGTTTAACGCCATATTTTGCGGCTTAAACGGAGCGACCTTAACACCGCGATTAGCCAGCACGCGGCACAGACCCGCCACCAGAACGCTCTTTCCTGCATCTGATGTCGTGCCCTGAACCATTAGCGTGCGGGCCGGGGTGTTCATCTTAGAAATCAACGCCTTTACGGGCTTTAACACCGGCGTGATAGGCATGTTTAACATCTTTGATTTCAGACACCGTATCCGCCAACTCGCGAATCGCTGAACCGCCACCGCGACCAGTGACCACAACACTCTGGTTTTTAGGTCGGTTGGCTAAGGCCTTGAGTACCATCTCTTCATCGAGATACTTGTAGCTGAGCATATAAGTCAGCTCATCGAGAATCACTAGGTGAACGCTCTCATCTTTGAGCATCGGCTCAACAACCGCCCAGGTTCTCTCGGCGGCAGCAATATCGCCACTGCGGTCCTGAGTGTTCCAGGTGAAACCGGTGCCCATTTGGTAGAACTCGATCTCGGGGCATTTCTCTCTGACATAGAGTTCTTCACCGGAGAGCTGCTCGCCCTTAATAAACTGTACAACGCCAACCTTGTATCCATAACCCATAGCGCGCATCACCATGCCAAAGGCCGAACTGCTTTTACCCTTGCCATCGCCAGTCAGGACAATCATTACACCGCGCTCTTCGTCCGATGCAGCAATCTTGGCATCGACTTTTTCTTTCTGGTTTTGCATCTTGCGCTTATGGCTTTCGTCTTTTGTTTCCACTACTTTTTTATCGTCACTGGCTTTTTTATCTTCACTCATTGTTGGTGTGCCTCTTAAATTGGGCCCAAAAATGGGCTCTTCACGTCAAGAAGAGCCCAACAGGGTGATTAGAAAGAAGGTGTGTAGGCGACAGTAAACATCACCTCTCTACCCACAGATCGGTAATTGCCCAATCCGAAAGAAGAAGCAGTCACATATTCTTTGTCTGTTAGATTATCAACCTTCGCTTTCACCGCCCACTCATCATTGATGCGGTAGCTGGCACGGATTGCGCTAGTGGTATAACCGCCTAACTTAATCGTGTTATCCGCATCTTCAAAGCGATGACCTTCGCTGCGCAGGGTAAAGCCAAACGTTAGATCGTTAAAGCCATAGTCCGCATCAAAGGTCATGGACTGCTCTGCACGGCGGCGCAACAGCTTACCATTGGCTTTGTTTTCAGGATCAATTACCGATCCCGATAGCGACAGCGCCCAACCGGCGACTTCAGTATCCAGATTAAACTCAATACCGGTAATCTCTACTTCCGCGGTTTGGTCAGTTTGAAAGCTCGAGGAGTTGTACTGAATCAGGTTTTGCAGCTGATTGTTAAACACGGCAACCGTAACTAGAGCGTTGCCTAAGCTAGCGTTTAAACCGATCTCATAATTGGTCGACTCTTCAGGCGTAAAGCTGGGATCACCATAACCTGGGTAGTAGAGATCGTTAAAGGTAGGCGCTTTAAAGCCCTCGCTCACTGAGCCAATTAATCGCAGGTCATCGGTCAGGTTCATACCCGCCAGAAATGATGCTGTAGTGAAGTCACCAAACTGTTCGTTATCGTCGTAACGCAGACCAAAGTTAGTATCCACCGCGCCAAGCTGAATCTGATACTGAGCAAATGCCGCTTCATTGTCTCTTGTGGCTTCGTCATAGGTGGTTGAGCTGGTCACTTCATCGCGCAGGTAGTCGAGACCCAGAGTCAATGTGTGCTGATCACCTAAAAAGATATTGTTAACCCAAGTTGCTTCGGTTTTCTGAGTATTAAACATACCGCCATTGTTGGTGGTGCTGAGATCAATATTGTCCGCCGCCTCTTTTGCTTCATCATTGGTGCGACCTAATTGAAGGCTGCTGTGCCACTGATCACTGACCTTGAATTCCAATGCGGCAAACAGCGCATCAACCTGACCCGCAGTGTAGATATTGCAATCCACCGGGGAGCTATTTGGCCAGCTGCCAACAGAGCAGCTATTGTCATATTCTGACTCAGTTTCATTCTGGTTATAGCTAAGCTTCAGAGTTGCGCTATCACTGATCTGGTAGCGCAAATTCAAAGCCAGAGAATTATTTCTATAGGCATCGTCGTCGCCGTTTACGCCGTCAGTTGACTCGGTATTATCAATGCCATCTGTATGCAGAGCGTTAGCCGCTGCGGTAAAGCTTAAACGATCGCTATTTAGACCAACCACTGCCGTGGTCTCAGAGGTATTGTTGCTACCAAAAGAGGTCTCAATATTAAATACCGAGGGATCCGAGGTTTTGCGGCTAATAATATTGACCACGCCACCAATCGCATCGGCGCCATAGAGGTTAGACTTTGGGCCACGGATAATTTCAATACGTTCAACTGTCGCCAGATTGATCGAAGAAAGGTTAGCGCCGCCGGAAGTGGCGCTGCCGATACGCACACCATCAATAAGGAACAGGCTGTGATCGCTCTGATTACCGCGCAGAGATAAAGAAGTTGAACTACCACGACCACCATTGCGCACAAAAGAGGCGCTAGGCACACGGGACAGCAATTCGAAAAGATCTGAGGCCTGATAGCGCTCGATATCAGCGCGCTGTAATAAGGTAACGGCCGAGAGGCTGTCAGACAGGTTACTAGGCATTCTGGTACCGGTGATAATAATGTTATCAATATCATCGTTGGCCAAAACACTGGCGGCAGGCAGGGACAGGAAAGCAATAGTTGCAGAGGTATAAATTAGTTTCATTAGTAGGTTCTCTTACACTCACACCCGAGTGATTAATTTTAATTTACGGGGGCGTGCGCGAAAACCGACAGAGACTGTCAATCAGCACAAGACCGCACCCCGCGGTTTGTCTGCGTTGCGATAGGCCGGTCTCCGGACTCATAAGTGAACAGTTAGTTTGTACTTGAAAGCACTCTATAGCTGTTCTGTTTAGCAACCTTCCCATGCTGAAAAACACACAGTGGCATCAGTACTAAACATTCTTATTTACCGTTGCGGGGGCAGTGTTGGGGTAGCTCCAAAGACCAAACCTTGGTGGAGCGCACCAACTTCCCTTTTAACTCTTATTAGCCAAAAAACGATCTGACTAACATTGAGAACCTATTGCAGAAGCAAGAGCGTGCAATCTAGTCGCTTCGGGAATTGAAGTCAAATTCATTTACCTGAGATTCGGTATTTATCCCGGCGCCTACAACATGTTAATCTGCACATAACCCAACAGAAGGTGCATCAAACATGCTCGCAGTCCTGATTAAACGCATTCTCGCTCCCGGAATGGAGAGCACCTACGAAGAGTTTTCACGAAAAATCATTCAAGCCGCCGTACCGGCAAAGGGATTTATTTCCAGCAAAGCCTTTAAAGACCTCGGTGAGCCAAGCATCCGCTACACCCTAATTCAAATGGAATCACTGGCCGATTGGCAGGCCTGGAAAGCGTCCTCAGCGCGCAGTGATGCCCTTGGACAGATCCAACCGCTGCTGCAAGAACCCGAAACCATCTCGATATTGACCACGGCTTAAAAAGCTTAGAGCCAATAGAAAGCCTTTAGCGGGATAAAAAGCCCTTAGCGAAATAGGAAGCCCTCAGCCCCTCACCAACACAACATATCGAAGTTGATCTTGATTATCTTTATTAAATACTTTTAATCAATCCATTATCATCAGATAACCTGAATTTTTACCGTCACCATTCCTCTTTACCCCCCAACATTTAAACCTCATATTTTTTTTATTATATTTTCGCAGCAGCCGAGAAAACGCGCGCCTGCAGAACAGTGTTCTGCTCAATTATGACTATTTCAACAGGCATCTTTTTTTGACCTTCTAATTTAATCGGCCAATTTAATCACCCAAGTTAACCAGCCAAAAATCCCAAACGCCTTTTCTCAAAGGCCGCTTTCTTGGCAAAGATCAACTACCAGATTTGAAATATAAAATTTAATGCGCTGGCGTAGAAAGAAAAACATTCGCCACAGCCTTTCAGGCGTGGCGAACTCAAATAGCGTGATAAGAAAAGGTAATGCTGTGAAAAATGACATTCTTGATATCTTCGGTAAAGAACATCCTGAAGTGGATATACGCGACTTTAATTTTATCCTTGCAAAACAGAACAAGAAAATCGGAGAGTCTATAAATGACGATCATCTAAAACAGCTAATGCAATTGCAGCGGGTTCATCGCCTGCATAATGACAGTTGCACAGCGGCTGCTCTCATAGAGGCCGGGCTGCATTCAGCACACCATATTGCAAAACACCCAGAGGATGTCTTTGTTAGTCGCTATCAAGACACACTGCCGCTAGATGAACAGGAAATGCGCCAGCTACATCGGCGCTCGATGGCAGTAAAGCAAAAAACGCGGATGTTGGCAGTGACGCTAAAATCCACTGCCGGTTCAGCGTTTTATCGTTCCAGCAAAATGAATAGCCAGGCAGATAATATTCAGGATTACATCAAAACCATTCCCAACTATCAGGACTTTTTTGGCTCTCTTGATTATTGCAGCTGTGATCACGACCAGTCACTTTTTGGTCCCGCCGCGTATCTGACAGATATGCTGCGCATCGTTTATGCGTATATTGACTCCATCGATATCAACCCCAATATCCCTGCCGATTGGCACTTTAAAACCCGCCGACCCGATATTTTACAAATCCCCCTAAGCGCAGAAATGACCACTAATCTGGTACCTTTTATCCAGATTGTGATTCAGGTACTGGAACAATATGTAGCCGCTCTCTATAACATTGAAGAGGGCTACAGCGTGATTTTCGCAGACCCCAATCTGCCGGCGTCTCACCGTGGAGGCTCTGTCACTGTTCCCGGATTTGAAGTGGTGTTGGATAAGCAGTGCCGAGTGATCAGAGCGCACTTTTCACGCTAGTACTCTTTTATCCCCCCCTCTCTCAAGAACAGGAAACCGCCTCCAGCGCCTCAGTCACCTTGCGCACACCAATCACCTGCATACCTTTAATCGGCTGCTTTGGCACATTGCCCGCCGGCACAATAGCGCGAGTAAAGCCATGTTTCGCCGCCTCGCGTAGACGCTCCTGACCATTGGCCACAGGACGAATTTCACCGGCCAAGCCAACCTCACCAAAAACCACCAGATCCTGAGGTAATGTCTTGTCGCGAAAGCTCGAGATTACCGCCAAAATCAATGCCAAGTCAGCACTGGTCTCAAGCACCTTGACCCCGCCCACCACATTGACAAAGACATCCTGATCCCCCACTGAAATGCCGCCGTGACGATGCAGTACCGCCAGCAACATCGACAGACGATTGTGATCCAGACCCACAGTCACCCGCCGTGGATTACCCAGATGACTGTCATCCACCAGGGCCTGCAATTCAACCAGCAGGGGCCGGGTGCCCTCCCAGATAATCATCACCACACTGCCGGAGGAAATCTCCTCGGCGCGCTGTAAAAAGATTGCTGAGGGGTTGGGGACTTCCCGCAAACCCTTATCGGTCATGGCAAATACGCCCAGCTCATTGACCGCACCAAAGCGGTTTTTATGACTGCGCAAGGTACGAAAATGATTGTCGCTGGAGCCCTCAAGCATCAGCGAGCAATCGATCATATGTTCGAGTACTTTGGGGCCAGCCAGTGAACCGTCTTTAGTCACATGGCCCACCAGAATCAAAACCGTGCCGCTCTGCTTGGCAAAGCGCACCAGCATGGCCGCACTTTCACGAACCTGAGAGACGCTGCCCGGGGCCGAAGCCACCTCTTCCAGGTGCATGACTTGAATCGAATCCACCACCAGAATCTTTGGACGCTTCAGCTCAGCAATAGCACAGACCGTTTCCACTGAGGTCTCAGCCATCACCTCAAGCTTATTTGTCGGCAGGCCCAGACGATTGGCGCGCATGGCGATCTGCTGGGGCGACTCCTCACCGGTGACATAGAGTGCCGAATGATTTTCAGCCAGCTTGCACAGAGTCTGTAACAGCACAGTACTCTTACCCGCCCCCGGCTCACCGCCGAGCAACACACAGGAGCCAGGCACCAACCCGCCGCCAAGCACCAGATCCAACTCACCGGTTCCGGTACTGATGCGCGGTACCTCATCCAGAGCAATATCAGCAAGGGTTTTCACCGCACTATCTACAGCTCCAGCAAACCCGGAACGCAGGGTCTTACCGCCGCGAGTGGGGGACCCTAAACGTATTTCCGAGAGAGTATTCCAGGCATGGCACTCAGTGCACTGCCCCTGCCATTTGTTATAGTCGGCGCCGCAGTCGTTGCAGACAAAGGCGGATTTAGCTTTGGTGGCCACGCAATTTCTCCTTCAATATGGGGCTTATTTAAGCTTATTACTGGGGTTATGTACAGTAATACCGCTATTCTCAATCTGGCTTGCGGGGGCTAAGATGCAGGATCAAAAATAATAAAACTAGTGGACCATCATGCAGCCCTCCTCCAACAGCCCCGAATTTAAAATACGCCCAGCAACCGTCAGTGACTGCTCAACCATCCTGCATTTTATTCGCCTGCTGGCGGAGTATGAAAAACTCGCCCACGAAGTGGTCGCCGATAAAGAAAAACTCGCGGCGACACTGTTTGGCGACAGTCCCAGCGCTGAGGTGATTATTGCCGAGTATCAGGGCAAGCCAGTGGGTTTGGCGCTATTTTTCACCAACTACTCAACCTTTCTCGCACAGCCCGGCATCTATCTCGAAGACTTACTCGTGGAGACCAGCATGCGCGGCAAAGGCTTTGGCAAAGCGCTGCTGACCCATCTGGCCAAGATCGCGGTATCGCGACACTGCGGTCGTTTGGAATGGTCGGTGCTCGACTGGAATCAACCGGCCATCGACTTTTACCAGTCCTTGGGCGCAGTGCCCATGGAAGGCTGGACGGTTAATCGTTTGACTGGCGAAGCGCTGCAAAGTGTCGCCAAGCAAGCCCACTAAAATTATTACCGGAGACAGCCAATGAATAGTTCCCAACTTGCCGGCAAGCGTATCCTAGTGACCCAAGCCGATACCTTTATGGGCCCGACCCTCTGCGAGGTCTTCGCCGAGATGGGTGCCGAGGTGATAGCCGACAATAATCGGCTAACCGATCCCGCTCTGCCTGCCAAGATTATTCAGCAGGCCGGGCATATAGATGTGCTGGTGATTAATCTGGCGATCCCCGCGCCCTTTACCAAAGGCGAGTTGGTGGATGACGCTGAATGGTCGGCAACTTTTAGCGCTGTAGTCGATCCCATGCCAAGACTCTGCACCGCGGTTTTGCCACAGATGATTGAGCGTCAGGGGGGCAAGATTTTGGTGATGGGCAGCGCCTCGGCACTGCGCGGCATGAAGCGGGCGTCTACCTATAGTGCCGCACGGGGAGCACAGCTTTCCTATGTCAAAGCCATGGGTGTGGAGATGGCGCCTCAGGGTATTCAGATCAATGCCATCGCCCAGAACTTTGTCGATAACCCCACCTATTTTCCCGAAGAGACCAAGGCCAACCCCAGGTTTCAGCAGCGGCTTAAGAATGATGTGCCACTGGGGCGTTTGGTGTCACTGAGGGAGGATGCATTGTTTGCCGCTTATCTGTGCTCGGATGCGGCGGATTGCTTTGTTGGTCAGGTGTTTCCGGTGAGTGGCGGTTGGGCAGTTTAGAACACTGGAGTAGTAGGCAGGCACTGCCGGTCTCGTTCTAGACTAAAAAACCCGAGACAAAAAAATCTTAACCTCGTCCACGAGTTAGCTTTCTGATAAAGTATTAGCATGTCTTTGATACCCGAAAAACCGATCACTATTTCACCTACTCTGGCCGCTACAATCGGGCTGGAAGAGACCGTGTTGCTGCAACTTTTGCAGGAGTGCCGCAGTCACGGCACGCCTGAGCAAAACCAAGGTTTTGAGTGGTTTACGGTGACCGCAGCAAAATTGCTGAGTCTGGCACCCTTCTGGCGAGAGGAAGATATTCTGCGCCTCTCGGCGGGTTTGCATGAGAAGGGTTTGCTGCTGATTGGCGGCGCGCCCTTTTCCTCACAGCGGGACTTTCGCTTTGCCTTTAATGATGCTGTGGCGGCGAGTACTGCTCAGAACACTCGATCGAATTCCCAGCCAAGATCTCAAACAAGCTCTCAACAAAACAGTAATCAACGCCAGCAGCCCGCTTATAATCACAGCGCCGCGGCTGCCGCGCCAGCCACTGGCATGCCGACCTCAGCCAAGACCATGTGCAATAGCTGGCAGCCGAGTCAGGATGCTGTGCGTCAGCTCAGTCAGCTGGGTGTGACTCAGGACTTTGCCCAGCAGCAGATTCCCCAGTTTGTTACCTATTGGCGGGACCGCAATGTGCCTCGTCACAGCTGGGAGTCGAAATTTATTAAAGAGGTTTGGCGTCAGTGGCAGCAGGCTGAAGCCACATCACATCGCCGTCGCCAGGAGGTGACACTGACCAATGAGTGGCGCCCCTCGCGAGATGCCCTGCAGATTCTGATTGGTCAGGGTGGCATCAATAGCAATTTTGTCGAAGATTCGATTCCCGAGTTTATTCTCTACTGGCGCGATCGCGGTGATGTCTCGAGCACCTGGGACTCGAAGTTTATCCAGCATATTCGTCGCCAGTGGCAGTTCTTTACTGGGATGATGGATCAGGACAGCATGCCGCGAAAAATTGAAGCCCAGTGGCAGCCCAAGACCTCGGTCTACGATGTGCTGCAAATGGCCAATATCAATCGCCAGTTCGCCGAGCAGTTGGTGCCGGAGTTTATTCTCTACTGGCAAGAGAATGGCATGCCCCAGAGCTCTTGGAGCACTAAGTTTCTTCAGTTCGTTAAGCGCCAGTGGGCGCGACATATTCAACCTTCGTCAACGGATACAGCACATGGCAAACAACAAGGATCTAATCCAAACGGTCGCATCCGAGATCGCAGCTTCGTCGAAGACCTCACCGACCGCAGCTGGGCAAGCTAAACCAGCTCCTGTCCCTGCCACCGCGGAACTGATTGATGCAATCAATCAGACCTTTGCCCTGTTTCGGGTCAATTATCACAATCAGTATTACGCGGCCTTTGGCGATAAAAACGAATCTGTTGGCATGGCAAAAAAACTCTGGCTGTCGACTCTGGGTGATTTTGCCCCAAGAGTTATTTTATTGGCTGCGGAAAAAATAATTGCCGATAACGACTACCTGCCAACGCTACATAAAATGATCAATGCCTGCCGGACTGTGGGCATGCCCGCTGGCCTGCCCTCGCCGCGCAAGGCCTATCTCGAAGTCTGCAATATGCCGAGCCCGAAAGCGGCGCAGCACTGGTCGCACCCAGCGGTCTATGCCGCCGGTCGTGACTGCGGCTGGCACTTTCTAGCCAACACCAGCGAGAACAAAGCCTTTCCACAGTTTGCTGAAACCTATCAGCAGTATTGCGAGCGCGTAATCGGCGGTGAAGTGTTTACCGTGGAGCCTCCGGCGGCACTGCCCGAGACCTCGATGAAGAAGGCCAGTAAAGAACAGGCTTTAACCGAGCTGGATAATTTAAAGCAGCTTTTAAAATAATAAAAAATGTACCTATTTCTAAGTTGATCCCGAGCTAATTTGCCGAGGGCCCTAAGCATGGCGCAAACCCCACTGATTCATAATTCCACCGCGCGGCGTATGGCAAAGACCATTCTCAATGGCTTTCGCAGTTATTTTGCCGACTATTTAAACTCCACTCTCAGCGCCAAAGCGCGCTTTGAAAAAGCCGACTGGCACGGTGTGCAGCAGGCCAATGTGGATCGTCTGGAGATGTATAAAGCCAAGGTAGCCCAGACGGTGACCTATCTGGCGATGGTAACCAATAAAGATATTGCCGACCTGGACCTCTGGGCTGAATCGAAAAAAGCCTATACTCAGCTGGTGTTTAACTTTCCCAATTTCGAGATTGCCGAGACCTTTTTTAACTCGGTGTTTGCCGACCTCCATGATCACGACAAAATTAATGACGATATTATCTATGTGCTCTCGTCTCATATGATTGAGGCGCCAGCCGCTGAATACAGTATTTTTGTGCGCTATGAGGGCAACGACCGACGGGATATTTTTCGCCGTATTCTCAAGGAGTCAGAGTTCTCTCTGCCCGGCGAAGATATAGAACTGGATCTAGATTGCATCCTCAGTGTGTTCTGTAGCGAGGTGACGCCCAACCTGATTGGCTCGCCCGATGACCTCAAGTTCGACCTATTGGAGTCGACCTTTTACCGCAGCAAAGCAGCCTATATGGTCGGCCGTGTTATCGATGGGGACCAGACCTTCCCCATGGCCATAGTGATCCTCAACAATGAAAAGGGTCAGCTCTATGTGGATACGGCGATCTTTAACACCGACGATCTCAGTGTTATTTTCAGCTTTACTCGAAATCACTTTATGGTGGATGCACCGCTGCCCTATCAATACGCGCACTTTCTCAAAACCCTAATGCCGAAAAAATTGGATTATGAAATCTATAATTCACTGGGTTTTCCGAAGCATGCAAAAACCGAATTCTATCGCCAGATGGTTCACCATCTGAATGATTCTAATGATCAGTTTGTCATTGCCCCAGGGATTAAGGGTATGGTGATGACAGTGTTTATGCTGCCCTCATACAATATTGTATTTAAAATCATTAAAGATAAGTTTGCCCCGCCAAAAGAGGTTACCCACCAAACCGTGCGCGACAAGTATCGTTTGGTTTCACGGCATGACCGCATTGGTCGTATGGCGGATACTCAGGATTTCGATAATTTGGTGTTCCCACTGGATCGCTTTTCACCTGCACTCCTCGAGGAGTTGCAGAAGGTTGCCGCTTCGACTATTGAGATTCGCGGCGATAAGCTGGTGATAAAACATCTCTACACCGAACGTTATATGACGCCGTTAAATATCTATTTGGAGTCGGCCAGCGATGACGAGATACGCAGTGCCATGGAAGAGTATGGCAACTGTATCAAGCAGTTGGCGGCAGCCAATATTTTCCCCGGCGATATGCCCTTAAAGAACTTTGGTGTGACCCGTCACGCCCGCGTGGTGTTCTACGATTACGATGAGATCGCTGCACTCACCGACTGCAACTTCCGCAAAATCCCGCAGCCGCGCACAGAGCAAGAAGAAATGCAATCCGGCACCTGGTACACCGTGGGACCAGACGATATTTTCCCAGAAGAATTTAGACTGTTCTTTTCCGGCAATATTAAAGCGCGGAAGATGTTCGAAGAGATGCACAGTGATCTTTACGACGTGGATTTCTGGCAGGGCTTGCAGGAGAAAATTCGCGACGGCTTTGTTCTCGATGTATTCCCCTATCGTCGCGCCAAGCGTTTCGATCGTGGCAAAGAGTCTGTGCTGGAAGTGTTTTCTGACTAGGCTGTTAATTAGACTAGGCTCTTGAATAACAGCCTAATGTAATTAACGCAGCGGCAGCTCTGTGGTCTGAGTTCCGGAACGGAGCTCTAGGCTATCGCTACTAATTGATTCAATCATCCAATTTCGGTCAAGCTTGTCGCCCACATGATAGCTGCGTTCGCCGACAAAGATTTGATTGAGACGCGAGCCTGCACGAATAAATATATGCCCGCTAATATTCACCTCGGGAAGTGAATTATTCACGGCAGTGACAGGCGCTATTTTACCGCTGCTAGGAACTACTGGGTTTTCTGCAACCGCGCTCTGCTCCAGCAGATTTTCCTCAATCACTTTATCCTCTACCGCAGCAACTGAATTCTGCTTAGCTTCAGGAGTTTCAGGAGTTTCAGGAGTTTCAATCTCGGCGACAGGCGCTGGCGTCTCAGGTTTTAAGCTTGAAAAACCGTAAAATAATCCTGCTGCAATCACAATAATGCCAATCGGCAACCAGTATGTCGCAGAACTCTGGCGGGTCTTTTCGTAGGGATCCCAACCGCTGTTAACAAAATCATCGAGATCCTCTGGCGCTTCACGCAATCGATCATGCTCGGCTTTTTTTAAGGCATTGAGAATATAAGACATTAATCAGCCTCACTGAGCAGGGGAAGACTGTTATCACTCAACTGATTCAAACGCATTAATGTGGCGCGCCCCAAAATACCATCGGCGACAAGATCCTGGCTCTGCTGAAAGCCCAGTACCTGTTGCGCGATTGCAGGGGTGTAGCGACCACCGCTAATAATAATGTCGCTGCTGTTATCCAGTGTGGCGAGCTGTGCCTGAAGCCAATCGACCACCTCCGGATTACTGATATTTTGGGCGCCGTTTTTAGCAGCGATTAAAGGCGCTATATAGGCCTCTGGTGGATGCCACAGATACAGGTAGACGCCATTCCAGCGCTGTTGGAATTCCTCGACGCTTTGAGACAATATGCCCTGCCTGTCCTGCAAGCGAATCTCCCCGTCAGCCAAGTGCTCTAAAACATAGGATTTTAAATAGCCGCTCGGTTGTGACAACCAGACAATGCCGGGACGGTTGATCTGCTCGAGAGCCGCTATATCAACCGAGCTAATTTTTTCGGCGCGCAGGTTGGCCTGACTGGCCAACGCGGCAAGTTCTTCTTCGCTGTAGACATCCGCAGCCTCGGCGTTCCAGAGTGCCAAGAGGCCGACAAACGGATTCGAATGAGCTGTTGGCTCCTCAGGTTGAGCGTTAAGTGCTTTGTCGTTTGAAATATCAGTGTTCGGCTCAGGTATTAAAATTTCCGGGTTTAGTGGCTCAATACTGACTGGCTTTTCTGCCAAAGGCTTTTCTACCAAGGGCTCTTCTACCAAAGGCTCTGCTATTAACGGCTCAGTTAATCGATCAACCACCTCATCGATCGCCAGAGTCTCAACCGAAGTATTACC
>CAXAFJ010000046.1:0-15656 GCA_963968025.1 uncultured Pseudomonadales bacterium | reverse complement strand
TCGTGAAGGCGGCCGTACTGTTGGCGCTGGTGTTGTAGCTAAGATCATCGAGTAAGTAATAATCGCAGTCGATAGCGCAAAGCCGAGGCATCAAAAGATGTCTCGGCTTAGCTGTCAGATAGGGAAGGCAATAAAATCATTGTAGGCCAGTAGTTCAATTGGTAGAGCACCGGTCTCCAAAACCGGCTGTTGGGGGTTCGAGTCCCTCCTGGCCTGCCACTTAATAAGTTCAGGACGCGCGCATGAGTGTTGCAATAGAAGATAAACAGTATCGGCTGGACTGGCTCAAGTGGCTGGTAGCGGCGTTGGTGCTGGGTGGGGCTATTTATGCCAACTGGTATTACGGTGCTGAATCAGTGCTGTATCGTGCCATAGGTATGATTGTCGCTGTTGCGGCTGCGGGCTTTGTTGCTGCGCAGACTGAAAAAGGCACGGCGCTAATTTCGCTGGGCATTGGCGCGCGCACTGAGTTGCGTAAAGTAGTGTGGCCGACTAAGCAGGAGCGTAATCAGACAACTCTGATCGTTGTTGCGGTTATTTTATTAATGTCACTGATTCTTTGGGGAATTGATTCCCTGTTGAGTTGGGGCGCTGCACAGATAATGGGTTAGGAGAACAGCATGTCGATGCGTTGGTATGTGGTACATGCTTACTCAGGTTATGAGAAGAAAGTTTCTCTTGCGCTGCAAGATCGCATTCAGATGCACAACCTGCAGGAAAAGTTTGGTGAGATTTTAGTCCCTACCGAAGAAGTGGTAGAGATGCGCAATGGTGAGAAGCGTACCAGCGAAAGAATGTTTTTCCCCGGTTACGTTCTGGTTCAGATGGAGCTTGACGATCAATCCTGGCACCTGGTTAAAGAAACGCCGCGTGTTATGGGCTTTATCGGTGGCAAGGCAGATAAGCCTGCGCCAATTACTGATAAAGAAGCCGATTTGATTCTTCAGCGCGTTCACGACTCTGAAGAAGCACCCCGTCCGAAGACAATGTTTGAGCCAGGTGAGCTGGTTCGCGTTACTCACGGACCCTTTAATGACTTCAACGGAACAGTTGAGGAAGTTAACTACGAAAAGAGCAGATTGCGTGTTGCTGTATCGATCTTTGGTCGATCAACGCCAGTTGAGCTTGAATTTACTCAGGTAGAAAAAGCCTAGTAAAGATATTGATTGGTAGGTTGGCAATTCGGCCGACTTATCGGGGAGCCAGTGAAGGGCAGTTGTCGCACGCGATGCGATGGTTACCTAGAGGCGCTAATACCCGCTAGTGGAGAAGTAAAATGGCTAAGAAAGTAACGGCTTATATCAAGCTGCAAGTGCCTGCAGGTCAGGCCAATCCAAGTCCCCCGGTTGGTCCAGCATTGGGTCAGCACGGCGTCAACATCATGGAATTCTGTAAAGGTTTTAACGCACAGACTCAGGGCATCGAGCAGGGCGCGCCAGTGCCTGTTGTTATCACTGTTTACGCAGACAGAAGCTTCACCTTTGAAATGAAGACGCCACCCGCGTCATTCCTTTTGAAGAAAGCAGCTGGCATCAAAAGCGGTAGCGGCCGTCCCAACACTGATAAGGTTGGCAAGGTTACTCGCGAGCAATTAGAAGAAATTGTTAAGACAAAAGAACCCGACCTTACTGCAGCTAGTTTAGACGCAGCAGTTCGCACCATTGCCGGCTCAGCCCGTTCAATGGGCATTGAAACGGAGGGTGTGTAAATGCCTAAGTTATCTAAGCGCCGTCGCGCTATAAACGAGCAAATTGAAGCTGGAAAAGTTTACTCTGCTGATGAAGCATTGAGCCTGCTGAAAGTTTTGCCCGCTGTTAAATTCAACGAGACTGTCGATGTAGCCATTAACTTGGGCATTGATCCTCGTAAGTCAGACCAGATTGTTCGCGGTGCTACTACCTTACCTAACGGTTCTGGTAAAGACGTTCGCGTCTGTGTATTCGCCCAGGGCGCTGCTGCTGAAGCGGCTACCGCTGCCGGCGCTGAGCTGGTTGGTATGGACGAGTTGGCTGCCGAAATTAAAGGCGGCATGATGGACTTTGATGTGGTTATCGCCGCACCAGATGCCATGCGTGTTGTCGGTCTGTTGGGTAAAGTGTTGGGCCCCCGTGGTTTGATGCCTAATCCCAAGTCTGGAACAGTGACTCCCGACGTAGCTACAGCAGTTAAGAACGCTAAGGCCGGTCAGGTGCGTTTCCGTGCAGACAAGAATGGTATTATCCATGGTGGTATCGGTGTCGTTGGCTTTGAAGCTTCCGCACTGAGAGAAAACCTTGCAGCGTTGATGGCTGATTTGATGAAAGCCAAGCCAGCTTCTGCCAAGGGTGTCTACATCAAGAAGGTCACTGTATCTTCGACTATGGGTCCAGGATTATTGGTTGATCAAGGCTCTGTTGAGGCTTAATTGATCGGCGGCTTAGGTCGCCAAAAAGACTTTGGGGTTCGCATTGACCTTTTGGCTAGTGCGAGCCGTTAAAGACCGTAGGTGCCCGCAAGGGTTTAATGAGTTTTAGCGGTGTAATGCCAATAGAATTTGCCTACGCAAACGGTGAACCCAGTACAGAATTAATTGCACTGGAATTATTTCGCCGAGGTGGTCGAAGACTTTATGTGTCGGCCGAAACTCAGGTAAAAGCAGGAGATTTATCGTGGCATTGAATCTCGAAGGCAAAAAAGCAATTGTTGCTGAAGTAAGTGAAACAGCAGCGAACGCTTTGTCTCTAGTGATTGCCGACGCTCGTGGCGTTGATGTAACCGCTATGAATGGTCTGCGTGCTAAAGCTCGAGCAGAGAACGTGCAATTGCGCGTTGTCCGCAACACTTTGGCTAAGCGAGCATTCGCTGAAACTGACTACGCTTGCGTAGAAGATGTTTTAGTCGGTCCATCATTATTTGGTTTCTCTATGGAGGATCCAGGTGCTGCTGCGCGACTTTTTAAAGACTTTGCGAAAGATAATAAAGAATTTGAAGTCAAGGCGTTATCAGTTAGTGGTCAGTTACTCGAAAGTAGTCAAATTGACATGCTCGCTAAACTTCCGACCCTCCATGAGGCTCTCGGTATGTTGGCAGGCGTTACATTGGCTCCTATTACTAAGTTGGTTCGTACGCTTAATGAAGTACCAACAAAAGTAACGCGAGTTGTGGCTGCAGTTAAAACTCAAAAAGAGGAAGCGGCTTAATCGCTTCCAGTGTAAACCAAAAAATTTAGGAGGCCCGTAATGGCTTTATCAAACGAAGATATTTTGAACGCAATCGCTGAAATGAGCGTAATGGACGTTGTTGAATTAGTAAGCGCAATGGAAGAGAAGTTTGGTGTTTCAGCTCAGGCAGCCGTTGCTGTTGCTGCTGGCCCTGCTGCTGGCGGCGAAGCTGCTGAAGAAGAGCAAACTGAATTCGACGTTGTGTTGAGTGCTGTTGGCGACAAGAAAGTGAATGTAATTAAAGCAGTTCGTGCAATCACTGGTCTTGGTCTGAAAGAAGCGAAAGAATTGGTTGACGGCGCACCGTCTACAATCAAAGAAGCTGCTTCTAAAGACGATGCTGCAGAAGCTAAGAAGACGTTGGAAGAAGCTGGCGCAACTGCCGAACTTAAGTAAGTTGGTCGCGCAAGTTGCCTGATTTTTTCAGGCTGGGCTGAAGGGGATTTCCCTTCGGCCCTTTTCTGCTTGTAAGTATGGGAATTTATAAGCAGTAGTACCTTGAGCTTGAACTCAAGATTGGTAATTCCCTAATAAAGATATCCCGAGGAATACAGATGGCTTACTCTTTCACCGAGAAGAAACGTATCCGCAAGAACTTTGGCAAGCTGCCAAACGTTATGGACTTGCCTTACCTGC
The DNA here is from genome assembly GCA_963968025.1 of uncultured Pseudomonadales bacterium. Classification (GTDB taxonomy): domain Bacteria; phylum Pseudomonadota; class Gammaproteobacteria; order Pseudomonadales; family Porticoccaceae; genus HTCC2207. Next base: position 11,820 of record CAXAFJ010000046.1, on the reverse strand, counting down.
TGGCAATCCAGCTCGATTCCTATAAGAATTTTACCCAGACGGGTGTTGCGGTCGGTGACCGACAGAACACCGGTCTGCATGCTGCGCTGAACTCAATATTCCCAATTGTCGGATATTCGGGTCACGCTGCGCTGGAATACGTAGACTATGTGCTGGGCAAGCCGGCATTTGATGTAGAGGAATGTAAGCTTCGAGGCGTGACTTTTTCTGTCCCCTTGAGAGTTAGAGTTCGTCTGGTCATCTACGACAAAGAATCAACCAATAAAGCGATCAAAGATATTCGTGAGCAAGAAGTCTATCTTGGTGAAATTCCCCTGATGACTGATAACGGTACGTTTATCATCAACGGAACCGAGCGCGTAATCGTCTCCCAGCTGCATAGATCTCCTGGCGTTATCTTCGACCACGATAAGGGCAAGACTCACTCCTCGGGTAAGTTGCTCTACACAGCACGCGTGATTCCTTACCGCGGCTCTTGGTTAGACTTTGAGTTTGATCCAAAAGATATTCTCTATGTGCGTATTGACCGTCGTCGCAAATTGCCGGCCACGATTCTACTGCGCGCACTGGGCTATAACTCTGAAGAAATTCTCGGTATGTTTTTTGATACCAGTATTTTCCATCAGAAAAAAGAAAGCTATACGCTGGAGCTTGACCCAGAGCGTCTGCGTGGTGAAATCACCGTCTTCGATATCAAAGATAAGAAAGGCGCAGTTGTCGTTGAGAAGGGCCGCCGTGTAACCGCGCGCCATATCCGCGATCTTGAGAAAGGAAAAGTTACCTCTCTTGAAGTGCCTGCAGAATATTTGCTCGGTCTGGCCACGGCTAACGACATCGCCGATCCTAAGACTGGCGAGTTGCTGCTCGAATGTAACACCGAGATCACCGAAGAAATTTTGGAGCAGCTGTCTGAAGCTGGTGTTAAGGATATTGAAACCCTTTACACCAATGACCTGGATTGCGGACCCTTTATTGCCGACACCCTGCGCATCGATCCATCGCGCACACAGCTGGAAGCACTGGTAGAAATCTACCGCATGATGCGTCCTGGCGAGCCGCCAACTAAAGAGTCAGCCGAGAACCTGTTCTATAACCTGTTCTTCAACCTTGAGCGCTATGACCTGTCGTCTGTTGGTCGTATGAAGTTCAACCGTCGTCTCGACCGCGTTGAAGAAGACGGCTGTGGTGTGCTCTATGACGAGCGTTACTTCTCTATGCAGAAGACCGATGAAGCTCACGAGTTGCACGAGCACTACGGTGCCGGTTCTGACATCGGCGATGTAATGAAGACCCTGATCAATATTCGTAACGGTAAGGGTGGCGTCGATGATATCGATCACCTGGGTAACCGTCGTATTCGCTCTGTTGGCGAAATGGCAGAAAACCAATTCCGTGTTGGTCTGGTTCGTGTTGAGCGCGCTGTAAAAGAGCGTCTGTCCATGGCCGAGTCTGAAGAGTTGATGCCACAGGATCTGGTTAACGCCAAGCCTGTTGCCGCAGCGATGAAAGAATTCTTTGGTTCAAGCCAGCTGTCTCAGTTTATGGATCAGAACAACCCGCTGTCTGAGATTACTCACAAGCGCCGCGTTTCGGCCTTGGGACCCGGCGGCCTGACTCGCGAACGCGCGGGTTTTGAAGTGCGAGATGTACACCCGACTCACTACGGTCGAGTATGTCCCATTGAGACGCCTGAGGGACCCAACATTGGTCTGATTAACTCACTGGCGACGTATGCACGCACTAACAGCTACGGTTTTATTGAAACACCGTACCGTAAAGTGATTAACAACAAGGTCTCTGAGGAAATTGAATATCTTTCAGCGATCAATGAATCGCAGTATGTTATTGCACAGGCATCAGCCAAGCTAAACGCTAAAGGCGAGTTTGTTGAGGACGTGGTTAACGTTCGTCACCAAAACGAATTTACCGTCAAGCTGCCAGGTGATGTGGATTATATGGATGTGTCGCCGCGCCAGGTTGTATCTGTCGCTGCGTCGTTGATTCCATTCCTCGAGCACGATGATGCCAACCGCGCCTTGATGGGTTCAAACATGCAGCGTCAGGCAGTACCGACGTTGCTTGCAGAAGCGCCATTGGTAGGTACCGGTATCGAGCGTCCGGTGGCAAGTGACTCTGGTGTTTGTAAAGTTGCCAAGCGTGGCGGTGTTATCGAAAGCGTTGATGCTGGACGAATCGTTGTCCGTGTCAGTGACGCAGAGACTGAATCCGGTGATGCTGGTGTCGATATCTACAACCTGACCAAGTACACCAGATCTAACCAGAACACCTGTATTAACCAGCGTCCAATTGTTAACCAGGGCGACATTATTGCCCGTGGTGACGTATTGGCTGATGGACCTTCAGTTGATCTCGGTGAGTTGGCTCTTGGGCAAAATATGCGAATCGCATTTATGCCTTGGAACGGTTTCAACTTTGAGGATTCGATCCTAATCTCCGAGCGTGTGGTTAAAGAAGATCGATTCACCACCATTCATATTCAGGAACTGACCTGTGTTGCTCGCGACACCAAGTTAGGCTCTGAAGAGATTACTGCAGATATTCCAAACGTCGGTGAAGTCGCGCTGGCACGACTCGATGAGTCGGGCATTGTGCACATCGGCGCAGAAGTTGCTGCAGGCGATATTCTGGTCGGCAAGGTAACGCCAAAAGGCGAAACCCAGCTGACACCGGAAGAAAAGCTATTGAGAGCGATCTTTGGTGAAAAAGCCTCTGATGTTAAGGACACATCGCTTCGTGTACCTACAAGCATCAAAGGTACCGTGATCAATGTTCAGGTCTTCACTCGTGATGGTTTGGATAAAGATCAGCGTTCGCTGGATATTGAGCGCACTGAACTCGATCAGTATCGCAAAGACTTAAATGACGAGTACCGTATTGTTGAGAATGCTACTCTCGGACGTCTGTTCACAGCCCTAGTGGGTGGCAAAGTCGTTAAAGCTGAGGGCCTTAAGAAAGGCGCTGAGCTGACTGCTGCCGATGTTGGTGGTTACAGTCCAGATGACTGGTTTGCTATCCGCATGGATAAAGCAGAGCTTAACGATCAAATTGCAGCAGCCCAGACTCAGCTTGGCGAACGTCGTATAGATCTCGATGAGCGTTTTGAAGAGAAGCGTCGCAAGTTACAGAGCGGTGATGATCTGGCTCCTGGCGTACTCAAAACCGTTAAAGTTTATCTCGCAGTTAAGCGTCGTATCCAGCCTGGTGACAAGATGGCTGGTCGTCACGGTAACAAAGGTGTTATCTCGGTAATTAAGCCAATCGAAGATATGCCATACGATGAAAATGGTGAGCCAGTGGATATCGTGCTCAACCCTCTCGGTGTTCCGTCGCGAATGAACGTGGGTCAGGTACTTGAAACCCATATGGGTATGGCTGCTAAAGGTCTTGGCGTTAAAATTGACGCGATGATCAAGGCGCAGTCTAAAGCGGCTGAAATCCGCAAGTTCCTTCAGGAAATCTACGATGTTGGCGAGACCGTTTACGGTACCGACCTCAAAGAATTGACTGACAAAGAAGTTCTCGAGTTGGCGGGCAACTTGCGCAAAGGTGTGCCGATCGCGACACCGGTATTTGATGGCGCGAACGAAGTCGAGTTGAAGAAGCTTCTGGAACTGGCAGACCTGCACGAGAGTGGTCAAACGACACTCTATGATGGTCGCAGTGGCGATAAGTTTGATCGCCCGGTGACAGTTGGCTACATGTACATGCTCAAACTGAACCACTTGGTTGACGACAAGATGCACGCTCGTTCAACCGGCTCATACAGCTTGGTTACTCAGCAGCCGCTGGGTGGTAAAGCACAGTTTGGCGGGCAGCGATTCGGTGAGATGGAAGTATGGGCGTTGGAGGCATACGGTGCCGCCTACACGCTGCAGGAAATGCTTACTGTTAAGTCCGATGATGTTGCTGGTCGTACCAAGATGTATAAAAACATCGTCGACGGCGATCACCGAATGGAGCCTGGCATGCCAGAGTCATTCAACGTGTTGGTCAAAGAGGTGCGCTCACTCGGCATCAACATGGAATTGGAAAACGAATAAGCGCTGTTTTGCTTACCTGATGGCCGGGGCGAAAAATCGCCTCGGCAAACCCAGTTACTGGAGGAAAAGCCTTGAAGGATTTAGTCAACCTACTCAAGCAGCAAGAACAAAATACTGAATTCGATAATATTCGAATCGGTCTCGCATCACCGGAAATGATCCGTTCATGGTCATTTGGTGAGGTTAAGAAGCCCGAGACAATTAACTACCGTACTTTCAAGCCTGAGCGCGAAGGTCTTTTCTGTGCCAAGATTTTTGGTCCTGTAAAAGATTACGAATGTCTCTGTGGCAAGTACAAACGCATGAAGCACCGCGGTATTGTGTGTGAGAAATGTGGCGTTGAAGTGACACTGACGAAAGTTCGTCGTGAGCGCATGGGCCACATTGAACTGGCCTGTCCAGTTGCTCACATCTGGTTCCTCAAGTCACTGCCCTCGCGCATTGGTTTGATGCTGGATATGACACTGCGTGAAATCGAACGCGTGCTCTACTTTGAATCCTACGTGGTAACAGATCCAGGTCTGACTACATTGGAGAAAGGTCAGCTGTTGACCGACGACGAGTACTTCGAATCTCTCGAAGAGTTCGGCGACGAATTCACTGCGACCATGGGTGCTGAAGCCATTCAGGCTCTGCTCAAAGAAATTATTCTCGAAGACGAAATTGCCGATATCCGTGAGGAAATCCCCAATACTAAGTCTGAGACCAAGATTAAGAAGTTCTCTAAGCGCCTCAAGCTCTTGGAAGCATTCCACGGTTCTGGCAACAAGCCAGAGTGGATGGTTCTAGAAGCTCTGCCGGTTCTGCCGCCAGATCTTCGCCCGCTGGTACCGCTGGACGGTGGCCGCTTCGCGACTTCAGATCTGAACGATCTGTATCGTCGAGTGATCAACAGAAACAACCGTCTCAAGCGTCTGTTGGAGCTTAACGCACCAGATATCATCGTGCGCAACGAAAAGCGAATGTTGCAAGAATCTGTCGATGCACTGTTAGATAACGGTCGTCGCGGTCGTGCCATCACTGGCTCGAACAAGCGTCCTCTGAAGTCACTTGCCGACATGATCAAAGGTAAGCAGGGTCGTTTCCGTCAGAACTTGCTCGGTAAGCGTGTTGATTACTCTGGACGTTCGGTAATTGTTGTTGGTCCCGCTCTGCGTCTGCATCAATGTGGTCTGCCTAAGCGTATGGCACTTGAGCTGTTTAAGCCGTTTATCTTCAGCAAGCTAGAACTGCGTGGCCTGGCCACAACGATCAAAGCCGCTAAGAAAATGGTTGAGCGCGAAGAGCCCGTCGTTTGGGATATTCTCGAAGAGGTTATTCGCGAGCATCCAGTACTGCTCAACCGTGCACCTACACTTCACCGTCTCGGTATCCAGGCATTTGAGCCGGTACTGATTGAAGGTAAAGCGATTCAATTGCACCCATTGGTTTGTGCGGCCTACAACGCCGATTTCGATGGTGACCAGATGGCAGTACACGTGCCATTAACAATCGAAGCGCAGATGGAATCCCGCGCCCTGATGATGTCGACAAACAATATCTTGTCGCCCGCATCCGGTGAGCCGATTATCGTTCCTTCTCAGGATGTGGTCTTGGGTCTCTACTACATGACTCGTCACAAGGTTAATGGTCGTGGCGAAGGCATGGTCTTTGCTGACGGCAGCGAAGTATCTCGCGCCTACTACTCCGACAAAGTTGAACTTCAGACACGTATTAAAGTACGTATCAACGAAGTACTTGTAGACGAAGTCACCGGTGAGAAGACTGACGAAACCAATATTATCGACACCACCGTTGGTCGTGCGCTGTTATGGCAAATCGTCCCTCAGGGTCTCCCGTTTGAATTGGTCAACAAGCCGATGGTTAAGAAAGCCATCTCATTGGTAATCAATGAGTGCTATCGCCGTGTTGGACTAAAAGACACGGTTATCTTTGCCGATCAGCTGATGTACACAGGTTTTGACTTCTCGACTCGCTCTGGCGCGTCAATCGGTGTCAACGACTTCGTTATTCCCGATGACAAGCACGAGATTATCGCTGCTGCTGATGAGCAGGTCCGTGAGATCGAAGGTCAGTTTGCTTCTGGTCTGGTGACTCAGGGTGAAAAATACAACAAGGTTATCGATATTTGGTCTCAGGCCAATGACCGTGTCGCCAAGTCAATGATGAAAGGTATCAGTACCGAGAGCGTGATCAATAAAAACGGTGAGGAAGAGCAGCAAGATTCCTTCAACTCCGTCTTTATCATGGCCGACTCCGGCGCCCGTGGTAGCCCGGCGCAGATTCGTCAGCTGGCTGGTATGCGTGGTCTGATGGCGCGTCCAGATGGTTCGATCATCGAGACACCTATTACTGCTAACTTCCGTGAAGGTCTTAACGTACTCCAGTACTTTATCTCCACTCACGGTGCTCGTAAGGGTCTAGCGGATACAGCACTTAAGACAGCTAACTCCGGTTATCTGACACGTCGTCTGGTGGATGTTGCCCAGGACGTGGTAGTGACAGAAGTTGACTGCGGTACCACTGCAGGTCTGTTGATGACGCCGGTTATTGAGGGTGGCGATATTATCCAAACTCTGGGTGATCGTATTCTCGGCCGTGTTGTTGCCAAAGACGTTAACAAGCCGGGCAGCGAAGAAATTGCTGTCCCCGCTGGCACCATGATTGATGAGAACTGGGTCTTGCGTATTGAAGCTCAGAGTATCGATGAAGTTATCGTACGCTCACCAATCACCTGTGAAGTGAGTCACGGCATCTGTTCCTCATGCTACGGTCGCGATCTGGCTCGTGGACACCGCGTCAACCAGGGCGAGGCAGTAGGTGTTATTGCTGCTCAGTCAATTGGTGAGCCGGGTACACAGCTAACTATGCGTACCTTCCACATTGGTGGTGCGGCATCTCGTGCCTCTGCAGTGGACAGCGTTAAAGTTAAGCAGAACGGTGTAGCCCGTCTTATCAACCTCAAGACGGTTGAGAATAAGTCAGGCAACCTCATTGCCGTGTCTCGCTCTGGTGAGCTGGCCATTGCCGATGAGAACGGTCGTGAGCGCGAGCGCTATAAGCTTCCTTACGGCGCTCTGATCAAAATTAAAGACGGTTCCAAAGTGGAAGCCGGTGCTGTGATCGCAACTTGGGATCCGCACACTCACCCAATCGTCAGTGAAGTGGCTGGTAAGGCTTCTTTCTCTGGAATGGAAGAGGGCTTAAGTGTTCGTCAGCAAACTGACGACATGACCGGTTTGACCAGTATTTCGATCATCAACCCGAACGAGCGTCCAGCGGCTGGTAAAGATCTCAAGCCAATGATCTCTCTGAGCGACAGCAAAGGTAAAGAGTTGCACTTCCCGAACTCAACCGTTCCTGCGCACTATCCTCTGCCTGCTAACGCCAGTATCAATATTGTCGACGGCAGTACCATTGATATCGGTGAGATTATCGCAAGAATTCCACAGGACTCTGGTGGTACTAAGGATATTACAGGTGGTCTGCCACGTGTTGCCGATCTGTTTGAGGCCCGTAAGCCGAAAGATCCTGCCATCTTGGCCGAGATCACGGGTACCGTGACTCTGGGTAAAGAGACTAAGGGCAAGTTGCGCTTGGTTATCACTCCAGACGACGGTCAGCCATTGCCTAACGGCAAGCTGCATTACGAAGAGCTGATCCCCAAGTGGCGTACCCTCAGTGTGTTTGAGGGTGAGCACGTTGAGAAGGGTGAAGTGATCTCTGATGGGCCGCCAATTCCACACGATATCCTGCGTCTTAAGGGCATCAGTGAGTTGGCCAAGTACATCGTCAACGAGATCCAGGAAGTCTACCGACTCCAGGGCGTGAAGATTAATGATAAGCACGTTGAAGTTATCATTCGTCAGATGTTGCGCAAAGTTGAAATCACCGATATGGCTGATTCAGCGACTATGATCCGCGGTGAACAGGTCGAGTACCGACGTGTTCTGGTGGAGAATGAGCGTCTTCGTCAAGAGGGACTGCAGCCGGTTAAGTTTGATCGTCAACTGCTCGGTATTACCAAAGCCTCACTGGCCACCGAAAGCTTTATCTCGGCAGCCTCTTTCCAGGAGACCACGCGAGTGCTCACCGAAGCTGCGGTTACCGGCAAAGCCGATCCGCTGCGCGGCCTGAAAGAGAACGTGGTAGTAGGTCGACTGATTCCTGCGGGAACTGGTTTGGCTTATCACGCTCAGCGACGCAAGACTCGTGAAGCTGAAGCGGCGCCTGAGGTCACCATGACCGCAGCGGACGTCGAAGCAGCCTTGAGCGAAGCGTTAAATATCGAGATTTGATAAAAGAATAAGGGACTATTGCAGGCATCCCCGATAGTTTATCCGCGCAGTGTTACGACCCAAGGGTCATAGCACTGCAAGGGTAAAGGGAATGTTCGCTTGACTCCCGGATGTGCGGTATTTAGAATGCCGCTCCCTTTTGGATCTGATTGTCGGCATAGCGACAGGGTTCAAGGAATGTATGGCCTTCAATAAGAAGGTATTTTTTATTTTTGGAGAAAAATTGCATGGCAACGATCAACCAGTTGGTTCGTAAGCCGAGAAAACGCAAAGTCAGTAAGAGTGACGTACCAGCACTTCAGGCCTGCCCGCAGCGCCGTGGTGTATGTACCCGTGTTTACACAACGACTCCGAAGAAGCCAAACTCTGCATTGCGTAAAGTTTGTCGCGTTCGTTTAACCAGTGGATTTGAAGTTACTTCATACATTGGCGGCGAAGGTCACAATCTGCAAGAGCACAGCGTTGTCTTGATTCGTGGTGGTCGTGTAAAAGATCTTCCAGGTGTTCGCTACCATACGGTACGTGGCACATTGGATACAGCGGGTGTAAACGGTCGATCACAGCGTCGTTCAAAGTACGGTACTAAGCGCCCTAAAGCGTAGTGCCAGAAAGACGACTTGCGTAAGAATCGGTAATACAACCAAGTAAGGCTAGGGCCTATCCCTAGGAAAAACCTGAAGAGAAGGGCAAAACGATGCCAAGAAGAAGAGTAGCGGCAAAGCGGGACATTCTGCCAGATCCTAAATTTGGAAATGTCACGCTAGCTAAGTTTATGAACATGGTTATGGTCAGCGGCAAGAAATCTGTTGCTGAGCGGATTGTTTACGGAGCGCTTGATCTAGTTGAACAGCGTCTCAAGAAAGATCCAGTTGAAGTGTTCCAAGAAGCGTTAGAAAACGTTGCACCTATGGTGGAAGTTAAATCCCGCCGTGTGGGTGGCGCAACCTACCAGGTCCCAGTTGAAGTTCGTCCCTCGCGACGCACTGCACTGGCGATGCGTTGGTTGGTAGAGTACGCTCGTAATCGCGGCGAGAAGTCTATGCCGCAACGTCTTGCTGGTGAGCTGATCGATGCAGCTGCAAGTAAAGGCGGAGCAGTAAAGAAACGTGAAGATGTCCACCGTATGGCAGAAGCCAACAAGGCGTTCTCTCACTTCCGTTTCTAAAAGATTATTGTCAATTGTAATCTTGCGCAAAAAAGGTGGCTGTTATGGCCGCCTTTTTTCGTTTTTAATGATTAGGTTTTTAACAAGCCATTTAGTATTTAGCTCCTAGAGGAATATACCGTGTCTCGCGCAACCCCCATCAGTCGCTATCGCAACATCGGAATCTGCGCCCACGTAGATGCCGGCAAAACCACCACCACCGAGCGCGTGCTGTTCTACACCGGTCTGTCGCACAAAATTGGTGAGGTTCACGATGGCGCTGCAACCATGGACTGGATGGAGCAGGAGCAGGAGCGCGGTATCACTATCACCTCCGCCGCCACCACCTGTTTTTGGAAGGGTATGAATGCCCAGTTTAAAGACCATCGCATCAATATTATCGACACCCCGGGGCACGTCGACTTCACCATTGAAGTAGAGCGTTCACTGCGGGTCCTAGATGGTGCTGTTATCGTACTCTGTGGTTCCTCAGGGGTTCAGCCACAAACTGAGACCGTATGGCGTCAGGCGAACAAATACGAAGTTCCACGGCTGGTCTTCGTCAACAAGATGGACCGCGCCGGTGCTGACTATCTAATGGTAGTCAGCCAGCTCAAAGAGCGTCTCGGTGCTATCCCAGTGCCATTGCAAATGACCATTGGCGCCGAAGAAGAATTTAAAGGCGTAGTGGATCTGGTCAAGATGAAAGCGGTTTACTGGAATGACGCCGATCAGGGTATGACCTTTGAATATGCTGAGATCCCCGAAGACATGCTCGACGAATGTCAGGAGATGCACGACTTTATTGTCGAGTCTGCCGCTGAAGCCAATGAAGCCTTAATGGACAAGTACCTCGATGATCAGCCTTTAACCGAAGGTGAGATCAAGCAGGGGCTACGTATGCGTACTCTAGCCAATGAAATCGTTCCGGTGCTTGGTGGTTCAGCCTTTAAGAACAAAGGCGTACAGGGTGTATTAGACGCAGTGGTTGAGTACCTGCCGTCACCCACCGAAGTGAAAGCCATAGAAGGTGAGTTGGAAAATGGCGAGCAAGGTGTAAGAGAGGCTAGCGACGAAGCGCCCTTTGCTGCACTGGCGTTTAAGATCGCCACCGACCCCTTTGTCGGGACGCTAACCTTTATGCGCGTCTACTCCGGCAAGCTCGAGACCGGCACTGCCGTGTATAACTCGATCAAGATGAAGCGAGAGCGAATAGGCCGCATGGTGCAGATGCATGCCAATAGCCGCGAAGAAATTAATCAGGTGCTGGCGGGCGATATAGCTGCCGCTATTGGCCTTAAAGATACCACCACCGGCGATACGCTCTGTGCTGAGAATGCCAAGATCATTCTTGAACGCATGGTCTTTCCCGAGCCGGTTATCTCGGTTGCCGTAGAGCCGCGAACTCAGGCGGACCAAGACAAGATGGGCGTGGCTCTGGGCAAGCTGGCTCAAGAAGACCCCTCTTTTAGAGTGAAGACCGACCAGGAGAGTGGCCAGACGATTATCTCTGGAATGGGTGAGCTGCACTTGGATATTCTTGTGGACCGCATGCGTCGCGAGTTTACCGTTGAAGCCAATATTGGTCAGCCCCAGGTAGCCTACCGTGAAACCATCACCAAGAGCTGTGATATCGAAGGCAAGTTTATTCGTCAGTCCGGCGGTCGTGGTCAATATGGCCATGTCTGCCTGAAGTTTGAACCCGCTGAAGACCCGGGCGCTGAAGGACTGGAATTCGTCAATGAGATTGTCGGCGGAACCGTTCCCAAAGAATATATTCCAGCGATTGAGAAGGGCATCTCTGAGCAAATGCAGAACGGTGTGCTGGCTGGTTATCCGCTATTGGGTGTTAAGGCGACCCTCTATGACGGTTCCTATCATGATGTCGACTCCTCGGAAGTGGCCTTCAAGATCGCCGGTTCACTGGCCACCAGAGACCTTAAAGATGAGGGTGGCGCTGTATTGTTGGAACCGATGATGAAAGTCGAGGTGGTTACCCCAGAAGGCAATATGGGCGATGTGGTGGGTGACTTGAATCGCCGTCGCGGCATGATTTTGGGAATGGCCGACAGTCCCATGGGCAAGGTTATCGATGCGGAAGTGCCGCTGGCAGAGATGTTTGGCTATGCCACAGATCTGCGCTCCGCAACTCAGGGTCGCGCCACCTTTACCATGGAATTTGATCGTTATGCCGAAGCGCCGAAGGCTGTGGCTGCGGCGATTATGAAGAAAAATATGGGCTAGGTACTCTCTTATGCCCTGCGGGCTCTTTATTGGCTGAGGGCTCTATATCCGCTGAAGGCTCTATATCCGCTGA
>CAXAFJ010000045.1:0-16233 GCA_963968025.1 uncultured Pseudomonadales bacterium | reverse complement strand
CTAATAATCAAACTAATAATCAAACTAATAATAAGAGCCTAAATGCCATGAGCATTAATTTCACTGACAGCCTGTCGCTTCCCTGCGGTGCCACCATTGCCAACCGTTTTGCCAAAGCGGCCATGACTGAGGGGCTTGCCAGCGCCGCTGGCGTGCCCGGAATCGAACTGGAAACTCTCTATGGTATTTGGAGTGATGGCGGCTCGGGAATGCTGCTGTCGGGGAATATTCAGATCGACCGCGACCATCTTGAGCGTCCGGGCAATGTGGTAATTGATTGCCCGCCCAACCCAGAAATGCAGGCAGCACTGTCCCGCTGGGCCACTGCGGCAACGCGCAATGGCAACCATTTTTGGGCGCAAATAAGCCATGCCGGTCGTCAGACACAAAAAATTATTAACCCTAATCCGAAGGCGCCCTCTGCGGTCAAGTTGGGTTTGCCCGGGGGGCAATTTGGCGAGCCGGTGGCTTTAACCATTGCTGAGATCGAAGAGATTGTGCGCCGCTTTGCAGTTTGCGCGGCGGCAGTAAAAGACGCTGGTTTTACCGGTGTCCAGCTGCATGCGGCCCATGGTTATCTACTCTCGCAGTTTCTCAGCCCGCGCAGCAACCAACGCGCCGATGATTATGGCGGCAGTCTCGCCAATCGTGCCAAGGCATTATTAGATTCCGTGGCCGCTGTTCGCGCAGCAGTGGGGCCTGATTTCCCTGTGGCAGTTAAACTTAACAGCGCCGATTTTCAGAAAGGCGGATTTGATTTTGAAGAGAGCGTGCAGGTGGTTGCCTGGCTGGAACAGGCCGGCGTCGATCTTATCGAAATATCCGGCGGCACTTATGAACAGCCTAAGTTATTAGGTCTGGAGGGTATGGAAGCGGAAGAAAAACAACAGGTGGCGGAATCTACCATGGTTCGCGAAGCCTATTTTGTCGACTTTGCCCTAGCCATGCGCAAGCACATCTCGGTGCCGCTGATGGTCACTGGCGGCTTTCGTCAGAGTCTGGCTATGCAGCAGGCTCTGGATAGCGGTGGAGCCGATCTGATTGGTCTGGGTCGCCCGATGTGCGTGATGACCGATGCACCCAATCAGCTGATTAATGGTTTGGCAGAGCTGCCGCGGTATGAGAATGGACTCTCGCTATTTCCTTCGTGGCTGTCGTTTTTACAGCGCTGGAAACCGCTGCGTGCCATGGCCGCCTTTGCCACTCAGTACTGGTACTACAGTCAGATCGACGCCCTCGGCCGCAGCGGTCAGGCGGATCCTTCAATGAGTGTTTTTGCAGCGACTAAGCAGACTATGGCACTGCAGAAAAAATTGACTGCCAAGTAGGCTTTAGCAGGAGGTGAGCGGCCAGATCTTGAGGTTGTTCATCTTCATTTTTTCGGCGTCCACCAAAAAGCGCACCAGAATAAAGTAGATGTCCAGATCAAAGCGATCATCGCTGGGGGTGGCTGTGCGCTGGTGGCTCTCGTTAAAGCTTTCATTTAGGCCTTCATTTAAGTTCATACCCTGTCGAGCACCAGCCAGCTGATAGCCATGGTCATAGAGATCTTCGATCAGGGTCAGCTTGGCCATATAGCGCCAGTTGTGGACCACATGAAAGGCGACATGTTCTGGATCCTGCATATCCCGCTCTTCAATCAAAATCGGGCCTGGGTAGGGCCACATTTTTAACTGATAGGTTTTCAGCGCGGCGCTGACACGCTGGTTGTAGTTCTCGGGAGTTTCAGCACCATGACAGGCGCCAAAACATTTTTTTAGCTGGGCGCGAAAGCAGGGTTTTTGATTGGCAGGTGCGGTTGCAGTGGCAGATTCCAAACCGAGCAATTTATGGCAGAGAAAATAATGGTCGGCGAGCTTTTCGATCTGCTTGGATGCCTGACGCGGCGAGCGAAATAGTCCAAAGCGCTCTTCTGCGCTGTCTGATTCATTGGCCGTGTCCAACTCAACTGCTTCGATGGCAATACGCTGATAGCCATTGCTGTCTTCGTCGCAGCGATATTGATAGAGTTTTTTGGTTTTGCGCAGACGGCGATTATAGAGTGGGTGCAGCGCTTTGATCTGATTGCTCTCGCGAATCTGAGCACCTAAATCAGTGGGCGTTTTATCAAACTCTATATGGGCCAGCTTATTATTGATCTGCAGATCTTTGGGATTGCTGTGGTCCCCTGAAAAATGACTCATCACTCGGGTGCGAATATTCACGCTCTTACCCACATAGAGCAGTGCGCCATTGGCATCGTAAAAATAATAGACACCAGCTGAAGCGGGCAATTTTTTCAGTGCGCTGGCTTTCAATAATGGCGGCAGTGCCGGGTTTTTTAATAGACTGGCACAGGTAGCGCTGATCTCTTCTTCGGAAAATAGCGCCGAGGATTTAAGGAAAAAACGCTGGATCATTTCCGCGTCATCCATTGCCCGATGGCGATTTTCTATGGGCAGCTGAAAGCGCTGAATAATTTGATCCAGGCCGTGACGTTTAAACTGCGGGTAGAGGCTGCGGCTAAATTTAACCGAGCACAGGGGCGCGGTGTTATAGCTGACACCGATTCGCTCAAATTCTTGTTTCAGAAAGCTGTAATCAAAGCGCGCATTGTGGGCCACCAGAGTGCGGCCATCCAGGTAGCTGAGCAGTTTGTCGGCTACCTGAGAAAACAGCGGTGCGCCGCGCAACATGCTCGGGGCTATGCCGGTCAGCTTTTGAATAAACGGCGGTAGCATGGTCTCTGGGTCAACAAAGGATTGCCAGCGCTCGATGACCTCGCCCTGCTCGACTACCACCAGACCAATTTCAATAATCCGGTGGCGCGTCGCCTTGCCGCCAGTGGTCTCGAGATCGAGCAAGACCATTTTTTCCGGGAAGCCCACTGACAGCTTTGCGGGGGTAGGGGTGTCTTCATCTAACCAATTTAGTTGCATTTAATAATGTCTTTATTCTGTCACTCAGCGACAAAACCCTTCCAATTTCTCATATATTCAACAAAGGTGTCACTCAGGCCTTCGCTGCGCAAGTGCTCCACCGAAACCGGGTTAGCGACCGGCTGAAAATCGCCATCGACTTGCATCTGCAATGGGTAGTCATGGTGCAAAATGGCGGCGCGGCCGAGCAGGATAAAATCGATATCGGCGGCCATGGCCTGACGTATTTCTTCCGGGGTGCGCAGCTTGCCAGCAATGCCCAGAGCAATATTGCCGCGCTCGAGATCAGTAAAATAGGACAGCAGTGTGCGGCCTTTAAATTCTTCTTCTTTTGGCTCTTTAAAAACATCCCACAGTGACATATCGAGAAAGTCGATCTTTCCATCACTGAGAATTGTCTGAGTAAAGGCCAACATATCGGCGAGCTCCACATCAAAGCGTTCCGGTGAAAGGCGCAGGCCGAGAATAAAGCCGGGGCTACAGCGGGCACGCACACCGTCGATAATGTCGCGAATAAGTCGACCGCGATTCTCTAAGCTACCGCCGTATTGATCCTGGCGTTGATTAATGGTGCCACTTAAAAACTGCGCCAGAATATAACCGTGGGCACCGTGTAGTTCGACCCCTTCAAAGCCGGCCTTTTCGGCGCGCTCGGCGGCGGCAATAAAGTCTTCGCTGAGTTGCTCAACTTCTTCGGTGGTTATAGCGCGGGCGCCGGTCTCTTCGTTATCTGATGGACAGACGGGTGGCTCGCCAATTAACTCTGTGGGGGAGCGCATGCCGGCGTGATGCAGCTGCACCAGGGAGACACTGTCGTGCTCTTTGATACCCGCGGCAAGGCGGGTTAAACCCTCGAGGTGGTCATCGGAAAAAATGCCCAATTGACCGGGAAAGCCTTGCCCCACAGCCTGAACATGTGCCGCGCAGGTCATAGTCAGGGAAAAACCGCCCTCAGCGCGCTTGGTCAGCCAGTGATATTCCGCGTCAGAGAGGGTGCCGTCTACATGGCTCTGGGAATTGGTCAGGGGCGCTAGAATAAAGCGGTTTTTCAGGGTTGCGCCAGAGGGCAGTGTTAGAGGGTTGAAAAGGTTGCTCATAGAATTCTTCTTATTATTGTGAGTGTTTGTCGCTTCGAGTTGAGTTAATTGATGGCTCGCTATTGATGGTTCGCTATTGATGGTTCGCTGACGCATTAGAGCTTAAAGCATGTAATGCGTCTACTGTTCCCTGCGAGCAGGTCTTTTTTATTGTTCGGTGTATAAAGGTCTTAGTGTTACTTCTCAGTTAAGGGGTCATCTATACAGCGATCAAATATCCACTCCAAGGCAGAGTAATCACAAGTGACTGCGGCGATATTTGCTTTAACCCAAGCGTCCTTGTGCACCTGCTGATAATTGCCAATGGGCTCTTGTGTTTATTCCTTACTCTCCCGGCTTATAGCGCCGAGTGATTTTGTCCTTGCGCAGTTTCGAATCAAATAGCGGGTCATGGAGTATCTCTGCGGCATAGTCCTCGGTCTGATCGGCGTAGTGGGGCGACTCGGTATCCAGTGTCGCTGAACCAAACTGATGCACGCCGCGAATCTTCTGCACCCCTTGCGCGTCCCAAGAGACAAAATAATAGAGCCCGTCGCCGGCTATATTGGTTTGATAGCCATCTTCCTCCATGCCTAGAGCATAAATAGCGCGCAAGGTATCTGGGCCGCCACCTACTGGCAGGTTGAGATCGCCGCGCACATGGCGGTTAACATCACCCCACAGTGGGTCTATACGACCTGTGGCGGCCATCAGTCTGTCGGCACAATAATAGAAGGCTTCGGCCACATCGGGTGTCGGCTCGCCCTTTTGCTCGGCCAGCCATTCGGCACCGATCACACAGGTGGACATGGCCGCACCGCGGTTTTCGATATCAGTGGATAGATCCCAGTCGCGAATCCTAGCCTGGGCATCGACATAGTATTGCTCATCAGAATCAGCCAGAGGCAGGTTGATTGCCCCCTGCAGGAAACCCACGGCTCGGGAGTTGGGGCTGTATTTTTTGTCGTGTTTAATCTGCGAGAACTCTTCCTCAGAGATCGGGCTGAGTTCGGCAAACATCTCCAACCCACGCACTGCGCGATTGGTCATCCGCGTCGGGAAGCCATCCTCCAGACGATAGTCGGATATGTTCGGATTGCTGCCTTCTGCAGTGATAAAAAAAGGGCTCTGATTGGCGCTGTGAATCCAGCCAGATTCTGGGTTAATCACCTGGGGCAGCTTGTCGAAGGGCATATAGTCCTGCCAGATCAGGCTGCTGTCGTCGCCTGGCAGATACTGGGTCCAGTCGTAACCGGCAACCCGCACTGGGGTCAGGGAGTTGTGGACAAACATAATATTGCTGTCGCGGTCGGCGTAGACAAAGTTAAAGCTGGCAAAGCTGTGGATGCGCAGGGCATCGCGCCACTGTTCGAGGTTCTGTGCTTTGTTCATGGCCAGCCACTGCTCTACTTGGCGCATCTTGCCCATGCCGGCATAGCGAATGGCATAGGTGCCGTGATCGGTTTGCAGTGCTGGGCCGTGGGCTGAGCGCAGGCCTAGTTCGGATACGGTCCAGGGCAGAAAGCCCCATAACTTAACGTCAACCTCAAGCTCGGTGACTTCGAGGTCGTGCCATTCACCATCCATGCGATAGCGCAGTGGATTCTCGGGGTCGATATCCAGTACATAGACATCCACCAGGTCGGGTTTGTTAACCGTCGCGCCCCAGGCAATATTCTCATTAAAGCCAACGCCAATAGTGGCGCTGCCGGGAAATAATCCACCCATGGCATTTAAGCCTTCAGCGCTTTGTATATGTGCCTCATACCATGCCACCGGACCTGTCGCTGGCTGGTGGGAGTTGATGGCTAAACGTGTCGCCCCATCAGTACTGTTGGCCGGGGAAATGGCTGAGGCATTGGAGCCTACAGGTAAACCGTTATAGATAACGCCGTTGGCGGTGCTGATGGGCTGTTGGCGCTCACTGCTCATGACTTCCTTCAAGACACCGTCAAAGCCGTAGAAGAGGATATGGCGGAACATATAGCCGGCGATAATATCTTTGCCTGTAATCGGCAGCTCGGCCACGGCCCGCTCTGGGTTGATGGCAGCATAATAATTTAGGCCATCGGCATAGGCTTCGATGTAGGCGCGAATCTCAGGGGATAGCTCGGTCTCGTAGTGGGCATCAATGTCCTCCCAGATACCCAGCCACTTGACTAAAAAATCGGTGATTGCAGAGTCGGGCCCCTTGGTCTTGGCCGCGGTGCCGCGATAAAAATCGATAGTGTCGTAAACCAACTCCCAATTGTCTTCTGCCTGGGCATAGGCAAAACCAAAGGCGGCGTCCACATCGCGCTCGCCTATAACATGCGGCACGCCGCGGATATCACGCTCAATCACGACATTGTATTTAGCGTTGAGATTTTGATAATCAGCAGCCGAGAATTTCTCGGCACAGCCTGCTATAAAGGTTACTAGAGTTGCTAGGGTTGCTATTAGTGCGGCGCTGAAGAGCTTGGGGGTCAGTGACATTTGCGTGGTGCCCTTTTATGTTTTTTTATTATTGTGAACTGATTACGTTGCCGCTCTAAACTGCGATCAATTGCCCTTATTGTGCGCGTATTTTGATCTTGCGCCTATAGCCGGAAGG
Organism: uncultured Pseudomonadales bacterium; assembly: GCA_963968025.1. Lineage (GTDB taxonomy): Bacteria > Pseudomonadota > Gammaproteobacteria > Pseudomonadales > Porticoccaceae > HTCC2207. The sequence goes on along the minus strand of CAXAFJ010000045.1, from coordinate 9,646 downwards.
GGTTGGGTTATTGGCTCTAGAACCTTTTATGCCGAAAAGGGTCGAAAGAGAGCTTTATCAATCGGAAAAGGATTTCGACCTAAATGATCGCAGGAGAGCGCACACATATTGGCTCATTATCTGACCAGCCGCGTCGCTATTTGAACCAGTCACTGTTGCTAAGTATTTTGTTACATGGGCTGGTAACGGTATTTTTGGTGAATAGGGACAATCTGGGGAATAAGGTTAGGGTGGTTCCTGCTCAAACTGTTCGAGTTTACTTTCAGCAGGCTCGCCCCGCGTCGACTAACACCGAGGCTCAAAAGAGCAGTGCTGCAGCCGTTGAGGCCGTGCAGCCGGTGAGTACTGCTGGTCACAAGCAACCGGTCAAAAAAGCCGCGCCTAAAATTAATTCCCGCTCAGTTCCCGCCGCAGCAATCTCAAAAGCTAGCGCTAAGAACGTGCCATCTGATCATAGAGTATCCGCAATTGATCAGTTTTTAGATTCTGTGGTTTTGAATTGTGATCCTGTTGAAAAGCTATCCGAAATCCACAATTGCGATAACAATGAACCTGAACCCTCAGCGAGATCAAAACCGCGGCGCTATGAGCGAGATTTAGCGCTGCTCTTTAAGCAGCCAGTAACTGTGACGGCTAAATTTAAGAGAGATATGGCGCGGGTAAGAACGCTAACCTATGAACTTGAACATCTTGATGCAATGCTTGCTTTATCTGACGACAAGCCTGAGCTTTTACTGCAACGGCAGAGGCAGCTGCAAAAAACTATCCAAACAATTAATACCCAGTACGATGACCTGAATTTATTAGAGGTGCTTGGCTCTGGCATCAAGGCAGTTAAAAAAGGTTATGAGGCGGTTCGAGACAAAAAATAACCCGCCAACCTGCCAACCCGACGCCTCAATATAAGTGTCAGCTCTAAGCCGCCTCTAAATCGTCACTAGCCGGAATCTCTTCCTCAACGTGCAACACCGTACCCACCGGCACAGTCGCCGCCTGTAATGTACTCTGAACCTTGTACTCGGCAGGCAGTGCGGGAATCGTCAGCACCCGCCAGATACTGATACCGCCAAGTAACAATAGGCAGGAGGCGAGCAGAATAAAGAACGACTGCAAGCCGAAGATCTCAAGCCAGAACACCGCGGTTATAGGTCCTGTCACCGAGGTCAAACCGGCGATCAAAATCACTGTGCCGCTGGCGGGAATAATTTCTCTCGGGCGCAGGTGATCATTGGTCAGTGCAACCACCAAGGAGTAAAGGGACAGCGAAAAACCACCAAACAAAAAGGTCAGAAAGTAGAGCCTTCCCGAAGCCTGAGTCTCAAAGCTAATCATGATCGCCACCACCACGGCGGCCAAGCAGGAATAGCCGATCACCCAGCGCCGATCTATGGCGTCGGAGAGTTTGCCCAGGGGCCAGGGGAAGAGCATGCCGCCGGCCATCATCGCGCCCATAAAGTTGGCCACTTGAGCAATACTAAAGCCGAGTTTGGTGGCATACACCGCACCCATACCAAAGAGAATGCTCGATACCCACTGGCACAGAACAATGCCGGTCACACCCATAGGCGTGCGATGCCAGAGGTAACCGATGCTGACGCGCTCGGTTTCGTCCGGTGGCGGGGTGGCGATCACCGAGAGCAGGATCGGCACGGCGGCAACGCTCACCATCACTGAAATTAATATAAACAGTTCAAAGCCCGCGGGGCTGGCAAGGTTGAGCATAAACTGCCCGGCACAGATGCCCGATAGCAGGATGGCGGTATAAATAGCCAGTATCTGTCCGCGGTTGGCGTTGCTCGAGGCTTGGTTGAGCCAGCTCTCGGCGACCACAAAAATAGTCGAGAAGGCAAAGCCGGTAAGCAGGCGCATCAGCGCCCAGGCCCATGGCTCGACATAGAGCGCATGAACCAGAATGGTCACCGAGGCCACTGCGGAGAGGGCGGCAAAAATACGGATATGCCCGACCCTCTCAATCAACGCTGGGGTTAGGCGTGAACCGATCATATAACCGGCGAAATAGCAGGACATCAGCAGGGCGATCAGAAAGTCATCAAAGCCCTCAAGTTCCGCGCGAATGCCCAACAAACTATTCTGCACGCCGACAGCGAGACCGATCAGAGCCAGTCCGATAAACAGGGGCCAGAGGTTGATCATAGTACGTATAGGCATGGGCGAATTTGTCCAATTAAGGGGCTGCTGAAATTTTCGCCACAGTACCCCTAAAGTTAAAAAACGCAAAGCATCTTTTGCACTAAAATAGGACTATAATCGCGTTTTTTATGGCGGGTGAATGTCGATTCAAAAGCCTGTACAAAGGGACGCTTTTAAAAGCGCTTAAAAAATATGTCTGTGGTCGAATCTAGTCTAGTTGAAAAACATATCCGCGCCTGGTTGCAGAGCTTTATTGTCGAGCTCAATCTCTGTCCTTTTGCCCGCCCATTGATCGCCGATCCGGCCCTGCGTATCAATGTCTGTGAGGCTAATAATATTGAGCAACTGCACTACGCCTTTCTCTCAGAGCTGGATTTAATTCAGCAGAGCAGCGAGGGCGAGATTGCCACCAGCCTATTAGTGATGCCCAGCACGCTGCACAGTTTTGAAGACTACTTAGATTTTCTCAGCGACGCCGAAGCCATGTTGGAAGAGCTGGGTCTCGATGGCACTATTCAGCTGGCCAGTTTTCATCCGCAGTATCTGTTTGATGGGGAAGACAAAAACAGCGCCAGTCACTTTAGCAATCGTTCGCCCTATCCTCTGATTCATTTTTTGCGCGAAGAGATGGTCACTGCTGCATTGGAAAATGTTGATATGCCCCAGCAGATTCCCGAGCGCAATATTGCCCTATTAGAAGGCCTGGGTCGCGAGACCGTCGCAGCCCGCTGGAATGCCTTAACCGCCGACGAGCAAAAATGAAAAACGCTGACGTGATTATTATTGGCGGTGGCGCTGCCGGGCTGTTCTGCGCTTTTACTGCAGCCCAGCGGGGTCAGTCTGTATTAGTTCTCGACAGCAGCAATAAAGTCGGCAAAAAAATCCTTATGTCTGGGGGTGGCCGCTGCAACTTTACCAATCTCGACATCACCCCAGAAAACTATCTCTGCAATAACCCGCACTTCTGTATCTCAGCACTGAATCGCTACAACCAATGGCAGTTTATTGAGCTGGTGGAAAGTCACGGCATTGCCTATCACGAGCGCAAGCACGGCGAGCTGTTTTGCGACGAGTCGGCAAAAGATATCCTCGCCATGCTGCTCGATGAATGTCAGCGGGCCGGTGTGGTGATTAAAACCAAATGTGAGATCAAGTCTGTGAAGGCTGCTGATCAAGTTGGTGATGGAGAGGGTGAAGGTAAGCAGGGCTACAGTCTGCAAACCTCCACCGGGCAGTATGATTGCAAGTCTCTTGTTATAGCCACCGGCGGTCTGTCGATCCCCACCATGGGGGCCAGCGGATTGGGTTATGAGATCGCCGAGCAGTTTGGCTTGAGCCTGCTGCCGCGCACTGCCGGTCTAGTGCCCTTTACCTTTAGTGACGGCATCAAGCAGATTTCAGAAACCCTTTCCGGGTTGGCAGTGGATGTGGATATGTCGGTCAACGGCATCAGCTTCCGCGAGAACATGCTCTTTACCCATAGGGGTATCAGCGGTCCAGCAGCCCTGCAGTTATCCAGCTACTGGAAACCGGGGCAGACTATCGCAGTGAATTTACTTCCCGACGAAGATGCTCGGGAACTGTTGCTCGGATACAAGAAGACCAGTGCCAAAAGCCTGCTGCGCAATTTGCTATCCCATCATCTCTCAAAAGGGTTGGTGTTAGCCTTGCAGACATTGCACTGGCCCAAGTACGCCGAAACCGCCATGGCAGAAATTCCCGATGCGCAATTATTGGCAGTTGCTCAGCAGCTCTCGGATTGGCAGTTAAAACCCTCCGGCACCGAAGGCTATCGCACAGCAGAAGTCACCCTCTGCGGTGTCGACACCGATCAGCTATCGTCAAAAACCATGGAGTGCAAAACTCAGCCAGGGCTGTATTTTGTCGGCGAAGTGGTGGATGTGACCGGCCATTTGGGGGGTTATAATTTCCAGTGGGCCTGGGCCTCAGGCTATGCGGCGGGGCAGTATGTTTAGTGTTTAACAGGCGCTTTTAATTAAGTACTATTTACGGTTCGCTTTCGCTTTGCGACGGCGCGCCGCAACTTTCTCTAAACGCAGCTTCTCGCGCTCTTCTTTCTCGGCTCTCAACACCTGAACCTGCTGCATCTCAACATCAATAATCTCAGGCGTCTCGAAGCTCACATTGCCCAGGGTGCCAGCGCGCAGTTCATTGACAAAAATCGTCGAGACCCGCTCCAGATCCACCTGGCCGCGACTGCGCAGACAGCCACGCTGAGCGCCAATAATCTCCAGCAACTCAATCTCACTACGGGGCAGCGTCTCAAACTTAAAGCGTTTTTGCAGCAACTCAGGGTATTTTTCCAAGAGGAATTCCGCAGCAAAAAACGCCACGTCCTCATAGCTGACCGCCGTATTGCGAATCGCCCCAGTAGTCGCCAGTCGATAGCTGCCATTGGGATTCTCAATCTTCGGCCAGAGAATTCCCGGGGTATCCAACAGCATAATGCCGTTGCGCAGATTGATGCGCTGCTGTCCCTTAGTCACCGCCGGCTCATTACCGGTCTTGGCCATATGGCGGCCCGCGAGACAGTTAATCAGTGAAGACTTGCCGACATTGGGGATACCGGTCACCATCACCAGCGTATTGCGACCCTCTTTCTGCGGGCAGAGTTTATTGATCAGCTCAATCACCTGCTTCGCTGGATCAAAGTGTTGCAGATCCAGCGCCAAGGTCTTGGTATTGTCCTGCTGCTCATAGTACTCCTGCCACACCTTGGTTATCTCAGGGTCGGCCAGATCGCACTTGTTGAGGATCTTGATCGAAGGCTTCTCAGTGACCAGATCCTGAATAAACGGATTTGAGCTACTGAAAGGAATTCTCGCGTCGAGCACCTCAATCACCAGATTGACCAATGGCAATGACTCGATCATCTCGTTGCTGGCCTTGCGCATATGGCCGGGGTACCAATGTATCGACATTTTGGGGTTCTCTGGTGTTTGATTATTAAAGCTCAGCGCGAAATGCACTGAGCTTGATGTTTGGTTAAGGCTTCTAACTCGAGAAGCAGCTATGCCGCGTCCGAGTGCTTTGACTTGTTTGCAAGTGACTGCTCTAAACGTTCTGCGAGCCAAACTTTAATGATTGATTGCCGGGTTACTCCCAGCCGAGAAGCCTCTTTATCAAGGGAGTCGATCATCCAGGTAGGAAAATCAACGTTGACGCGTCTCTGCTTTTGGTTGGGCCGCTTGATAGCAGACAAATCAAGATCGCCGACAATATCGGACTTGTTATCATCAAATTTCTTGTCAAAATCTTTAGCTTTCATAGATCGCCACCTCTGTTTCTCTGGATCGCCTAGCAGAAATAATCCTTATATTGCCTTCGCGATAGGTTATGACAGCAGACCAGTGCTTGTCGGCGATTTTACCGACAACAATATATCGGAGCTCACCCTCTGATATGGCTGGTATCTCAACCAAATACGGGTCTTGCCATAAAACCTGAATCTCTTCGAAGCTTAGGCCGTGCTTATTTTGATTGGATAGGCTCTTCTTGCCGTCAAATTCAAACCTTAGCATGGTATAGAAAATATACCTTTTTGGTGTTTTTAGCAAGGTTAGCTTGGGCTTTAGGGCAAATTAGGACCAGGCTGGATGTTGCTTAGAATAATTCAGAGTCACAACGCTTAATTCAGAGTCACAACGCTTAATTCGAAGTCACAACGTTTAATTCGAGTCTGGCCCCAATATTTCGAGTTGTCTTACGAGCTATGTAATGCTTCAGCCCGCTGCTGAATTTCCTCCGGCGTCAGGTCCTCTATATGGGTGCTAACAAACCAGATATGGCCAAAGGGGTCTTTTAATGTGCCCATGCGATCGCCATAGAATTGATCTTCTACAGACTTGATATCCAACGCGCCGGCGTCAATCGCTTGCTCAAACATGGCATCGACATCTTCCACATAAAGGTGCACAGCAACCGTAGATCCACCGAGTGTGTCTGGGCTTGGCATTGGGCTGTCTTCGCAGGGTTCCGCGAGCATTATTACAGAGTCACCGATCTTGATTTCGGCATGGGCTATGTCGCCAGTTGGGGTGTTTAGACGGAATATCTCTGTCGCGCCAAATGCGAGCTTATAAAACTCGATGGCATCTTTAGCACTTGAGATACTGAGGTAGGGGGTTACTGTTCGATAGTCATCTGAAATGGGTTTTACTGTCATGTTGTTTCTCCTTTAATAAAAGCTTCCGTTTATTCAAGCGACCTAAGTACCAGCTTGAGTTCTCTGCGAGTTGAATCGATAGCAGTTACTATCTGATCCGCTGAATCTTGATTTTCCATCATGCTCCCCCAGTTATTCGACCATACCGTTTTTAGAACAGCCGCTTGGGCCTGAACAGAATCCGTAGTAAGGACGCTCAGATCCTCAATCAGCCCCACCTTGACCCAGCCTTTGCGCGGGTTGCCTTCCTGCTGATCACCATCGTAGTGAGCGCTGTAAACCAGCTGCTCTAGTGACGACAGTGTCAGTAATATTTCAAAGGAGGCGGTGCGAATATTGCTATTTTCTTCAGTGACTTCCATGCGCCAGACATTGTAGCTAAAGCCGAGCAGGGCAAAGAACACACTGAAGAGAACGGTGAGTTGATAGAATTGAATTCTGCTTAGGCGCTTTGCGTTCATCCGTTCTATATCCATGTTGACTTTCAACTCCAGCAAAATTGCTATCGCTATTTTTGCTATCGCTATTTATAGCCTAGTTCGAATTCAGTATCACCGACCGGATAGCAAACCCAATTGGCCCCTGACTCACTAAGAGTAGTAGAAATGCGGCATAAGACAGCAGCGACGCGGCCATGCTTCCCAGACCTGCGCCTATACCGCCAAAAATCGCTGCTGTAATAAAGAATCCTAGCCCTTCGGTATTATTGTCGATGGCGACGGTCAAGCCGAATATCACCCCAGCAAATCCGCCAAGACCGATGCAGCCTTCGCGGATCTTTCTCTCCGGATCACGCATGATATGGTTTAAGATATTGACCATCACGGCGCTGATAATCAGGCCAATGATTGCGCCGATCAGCGGCGATACTTTCATCCATTTGGCGTAGTCATAGCCAACAACGCCGCCACCGCAGGCGACCAGGGCGATGGCTACGGGGGGCATGGGTTTGCTAGTTGGTTGTTGAGTATTGGGGTTCACTCTAGATCTCCTTATCCAGTGATGGGTGCTTTAGGTATTTGGCGAAGGCTGAATTAAAGACTTCTTTTCCCTTTGCAGTTCCGTTGCTTAAGAATATTGATTCACTATTTCGAACGACTATAAAGCGGCTAATCGCTTTGATCAAGCCGTTCATCTGTTGCGAGATTGAAATGATTTTTTAGTTGATTTTGATCATTTTGCAGAACTAAAAGCAGGTAGATTGTATGCTCTGTTAGAAGGCCCCATTGCAGAGGCTTTCCTATTTGTTATTTCATTTTTTTTGTTTTATTGGGAATCCATTCGATCCAACACTTGCTGCAACTGCGTTGCACTAGGTCGTACCTTGTAGTCTTCACCAATGTAGAACCACTGCACTATGCTTTGCTCGTCGAGCAAGATCATGGCGGGGTGGGGCAGTTCTTCGTCTTTGCGTATGCCATACAGATCGGTCACGGCAAGATCGACGTCAGAGAGGAACTGATAGGGTCGATCCATGCGCTCGGCCATTTTCTGCATGCCTGTTGCGTCGTCAGGGCTAATCGCCAGTACCTGATAGCCGCGTTTCTCCAGCTGCGGCAGCAGAGTTTGAATATCCTTCAGGTGGCCAACACAGAATGGGCACCAGTGGCCGCGGTAGAAGATCATTAATATTTTATTGCCCTTCAGTTGGGACAGTTTGACCCAGTCACCATTTAGCGCTTGCAGGGAAAAGTCCGGTGCTGTCTGGGCTACTTCTAGTGTTGCGCTGGCGACATCGGTGTACCCAGTTTCAGAGATGACCGCTGTTTCCGACACTGGATCGTTGTCACAAGCCGCTAGTAGTGCAAGTGTGCAGAGTAGGGGTAAATAGGTTTTCATCTTCATAATATCCATCCATAAAATCATTAAAGCCAGCCCTATTTTCAGTCAGCTGGCTGGCCATTATATTTTAGTTCTCAGGTAATGCTTCAAATTTCTGCCTTTTACCTTCAAACCATTTAGTCATTGCATCCGGTGTTTGAATAAGTTTCAGCATATCGTCCATTGCTGCAAGATGATCTGCATCATTTTTCTTGAGCATCTGCATTGCGTGCTGCTTACTTATTTTGCCTATCTCTTCAAAGGAGTTAGCGTAGAATTATTGCTCACAGGCGCCGCCTAGTTGCCTGCAGGTCATGGTCTTCATATTGCTTCCCTCAATAATGTAAACACACAAGTGTCTTGTGCTGATCCGAACTGGTTATGCTAAAAACTTTAGTACATCGCCGAAACTTTGGCGCAAATTTTTAGGCTCGGTTTGAGTTAGGGATACTGAGTCACATTGTTGAAAGTCGCGGAACTGCCTGATAGCCTCTGCAAATGCTGCAAAGACCAAATCTTCTTCAAACCTAAGCTGTTTTAAAAAGTGCTGTTCCAAGCTCAGAAATTTAATCTCTAGATGGCGAGTTTTCCGGTGAGCCTTACAATCCATGCGCCCTACAAATTCACCGCGATACAGCAGCGGCAGGGAGAAGTAGCCATATTGCCGTTTGGCGGCAGGAACATAGCATTCTATTTGATAGTCAAACTGAAACAGTGCATTCAGTCGCTGACGCTGTATAACCGCATTGTCAAAGGGAGAGAGAATCAACATGCGGTTGCTCAGTCGGGGGAGGGGATGCTCGAAAGCGCCGGTCTCTAAGATAAACACTTCTCCACTGCCTACCTGCACCTGCTCTAGAGTCCCCTGTACCAATTTTTCGTCGATCAAGGCTTTTACCGCCTGGCGCAGGTCAGTATTACGCCGCAGATAGGTTAGCCCTTTAAGTGACACCAGGCCATGACAGCGCAGCTGTTGATCCACAAGGTGCTCTGCGAACTCTTTGGTGCTGGGCATCTGTGAATTCACCTGAGAGGGCAGGACACACTCAGTGAGATCATAGGTTTTTTGAAAGCCTTCGCGGTTGCTGACCATCAAATCCCCCTGCATATACAGCTGTTCAAGTGCCTTCTTAGCAGGCTTCCAATCCCACCAGCCTGAGCGCTTGTTGCGGTTGCTGTCTAGGTCATGGGATCGTAGCGGGCCATCTGAGGCTATGCGTGCCAGCAGTTCAGCCATAAGCTTTTTGTCCGGGTTCTTATACCAATGGACTTGGCCGCTTTTAATCGCCTGTTTGTAGGGCAGGGAGAAACGATAGTCAGTCATGGGCAGAAAGGCGGCGGCATGGGACCAGTACTCAAAAATATAGCCATCCAGCAGTATTTGATTGGTCATGGAGGGTTTGAACTTTGGGACTCTGGAGTGCACTACATGGTGATGGGCTCGCTCTACCACCGAGATGCTGTCGATCTGAATATAGCCTAGGTGGT